>JBBPIG010000001.1:30401-330401 GCA_038040445.1 Acidobacteriota bacterium | reverse complement strand
TCCTCGCGAGTTCTTACCGTCGCTGGCGACGCTTTCACTGAACACCGGCGAGTTCGATCCGTTGCTTGGCTGCAGCTACTACGAGCTCGCCGCGCGAGGACGCAGCCAGCACCGGTCTCAGGACCAGGGAACCATCGAAGCGCGCGGTCCGCGGCTCTCGCGGCTGCGATTGATCGACTCGAGGCTTGGTCCGATCAAGAATGAAAGGGACATTTTTGAAGACATCGATTCGTCGATGGTCGGAATCGCCGCATACGCCGGAGCCGCGGCGGCGAGGCTGAGAGATCAGCTCGCGGAAATTCAGTCGGCTGCGGATGAAGCAAAGGCGAAATACAATCCGCTGGCGAAGGCTTCGGTCACTGAGATAGTGGCGCGCGGCTTGAAGAAGCTGCGCGAGATCAGCAACGGGGTTGGGGCGCTGGGCTTGAATGAGTCTGAGCTGTTTGAGACGACCTTTCTTCTCAAACAAAAGGAAGCTGACTTCGCCGACGCGCTGTTGAAGTCTGAAGGCGTGGTCGTCGATTGTCTGGCTGATGACGAAATCGTCACTCCAGGTCAGGCGTTCGCCATCACTCTGAGCGCGTACGTGAACTCGGCTGCTAAGCTCGGCTCGTTTGGATTGCGAACACCCACGGGCTGGACAGCGGTTCAGAAGGGAAAGGAGAAGGTCACCGAGGTTGACGGCAGGCTTGTGCTGGAAGCTCAATACACCGTCACCGTCTCGGCCGATGCCGACCCGACCCGGCCATACTGGCTGAACAGCCCTCGCAAGGGCGATATGTTCAAGATCGATAAGCCGGAAAAAGGCGCAACCGGGATCGAGCCCGTTTCTACTCCTGCGCTGATGGGGGTCGTGGACTTCAACATCGCCGGCGCATCGATACAGACCAACCAGAAAGCTGAGTATCGTTATGCCGACCGGGCGGTTGGTGAGATTCGCCACGAGCTTAAGGTCGCGCCCGCCGTGTCGGTCAACGTCTCACCGGACCTCCTTGTCTATCCGAAATCCGCGGCCGCGATCGAACGCCAAGTGACCGTGTCGGTGACTAACAATCAGAAGGGCGGCGTACGCGGTTCCGTGACGCTTCAGAAACCCGCTGAGTGGCAAGTGACACCGGCGTCTGCCAACTTCGAGCTGAAACGCGAAGAGGAGCGAGCCTCGCTCAGCTTCGTCGTGAAAGTGCTGGGCTCCAGCGCAGAGACTCGGCGCACGTTGTCGGCAGTCGCGACCGTTGATGGGCGCTCGTACCGCCAAGGTTATCAAGTTGTCGCTTATCCTCACATCGAGCCGCGTTTCGTCTATCACGAGGCTCAAGCCGAAGCCGAGGTGATAGACGTCAAGGTGGCCCCGGGTTTGAAAGTCGGCTATATCGAGGGAGCGGGCGACGATTTCGCCGCGGCCCTGAAACGCATTGGCGTTGACGTGAAGACGATCGACTCGAAGGAACTCGCGTCCGGTGACTTGAGCGCGTATGACACGATCGTCGCGGGCGTTCGCGTGTACGAGGTTCGCCCCGATGTGATCGCGAACAACGCGCGATTGATGGATTATGTGAACCGGGGTGGAACTTACATTGTTCAGTACAGCAGGGGCAACTTCGAGACGGGCGGGTTCGCGCCCTACAGGACCGGAAGAGAAGAGAGACAGGACGCGCGCGTTTCGGGGCAGGGGGCGCGGCAAGCTGATCGAGAGCCGCGGCTCTTGTATCTCAGCGAGGCTGAGATCGCTTTCGCTCTCTCGAAGTCAGCGACAAAGCCAAGAGCCGGGTTCATCGGAGCAGCGGGCGATAAGGTGCTTGATTCGCTGCGCAGCGCGGGACTCGACGCGCGACCGCTTTCAGCTAGCGAACTCGGGAGTGATTTGTCACAACTCGACGTGATCGTTGTTGGCTCAGACGCGTCGTCAAAGGCCGAGTTGGCCCAGTACAACGCGCGTTTGCTTGAATACTCGCGTAGGAAGTTGGTGGTCGCGGGTTACTCACAAGCCCAGTTCGTGAGCGGCGATTTCCCGTCGTATCCGAAGCCTGACGCCCGGCCTTTTCGAGTGACCGACGAGTTGGCGGCGGTGACTATACTCGAACCCAATCATCCGCGTTTCAATTTTCCGAACAAGATCACCGAGCGCGACTTCGATGGCTGGGTGCAAGAACGCGGGGCTTACTTCCTGGGCGACTGGGATTCGCATTTCAAACCGTTGATGGCTAGTCACGACCCGGGCGAACCGGACTTGAAGGGAGGGGAAGTGATCGCCGAGTACGGCAAGGGGATTTATGTCTACACTGCGTACGCCTGGTTCAGACAATTGCCCAAAGGAGTACCGGGCGCCTATCGGCTGATTGCGAATCTTGTGAGCTTGTCGAAAGCGAAGGCTGCTCGCGGACAATCCGCAAGATGAACCTAAGTGCGTAGGATCGCAGGTCGGGAAGGGTGGCTTGCCCCCGCTCTTTTTCGTCAGTGTCCAGTTTGAGCAACAAGAGCGGGGGCAAGCCACCCTTCCCGACCTGCGACCCTTCACTCTCCAAGCTGAAGTCTCAATCCCTTGCTTTACCAGTGCTGGAGCGCGGCCAAGCCACCCTTCCCGACCTGAACCCTTCACTCTCCAAGCTGAAGTCGCGATTCTTTGCTTGACCAGCGCCGGTCCCCGGATAAGAAGATCGATTTGAACGCTCCCGAGGAACATACTCAGTGTGAGCCGCTTCTTGCTTCGGGTTTTGTTTTTAACAACCGCTCAGCCTCTTCAAGCGCAGCATCCCGATGCTGCTGAATATCCGATATCTTCAGCTCCACCGTCTTGTCCGGAGTCACTCCCGTTCCTTCGAAAGTGTTTCCCTTGGGGGAGCGGTAGCCGTATTCACTCACCGCAAGCTCACCCTTGCCCTTCACGCTTCTGAACTTCGATATGCCGAGCACGCATCCGCAACTCCGGCGGCCGACCACCATAGCGCGGCCGTTCTCCTGCATCACTCCGGCGAACAACTCCGAGCCGCTGCCCGAGCCTTCGTTCACCAGGATCGCGAGAGGACCCTTGTAGACCTGCTCATCGTCATCGGTGCGAACGTAGACCGATTTCCCCGCGCGCGTGCTGAACTTGCCAAATGCAACCTTCGAGTTGAAAAAGTAGCTTGCGATCTTCGCAACTTCTTCTGCTTCGCCGCCGGGGTTGCCGCGAATGTCGATCACGATGCCGGGTGCATCCTTGAGTTGTTCCAGCGCTCGCCGGAATCGTTTTCGGATTGGCGATTTCCAAAGCGTCAGCCTGATGTAGCCGTAGCCGGATGGTAAGCGGCGTGAGGTGACCACTCCGGTATCGGCGACGATGCGGCGCGTCAATGCTACATCCAGCACTGAACCGTCTGCCCGCCCGAGGCTCATTCGAAGAGTCGTGCCGGGGGCCCCGTCAACGATCATCCGGTACAGCCTGAGCCGAACGGCGCGATCCGTGGACGAGCCTGCTACGCGAGCGCGCGCATCGGCCAGTTGTTGGGAGACGGGCTTGCCGTCGATGGCAAGCACGATCATTCCTTCCTCGACGCCCGCGCGAGCGGCGTCTGAAACCGGCTCCACGCTTACGACGACCGGTTTCCCTTCAACCTCGTAGATGGAGACGCCGGCGCTGACGGCTTGCAAGCGTTCGCGCTCGCGGCGCTCTTCGGGGATGTGAAAGCGTGTGTGGGCGTCGTGCAGCTCGCCGACCATACGCTTGAGGAGTCCGTAGAATTCGTCTTCGGTGTTTGTCCGTTCGATGAGCGGGCGATAGCGCTCGCGCACACCGCGCCAGTCTACGCCGTTGAAAGAAGGGTCATAGTACTTCTCGTTGATGGTTTCCCAAACCTCCTCGAAAACCTCGACCCGGTCCTTGGGCGACAATGGATCCGATGAATCGCGGGCCGCGATCGAATGGGCGGAGTTGCCTGGCGGGCTACCGCTGCGCGCGCCACTCGCGAAGAGCACCAACGCCAGGAGGACAAATGTTGTGTATCGTTTGAACCGGCGCATGTTTTTTTAGAAGATCACAATCGCCTTCAATCTAGCAGACCACAGCCTGGCGCTATGCGCGCGAGGGCAGTCAACACCTGCACTATAACAACCAGGTTTTGTTGCTACAACGAAGGAGCGTCCTATCTCAGTTGACCGTTGTTCAACGAGGTTGATAGTTTCTAGCTTGGCTAAACCCGAGGATCGAGAGAGAAAGGAACTCATAGTATGCTTCCGTCTTTTCAGAACGAACCCTTCACCGACTTTGCCAGCGAGCGCAACGCGGCAGTGATGCGCGAAGCGATCGCCGACGCCGAATCTCAATTCGGGCGCGAGTATCCGCTTATCATCGGAGGCAAGCGCTACACGACCGGCGACATGCTCGCTTCAGTGAACCCATCGAACTACGAGGAGGTTGTCGGGCTCGTACATAAGGCCACCGTCGAGCTCGCGGACAAAGCGATCGAAGCCGCAACCGCCGCTTTCCAGGAGTGGAAGAACGTCGCGCCTGACGTGCGAGCGCGCTATCTGTTGAAGGTCGCTTCGCTGCTCCGCAAGCGCAAGGCAGAATTCAATGCGTTGCTCGTCCTGGAAGTGGGCAAATCGTGGGCGGAGGCAGATGGCGACGTTGCCGAGACCATCGACTTCGCTGAGTTCTACGCGCGCGAGATGATCCGCTACGGTCAGGAGCAACCGCTGACGGCGCTCGCCGGCGAGCAGAACGAACTCGACTACATCCCGATGGGGGTGGGGATCGTGATTCCACCTTGGAACTTTCCTCTTGCGATCCTCGGAGGAATGACGCTGGCCTCGGTAGTGACCGGCAACACCGTGGTGCTCAAACCCTCCAGCGAGAGCCCAATAGTCGCCGCGAAGTTTGTCGAGCTGCTGGAAGAAGTGTCGCTTCCGCCTGGTGTGGTGAACTTTGTCCCCGGCAGCGGCGCAAAGATTGGCGACTACCTCGTAGGCAATCCGCGAACTCGCTTCATCGCCTTCACGGGTTCGAAAGAAGTCGGGCTCCACATTAACGAGCTTGCCGCGAAGACCGCCGAAGGCCAGTTGTGGATCAAGCGAATCGTCTCCGAGATGGGTGGCAAGGATACGATCGTCGTCGATGAGACCGCTGATCTGGATGCGGCAGTTGATGGAGTTGTCGCGTCGGCGTTTGGATATTCAGGACAGAAATGCTCGGCGTGCTCGAGAGTAGTCGTGGTTAACCAGGTATACGATGAGGTTGTTGGCCGAGTCGCCGATCGAGCTGGCAAGCTTAAGGTCGGTCCGGTCAAGGAACAGGAGAACTGGACGGGTCCCGTCTCGAGCAAGAGCGCGTATGAGTCGATTCTGAACTACATCGAGATTGGAAAGGGCGAGGGCAAATTGATGACCGGAGGCGGCCCGCTAACGGAGGGCCAACGCGGATGGTTTATCAAACCGACGGTGGTCGGCGACGTGGAACCGATGGCGCGCGTCTCGCAAGAGGAGATTTTCGGCCCGGTCCTGGCGGCGTTTCGGGCGCGAGACTTCGACTCGGCGCTCGAAATTGCCAACAACACGCAATATGGTTTGACCGGCGCAGTGTACAGCCGCGAGCGTGGAAGACTCGAGCAAGCTCGTCGTGATTTCCACGTGGGCAATCTGTACTTGAATCGCAAATGCACCGGGGCCATGGTTGGCGCGCATCCGTTCGGCGGCTTCAACATGTCCGGCACCGACTCAAAGGGCGGCGGGCGCGATTACCTGTTGCTGTTTCTGCAGGCTAAGGCGGTGTCCGAGAAGCTTTAGCAGGCTGCTTAAAAAGTCGATGACACACAAGTATTCAGGTGCAATCCTACCAGCGCAGTTGGTGGATAGTTCATATTCGACATGGCTGTCATCAGCCGGAAAGTGACTCCGAGCGAAGAGTTAGGCTGGGTATAAACGAACCACCAACTGCGTTGGTGGGATTACCGGGACTCCCCGAGTTTCGTGTACAGTGAACTATCTATTCCGTGGGCAATGAGAATTATTGCTAAGCTACTTCTGGCGGTCCGCGGGTTCTTGACCACGGTTCTACCGCGCCGTTATCTTTAGTCTTATGCAGAGAGCAAGTGTTATCTTCCTACTCGCTGGCTGTCTGACTGCCTCGGCTGCCGCGCAGCAGACGGCGCCGGAAACGAAGACGAGCGTGCAAGTCCAGCCATCAACGCCGCGGGGCGGGTTCATCACTCCTTCCGAAGTAAACGTTCGCATCGGGGCCGACGTCAGGACCTTCGTTGTGATGGCGGCGTTGAATGTGGCCGGCTTTGACTATGAGACGGGCGATCAGCCCTTGTCCTCCGCGCGCGCCGCGTTGAGAAAAGACCTCGCCGCGCTTGATCCGCAGGTGAAGGAAAAGCTCGCGGCGTTTTACAAAGCACACAGACGGCCGGGCATGGACGAAACCGCCGATGCAGCCCGGTATGCCGCGCTCAGCGTGATGATGACGCAGCCTCCGGGTTTCACGATCTACCAGTCGTCAACAGACCTCGCAATCCCGGACGACTTGCAGCCTCTGCTCGGTTTTATCCCGCTGGTTCGAGAGTTCTACGTGAAGAGCGGGATAAGAGAACTCATTCCGAAATACATGTCGATTGCAGAAACGTCCGCGGCGGCCTATCGCATTCCAGTCGGCACGGTGATCTACGATGTCCTCGACTACTTTCATACGAAACCAGAAACGGTAATCAACATGCGCCCCCTGGTCATTACGACCGGCGAGGCGGATTTCAAAAAGCAAAAAACGACGGTGATCACTCGAACTCGCACGAGGCAGGTCTTCGTCATCCCCGATCCGCTTGCCGCGATGGATACTTCGACTGTGCGCGGCGACATTCTGAATCAGAGAGAAGACTTATTGTCGCGCAAGATTGGCGACGACTACATCGTGATTGTGGGACCTTCGCGAGCTGGTGCTGCCGATCCGGTGCGTCAGGCGATGATAAGATTCGTGATCGACCCGATGGTCGAGCGGCACTTGAAGGCTTCGCTCGAGTACAGGGATCCGATGCTGAAGCTGGTTGCTTCGGTGCCGACCGCGGCAAAGCAGTACTCGAACAGCGTGTATCTTGTCGTCCGCGAATCGCTGGCGCAGGCCACCGAGGCGAGGCTGCGGCGGATAAATACCATCGCTACTCGAGGAAGCTACACCGAGGACGACGCGGTGTTCGACCTTGCGCAAGCTTATCTTCGCGGCGCGGTGCTCAGCTTTCACTTCTATGATTCGCTAATCGGTTTAGAGAAGGTCGGCATCAGCATGGAAGACTTCTTCGATCAGATGGTGGCGACAGCGAAGTTCGATCGCGAGGCAGCGCGGCCGAGGGAATTCGAGCCCGTAGTAGCTCGCGTGTCGGCGCGCCGGTCTAAATCGTCGAAGAGCACAAATAGCGAAGGCGCCGCCGCCGAAGCGGCGATGGGTGCGATGGCAGCGAAGATCCTGAGGTCTGATGATCTGATCAGGGAGAAGCGGTTCAAAGAGGCGCGTTCGATCCTGGACGAGGTGCTGTCGGTGGAGCCTGGCAACGCCAGAGCCCTGTACGGGCTTGCGCAGGTCGTGACTCAGACGGCCTCGGCTGCTGAGCTCGACCCCAAGGCCGATGAGAACGACAAGATTCAGGCGCAGCATGAACGGCTCGAGCGGGCGATCAAGCTCTACCGGAAGGCGATCGAAAATGCGTCGAAGGATTCCGAGCGCTGGTTGATCCAGTGGAGTCATGTGTTTCTCGGACGAATATTCGATTTCCAGGAATTCCGCCCGGACGCGCTCGGCGAGTATGAGAAAGCAATCGCGCTGGGTCCCAATATTCCGAACGGCGCGTATAAAGAGGCGCAGGAAGGAAAAGAGCGCCCGTACGATCAAAAATAAACCCGACGGCGGTTCCGAGTTCAGGGTTCCGGGTTCGGGGTTTAAACCCGGAACCCGGAACTGTGAACCCTTGAACATTGAAGCGAAGCGATGAACTCTTGACGGTCACTGGTTGCGGCGGTTATCATCGTCGCCGTCATAGAAAACAAGAGAAGACCGTAAGACCTGCCCTGGAGTTACTGATAATCCTCACACGACTTTTTCCAAAGGAAAGGTGGAGATATGTCTGTCAGTTTGGGGATAAACGGTTCTGCGGATGTTCAGGTAGTAGCGGGTGAGAGCCTGGTGCTGCGGATCGCGGCCTACGATCCTAACGGAGTCAGCAAGATTTTCGTCCAGTGTTTTCAGTTCAGCATGGCGAGCTCCAGCAAATCAAAGCTGGCCGTGGGGGAGGTGTCAATTCCCCTTGAACAGAGTTACTCGCAGACAAGCTTTGACCTTACCATTCCGATTCCTGAAAACGCTGCTCTAGGAAAGTGGGGCGTCCAATTGATCGAGTTCACGAATCAGCGCGGGTACAAGTCATCGTTCTATCGCGGTCACGGAAAGTTCGACAAGGTTGTATTCGAGGTGGTGCCGCCTCCAAGCAAAGAGGATGAGTTGCTGCGCTTCGATGGAGTGGAGATTGCCGGACGGGGCCGCTGTGCGTGAGGGAGAGTCAACGATTTCTCACCCCCGTACTTTCAAGTGAAGTTCTGATGCGAGCAGATTGAGAATCTCGTCTACCCTATTCGATACGTCTGGAGCATCTGTGTTAGGTCGTCAAGGACCTTTGCTTGCGCCTCAATGATCTTGCCTTTCTTTGGGTTTGTCTCCCTCGAGCGCCTGGAGCAACTCGTAAGCGACCTTGATTGGCACGCCAAAGTTCGAACCGCCAAAGCTCTGATTCCCATCAACCGTGGCGAGTATCGCGGAGTTGATCGCAATTACCCGGCCGTCGCGGTCGAATATTGGACTACCCGATCCGCCTTCGGTGGTCTGAGCGCTATGGACAATGCGGCCCGGGAGAGCGTCGCTGATAGTGCCGGTGGTGGTCAGCGGCCTTATCAGACCGCGCGAAGCCAACCCCGCAGCTACTTCGATAGCGCTTTGGCCTCGGGTGCGCAGTATCTCGCGCCGCTCCGTTTCTTCAATGCGCTGAAGCAGCCCGTCGACTCCGGTCGGGTAGCCCAACAGCACCACCGGTTCGCCGATTATCGAGCTGGGATCTTCTTTACTCAGAGGGAAGATCGGCAGCGCCGCTTCACCCTGATCGAACCTGCAGAGAGCAATGTCATATCGAGGTGAGGTTGCTGCCACTTTCAAATCAAAGGGCGCCTGCCGGGAAGGGAAGAAGGCCTCGAGTGAATCCAGCCTTGGAGTAAGGCCGCCGCCCTGATGCAAGATGATCTCGGCCATCTGATCGGTCGCCCACGGCTGCACGACGTGTTTGTTGGTCGCGATCACGCCTTTCTCTACCACGAAGCCCGTGCCGGTGTAGTCTATTTGGACCGGCGGTCCGGCGCCGTCAACAGAAGCTTGCAAATTGCCGCTCTTATCCACGGGCATATCGCTGATGCGGTCCGCCGTTTCGTATCGGAGCACGCGCCCGGTGCCGCGCTCGACGAAAGTGTAGCTGCCTACTATCAGGCAAACGCCCGGACTGTACAACTCAGCGATCTTCTGGGTGAACCGGCGCATCTGGTCGCTGACTTCGCGGAGCCTCTCGATCTCCTCTTGCTGTTTGCGGATTAGTTCCTGGTCCTGTTCGCGCCGGGCCTGAACCCCCGCAATCTGCTCTCCGAACCGATCAGTCTTGTTGGTGTTGCGGATCAAGGTTACCAGGCTGAACGCGATTACACCGAGGGCCAGTAGCAACACTGCCGCTACCCCAGTCAGGCCGAGCAACTTCGCCTTGCGAGGGATTTCAGCCCAGAGGCTCGCGGTAAGCTCTTTGACGAACAGCGTAGCCGTAAGCGGATGAACAGACTGCCCTGGAATTCTGTCGATCTCGGCAACGTTGCGGCGAACGGGATGGGTGGCCGAGAAGTTCTCCGGCATTACCTGGAACAGCACGCTCGCGCTAGCCAGCCCGTGCCCAAAGTGGATAGCGTCGCCGTCGTGCAACGTGTATCCTGCGGCGGTTTCATCCGCTCCGAGTTCTTCGCCGTTGATTGTTATCTCGAAATGGTTCTTTTCAATATGTGGCACGAGGTGAAATGTGTTTTCGTCGTCATAGATATCGGCAATTACACCCTCGGGAAGGGAACCACCCTCCTCGGGAACGAGCTTCACGTCACAGGCATCCGAAGTGCCCAGCGTCACGTGTTCTTGTGTAAAGATTCTTGTCTTACCCTTCTCTGAACCTGAGAGGTAGACGAACATCAACCGGCTCATTCTTTTATTGCGCCTCGCTGAATGAATAATAACATCAGTGATTTAAACTTGCAGCGGAAAGATTGACAGCGCTACGGGCGCGGACTCTTAGTTTGTGGAATCGCCTTCGAGGTTGCTTGCAGGATTCACCCAAGTCTTTCCAGAATGCACCGCGGCTCGACGACGATTGTCTTGAATGAAGAGAGGCGGACCAGGCCGGGCTTTGAGCGCGGCGGCTTTGAAACGAATTTCTTCTGAGTGTAGTGCACTGCGGCTTTACCCTCGCGCTTAGCCTGCGAATAGAAGGCCACCAGTTCGGCCGCTTCAGCGATCGTCCGGTGAGGTGGAGCGTTGCGGGCCGGATTGCGAATGATCGCGTGCGAGCCCGGATAGTCCGCAGCGTGAAGCCAGATGTCTTGCGGCTTGGCTACGCGGAACGTGAGCGCGTCGTTGTCGCGGTCGTTCCTTCCTACCACGATTTCATACCCGTCGCTCGACCTGAACCTGCGCCCGAAAGCATAGCCGCCTTTTTCCCTCGTGCGCTTATTCGTGTCGCGCCGGGCGCCGCGCGTACCGCCGATCAGTCGCTCGGCCGCTTTACCCACCTCCGCGATGGTATTTGCCGTCGGCTCCTGTTCGAGCCTGGCCAGGAGTTGTTTCAGTGGCTCAAGATTGTGGGAGACTTCGCGCTCTCGCGTAGCTATTGCCGTGAGAGCGCGTCGCGCCTTTTGATATCTCGCGAAATAATCAGATGCCGCCGCTTTCAACGTGGCGCCTTCGGGTATCTCAATCTGGATTTCGGCTTGGCCGGGGTCGTAATAATCCACAACGGTGACTCGGGTTTCTTCGATTCGAGCGTTGGCCAGGTTGGCTAAAAGCAGATCGCCACAGCGCTTTAGCTTCTCAGGGTGTTCGAATCGAGCGCGGTCGACTTCGATCGCCTTGACGGCCGATTCTCGCTTGCTGACCTCGCGCTCGATCGACTGCTTCAGCGCCGCGTACTCGACGCCGAGCGCCGTCGCGCGGCTGCGCGCGCTGTAGTATTGGTCGGCGGCTTCCGAGAGAGACGAGAATTGATAACGCTTCAGGCCGCTGCCTTGAGCAAGCTCGATATGTGAAAGTAACAAATCTGTCCTGCGGTTTATGACTTCTTGCCCGATCCGCTCAAGTGGCAATCGCGAATACACGAGAGGCAGCGGATCGCGATCGAACAAGGCTTTAACTAAGGACATAAAGGACGCTGCGGGACTCGCGTCCTTCGAACGAGCTAGAAACTCATTTCTGAGTTGCGGCCCGAAGCTCGATCCGCTTCCAAAAAAACGATCAAGCGCTTCGGACTGGGTGATTGAATCATTCAGCTCGGCAGTCAGACTTGCCGGATCGAAGGTCTCGACGGATGGGATGGGAGCAACTGATTGCCCTGGGGCGTGTTGCTCGAACAGCATCCCCATGACCGTTCCGTTGGCGTCGATTAGATAAGCGTTGGCCGAGCGTCCGGTGAGCGCCAACACCAGCGAGGTCTGGATTTTGTTATCACCCGCGTCCAGTTTCTCGAAATCGATTTGGACGATCCGGTCACGCGGCTCTTTCCGGAGTTTTACAAGCCTCGCGTCAACGATGTGTTTGCGCAGCAATGAAAGAAAAAAAGTCGAAGTGTGCTTTCCCGTGAAAACTTGAGCGGCGATCTCAGTAGAAAGATAAAGAGCCGGATCGGTTCGATCCAGTGAAGCTAGCAGTTGCCGGCCGCCGGTTAGGCGCAGATCAAAGAGCAGGGTCGAATTTGCGAGTGATATCCGAACGACCGTGCGCCCCTGCACCTCGGGCATCACTTCTTGCGCGAGCGCCGACAGATAGAAGTTATCCACGCAGTAATATTACTTGAGGAATACTCAGGACGAAATAAGCGCGCGCGCAATACTCCAGCGGCATCTAGCGACGCGGGCGCGGATTGCCGTTTTAGAAATCTCGAACGACCACGGTGCCAGAGATAAAATCCTGCCACCCTCGGTGCTTGCGATCGAACGCGGCCCAGAGGATTCCGGCCATTGCCGGCGCGGCGGCAAGAAAGTAGCCGGCCGTTCTGAATAGGGCTTGGGACGGGGAGGGAGCTTCAAAGGAACGCGCGTCTACAACGCGGGTGTTCGTTAACATCATGCCGAAAGTTCTACCGCAGAGGCATTGGGTCAGCGCAAGGTAGAAGAACGCTATCAGCGCTACGATGGCTCCGGATGCAAGCCTCGTCTTGGCAATTGAAAAGCTGCCATCCGCAATCATTATGAACGCCAGAAACGGCGAGCAGCTAACTGCCACGGCGAGAAGATCCACGAGGTCTATCACCGCGTGTGTGAGAATCGAGGGACTCTCGTTTCGCAGAAACTCAGCGCCGAGCGCCTTATCGACCTTTCGAACCTCAGCTTCCAGATAATCCAGAGGCTCGATCTCATCGAGGACCAACACTGAAGCCCGCTCAACCGTTTCGCCGGCGGGTGATGTCTGCGAGTCGGTGAGATCAGCGATCACCGTCGTTTCCGGGCGTCGCTTTTCAGGGAACGACGCCTCGACGCGCGCAGACTTAATAATTGGAGGTTGAATAAACTCGGGCCTCGGCGCCGGTGTGAACTCGACCCTTGACTCAATTTCAGGTTCTGGAGCTAAGGCTCTCGCGGTTGCCTGGCGATCGCCTGCCAGCGAGACTTGCGAGCTCGCTTGAACGGACCGCGCGGGTTCGATCTTGGGTAGCGCGGCGCGGCTGGCGTTTTCGCTTGCTCGCTTTACGCGAGTAAGGGCAGCTTCCACGATGTTGTTGCTGGACCGTCGAGTGGGAGTCGCGGGCGACTCCGGTCGTTGGTTCGATTCGGATCGAGCCGTCGAAGCGCGGAGGCTCGCATCCCTGCCGTAGGACGTCCGAGCTTCTTCCTGTCGCGCGCCCACGCCAGCGGCGGGGGGCTCAACGTCGAAGGAATTGATCAGTTGTTCGCCAGAGGTCTCAGCTTGCGAGCTGGAAGCGCTACGATTAGCTCGTATAGCCCGGACCTTCTCGTTGAGTTCGAGGCGCCACGCGGGAAGCGAAGGCGTTGGTGCTTCGACCGGCGGTGAGACGCGCGCCCTTCTGGGAAACTCTAGCAGTCTTGAATCTGTGGACGTTCGGCCCCGCCTTGATGTGGAACGATGACAACGTGGGCAGCGCGGAAACGTGCCAGGAAACTCATGCCCGCAACCATGACATTTCATGCTAAAACCACCTCGATATTTGGGGGGGCATCCTGGTGAGTCGCGCGCGATAGTACCAGAAACTTCGCGCCAAGGTCAACACCAAATGTTGGGCAAAGAGCACATCCGGGCACATTATGCTGAGGCTAACGGCTTATCAAGCCGAAAGCCTCACAAAGGCCGCGATACTACCTGCCGGTAAACTAGTGTCTACTCTTTCGAGGCGGCTTTTCTCGAAGACCCAGTTGTTGCCCCGGGTGCCGCCGTTTCTCCGGAGGAGGCGGGGGTGAGTCCGAGCGCCCCGCGAACCTCGGCTTCGATACGGCTAGCCATGTCGTGGTCTGACTTGATGACGTTTTTGGCATTCTCGCGTCCTTGCCCGAGCCGTTCACCCTTGAAGCTAAACCACGCACCGCTCTTCTCAACGATTCTGTTTTCGACTGCCAGATCGAGCAGGTCACCCTCCCGCGAAATGCCTTCGCCGTACATTATGTCGAATTCTGCTTCTTTGAATGGGGGAGCGACTTTATTTTTGACGACCTTCACCTTTGTGCGATTGCCGACCGCCGAATCGCCATCCTTGATCGTACTGGTGCGTCGGATCTCGAGCCTGACTGAGGAGTAGAACTTGAGTGCGCGGCCTCCGCTTGTCGTCTCGGGATTGCCGAACATCACGCCGATTTTTTCGCGTATCTGGTTGATGAAGATCAGGCACGTGTTGGAGCGGGCGACCACGGCCGTAAGCTTTCTGAGAGCCTGTGACATCAGGCGCGCCTGGAGTCCAGGCAGCGAGTCTCCCATCTCGCCCTCCAATTCAGCACGGGGAACGAGCGCGGCAACCGAGTCGATCACAAGCGCGTCGACACCATTTGACCGGACCAGTGCCTCAGCGATCTCGAGCGCTTGCTCGCCGGAATCGGGCTGCGAGATGAACAGATCGTTAACGTTGACGCCGAGCTTTTCGGCATACTTCGCATCCATTGCGTGCTCGGCGTCTATGTAAGCGGCCACGCCCCCCGCCTTCTGGGCTTCTGCAACTATGTGAAGAGCGAGCGTCGTCTTGCCGCCAGACTCTGGGCCGTAGATTTCCACGATTCGTCCGCGAGGCACGCCTCCAATCCCGATGGCCGCGTCCAGACTCAAACAAGAAGTGGATATCGCTGGGATATCCAGTACCTTTTTTTCGCCCAGACGCATTATCGAGCCCTTGCCGAACTGCTTCTCTATACCTGCAATCGCGATGTCTATAGCGCGGTTACGCTCGGTTCGATCGTCTGCCATTTTTGTGATCCCTTTATGTGTGGAATGCACCCAGGAAGGCCACTATACCAATTTGGAAACCGACTCCACAAATGAATTGAACGGGTTCGCTAGTGAATCTGGTTCTCTAGCATGAAAAATCTGCGCGAAGTCGCAAACCCAGGACATCTCCCCGCGCCAGAGCTCGCATTTGTAACCGACTTCGCCTGGCCGCTGTCTAAGCCGTAGCGGGGTTCACTTGTTAGTACGGTCCAGTTCCGGGCGAATGTAGCCGGAGGAGACGCGGTGCTCGCAGAGCCCGCCAAGGCTCGGATCAATGAGAGAGTCTGAATCGGTAAAGTAGGGGTTGGCGCCGGGGCCAGGCAACCTGTTGGCACAAAGGTTGCACAAATGCTTTGCGACCGCCGCCAAAATGGCGTTTGCCGAGTTGTTTCCCGTGCAAGAGGCAACTCGGAAGTTTCTTGAAACAAAAGAATCCGAGTCGCGTTTGAGGGATGGATATCGCGCACTCTTGAGTAGTCGGTGGAGCGCGACGTTCAGGCTCAGGATGATACAGTTACGAACGGGTTCAGAACAGACGGGGGTTGGAGAGAAAGAAAATGGCTAAGAACAATCAAGTAAGACAAATCCGCAGCAGAAATCAGCCGGTAGAGGCACCAAAATTGTCGGCGCTCGGCGCCGATGAGCTTAAGGCCGTCGTTCGCGATGGGCTGGTCGCGATGAACATGACGGAGCGGGAGGAATTCATAGCAACGCTGGAAGCCGAAATGAGGCGTGCTGGCTTGAATATGCGCTCATATCTGGTGCCGCTGGGGATACCGGGGCGTAGCCCCGAGGACCTCACGCCCACCGAGGTCGCGCACCTCATAAGATTTCTAAAGCTCAACGTCTCTCAGGCTATGCGCGCGATCGACCGAGCGCTGGCGCATTACGGGAGTTTTTCAGCGAACGATGGAGGGAAAGGCCATCGCATTGCCGCATAACGCTCTGACGAAGTTGATTAGTCAGAATGCCCGCCCGGCTGTACCGCAGCTTGGCGGGCATTAAAGTGTGAAGAAACTAATCTGCTATCGTTGATCCGGTCCCTTAGCGGCTGAGACCAGGCCGCGAGCGCAAAGCGCGGGCGCTGAGTTGGGCAAGATTGCCTCAATCGCTGCGTCGCAGGCGTGGCCGTCTTGTTTACGCAAGCCGTCCGCCCCTCCACTTTCTAAACGGCTCATACCTAATGTAGTATTCCTGCTGCAAGCCGACTAGCGTTTGCTTCCCCCTGCCGTAAAGATAGGAGAGATGAGAAGGACCTTTCTCGCGATCGACTCAATTCTGCTCGCATCGCTCTGTGCGGTTAGTACGTTTGCACAGCAAGCTTCTGACTCCAGGGAGAGCCTGGCGAGCGCTGCGCTCGCGCGCGCCCAGCAACTAATTGCACTTATAGACTCGAAGGAAACCGACGCGCCCGCGAGGCTCAAACAAGCGCTCTCGGATGAGAACTGGTACGTGAGGGGCCAGGCGGCCAGGGCATTGGCCAAGCTGGGCGATAAATCAGCCGGCGTGCTCTTACTGCCTTTGCTTCGAGATCAAAGCTGGTTCGTGCGGTGCGCGGCTCTCGAAGCGATCGCATCGCTGGGCGGATCGGATGAGTCGACGCTGCGGGAGCTCATGAACTCACCCGACGCTTACGTCCGGGCCCGCGCTGCGGCGACGTTGCCGGTTGGCAGCTCCGCCTCCGCCGAGCCGTTGATTAAAGCGCTTGGCGACCCCGACCAGGTCGTGCGGCGCCAGGCAGCCCGCGCGCTGGGTCTTCTTAAAGCCGCGAGCGCAGTCGACGCGCTACTCGCCCTTCTCAAGGACGAAGACGCAAGCGTGCGGAAGGCTGCGGCGGTAGCGCTCGGCCGAATCGGTGACAAGAAGGCTGCAATCGCGGTCCAGGCTGGCGCTGCCCAAGCCGGGGCAGACCTGTGGGAATACGCCGCCGCGCTTTATCGATTGGGAAATCGCGATTATCTGGATCGAATAACGCCGGCCCTGCGAAGCGAGTATGCGGACATTCGCCAGGGTGCGTTCAAGACGCTCCTGGAATTCGGCGACAATCGCTCGCTCCCGGCGCTCTTGTCCATTGCCGTTAACGACCCGCCGGCTTCAAAGAAAGAAGTGTTGTCGATTCGGCTGGCGCTGGCAGAAGGTCTCGCCGGGTTTGACGGCGATGAAGCCAGGGTCGTACTGATCAATATGCTCGAGGATCCCGAACCCGCGGTGCGCGCGGCGTCTGTGGCTTCGATCCTTAAAGTAAGCCGTACCTCTCCGAAAAGTGATTCGTCCGAGCGTTTACTCATAGCGCTTGTCGGCGCGCTGAAGAAAGAGAATTCGCCAATCGTGATCGACGCGATCAGCGAAGCGCTGGCATCGTTCGATCGCGCCCGCGTTGCCGATCTCTTGCTCGACGCGCGAACTGCTGACGGTAAGCTGAGCTCTAATGCCCGCAAAGCGCTGGCGGCGGCCGGGGTCACCGCCGAGAGCGAGGCTTCTCAGTTGAGTGCCGGCGATGTCAGTGGTCGAGTCCGCGCCGCCGAGAGGCTCGCGCGCCTCGGCGACGCAAAGGCGGTCGAGCCTTTGATCGAAGCTCTGACCGGCGCCAGGGAGGTTCAGGTTAGAGTCAAAGCGGCTGAAGCGTTGGGCTCGCTACGAGACCGCCGTGCAGTCGGTTCTTTGGTTGGCGCCTCGCGCGCGCCCGAAGTCGAAGTCAGGGCCGCCGCCGTTATCGCTCTCGGCTTGATTGCCGATCACACCGCCGCCGAGGCCCTATTCCTTGCGGCCCGGGACAGCGAAGCGCCTGTTCGAGAAGCCGCGGTACACTCGCTCGCGGCGCTGGGGATATCTGTTGAAAAAGTTGCGCCCGACCTTTTCAGTCCGAGTTGGCAAGTGAGGGCTGCCGCGGTCACCACATTTGCGCGGCTCGGCGACCGAAGCGCGGTGCCCCTGATCATTGCGGCCTTGAAGGACAGTGATAGCCGCGTCCGCTCGGAGTCGGCGCGCACGCTCGGCGCTTTGAGCGACCCGCGCGCGACCGATCCCTTAACTGGCGCGTTGGGCGATCAGAGCGCTGACGTGCGAGTCGAAGCTACCTACGCCCTTGGAAGAATGAAAGACAGCCGCGCGCTTGGGCCGCTCGCGTCACTCCTCAGCGATCGGGACCCGCGCGTGAGTCTGGCGGCAGCGGAGTCATTGGCGCGACTAAGGGACTCGCGCGCGACTCGGGTGCTGATCGACTCACTGTCTAACGCCGATTGGCGAGTGCGTTCTCGCGCGACACAGGTGTTGGCGCGCGTCGCGTCCGAAGGCTCACTCGATCAGGCGGTTGGGCCTCTTGCGGTGGCGCTTGGCGATAAGGACCCGGTGGTCCGTTTCTACGCGGCAGAGGCGTTGACGGGAATCGGTGAGAAAGCGGTCCCGTCTCTGGTTGAGGTTTTTCGCTCGCCGCGGGAGAGTGACCGAGATCGAGCGGCGCGTGTCTTGTGGCGTATTGGCGCGCCGGCGGTCGATCCGTTGACGGCTGTGTTGCAGGATAGAAACTCAACACCTGAAATGCGCGCCTCCTCGGCGCGAACGCTCGGCATGATCGGCGACAAACGCTCGATCAAGGGGCTCGCTCTCGTGCTCAAGGATGAACGTTATTTTGTCCGCCAGCAGGCGGCATGGGCGTTAGGGCGGATGGGCGAACCAGCCGTCGACTTGCTTCTCGAGATGGCCGGCTCGCCGACGCCGGCGACGAGAGAAGCGGCCATCGAAGCTTTGGGCGGCATAAGTTCTACTCGGGCGGTTAACCGAGTCGTCGAAGCGCTTTCCGATTCAAACCCAAATGTTCGGTCGGCCGCTGTGCGGGCTCTTGGCGAAAGCTCAAACGAACGCGCCGTGCCTCATCTGATGGCGCTGTTACGGGACGAATCGAGCGCGCTCCGTGCGCAGGCCGCTACATCGCTGGCGCGGCTGGGACATATTGCGTTGCCGAGTTTGGTGTCGGCACTGAAGGACTCAAGACCTTCCGTTAGGCAGCTCGCGGCCGTCGCGCTTGGGGATATCGGTTCTAAAGACGCGGTCGCGCCGCTGATCGATCTGATCTCAACTGACCAATCAGGCGCGCGGCCGGAAGCCATCGAAGCGCTTGGCAAGATAGGCGACCCTGCGGCCATCGCTCCCATCCTCTCAATACTTAGAACAGGGTCGGTAGCGGTTAGAAAGCGCGCGATCGGCGCGCTCTCCAGGTTCCGAGACCCTCGCACGATCGATGCGCTAACGGATGCGCTGTTGGATCACAGCGAAGAGGTGAGACAATCGGCAGCGGCCGGGCTGGGCGAAATTGGCGATGAGCGTGCGATTGCAAGACTCGAGGGGATAGCTGACAAAGATGCAAGCGCCGATGTTCGCGGGGCGGCCGTGCAGGCTATCGAACGCATTCGTCAAGATCAGAGAAAGGTAAAGAAGCCTGAGCCGCAGAAACCGTCTCGACCGTGACGTAGAACTGCAAAGGATGATCGACACAAACAAATGAAAAGAACACTCTCGAGTTCGTTGGTTCTGCTCGTCTCGCTGATGCTTTTGCTGGTCGGATGCAAAGGCAGGGAGAGCGCCTCCAACACCGCGGCGAAGCCCGCGGCGGCTTCTTCGAATGCAAGCCCGGCTGACAATTCAAACCTGGCCCAGTCGGCAAGCGCAAATCGCAACGCGAACACGTCGAAGGAAACCGACACGCCCGCGCCAGTCAAGACCTTGCCGCCGCAACTGGTCGGCACCTATGAAGCGAGAGAGATCCAGGACAAGGGGGTCGTCACCCTGGTCAGTAAGATTAGGACCCTCATCTCGTTCTCAGCGGAGGGAACCTACTCGAGGGCGGCACAAGCAAACGGCAAGATCTATCACAGCGATTCGGGTCAGTTTCGCGTCGAGGCGCCCGACAAGCTCGTGCTCACTATCCAAATGTCCGGCCAGCAAGCCAACAAGAAGATACAGAGCCCGCCGCTATTAAAGACGCACAAGTTCAGCCTGTCTCCCGATGGCGACGAACTACGCCTGACTTCCGACAAAGGAGCAACAGCTATCTTCCAAAGAATAGGGAAGCCGAAGTCGTCCTAGTAGGGAACCCATCCGATCGAATGCAATGCTGGATATCAGTAGCAAAGCTGTGTCTGCTTGGAGCTGTAGCTCTGGCGGTTATCTCCTGCGGCGCGTCACCGCAGTCGGGGCAGTCGGGGCAACCGGGAGCTGCGCAGTCCTCCAATGGTGATCCGGTCGAAGATTCCGGCGAGCGGCTCTCGGGGGACTTCGACTTGAGTTCTTTAGAAGACGCTTATCGTGCTAAGAATGTTCAGGCGGAGCCTAAAACGATTTTCAGCTTTGATGACGTTGGAAACTTCAAGAGACAAGAGAAACCACGCATTGACGAAGGTACTTACTTGATCGGCGCCGGCAGCGAGCTTGTGATCTACATAGAGAAGGTCAACGGCGAACCGCTTGCAGCCGCGCGTGTCGAACGCTACGTGATCGCTGAGCGGAGCCGCGATTCGATCACGCTCCAAAGTGGGCCCTCGAGAAGACTCATCTTGCGAAAGCGCTGACTGAATTGACGTGCCCTACAAACGAAATCCGAATGCACGCGGGCTGAGGACCTTGCAACTTTCTTGTTTTCTGCTTTTCACTTTTCGCAACTCTCCTTCTGCGCTATCATTCCCGTAAGCTGTTTGACGCCTCATCCGAGGTCGAGTGATAACCAGGAGCAATTAGATCCAGAGCCGGATCGCAATTGGGGAGAAGCACAATGCGCGCCTATGAAATCAAGGCGGAGCGAGGGCGCGAGGTCACTTTAGAGACGCCCGACTTTCTCGAGCAAGCACGTCAGCTACTGTCCCGGAGCCTGCCCGTTGAGCTGCGTATGAGCGGAAGCAGCATGAGTCCGGCCATCGAAGACGGCGACATCATCACGCTTGAGCCGATGACCGAAGAACCAGTCAAGCAAGGTGACATCGTGCTCTATCACAGCCGCTACGACACCGCTGTCATCCACCGAGTCATCCGCTTGGAACGTTCCGCATCCGAGCGATGCATAGTCACCCGCGGAGACGCGGCTACGCACAACGACTCGCCGGTTCCGCTTCACAGAATTCTTGGCCGGGTCAAACGAGTCGAGAGGGCGGGCGAGCGGATAAAGATGCTTATCCCGAAACGCAGCTTTTCGCAGTCCGTGCTTGCGTGGCTGCATCGGCTGAGGTTCTGGTAGGCGCTCGTAAGGCCCTGTAAGGCCACAATCGACCACGGCACCTCGAAGCGCATCCCTACCTCGGGAGAACTCGCCCCGAAACAACCAGCCAGATCAGCAAAAGACCCAGTGCAATCCGATAAGCGACGAACACGTAGGTCGTGTGGCGTTGAAGATATCTGAGCAGGAACGCGATGGACAGATAGCCCGAGATGCCGGACACGATGGTGGCGACGACAATCGCCGTCCATCCTGTGTTGATCGAGTGTAGCGCCTTCGGAAGCTCGAGCAGCCCGCTTGCCGCCACCGCCGGAATGGAAAGCAAAAACGAGAAGCGCGCCGCGGTTTCGCGCTTCAAGCCTGAGAACAACCCGCCGGTGATCGTGCTGCCCGATCTCGACGAGCCCGGTACCAGCGCCAACACCTGAGCCATCCCAACGACAATTGCATCGGACGTCCTCAGGTCCTTCATGTCTCTGCGCTGGTTCCCCACGATCTCGGCAACCGTGAGAACAAGGGCCAACCCGATCAAGCTGCCGGCAATGACTCGAAGGTCCTTGGTGAGTATGCCTTCGATCTGATGCCTGAACAGCAGACCTACAATGGCGACGGGCAGCGTTCCGATAATGATAAGCCAGCCAAGAGTTGCGTATTGCTTCTGTGATTCATCAGCAGCTCGACCGGTGAGTCTCGCTAGATTGGCCGATATGAAACCGGTAATGATCTTGATGATGTCAGTCCGGAAGTAGACTATCACGGCGATGAGAGTGCCGAGTTGGATGACCGCTATGAAGGCGGTCCATTGATCAGGATGCTGAGGATCGACGAGGTTCATCCACTTGCCGGCGAGAGTGAGGTGAGCGGTGCTGCTGACGGGTATGAACTCTGTGAGACCCTGGATCAGGCCCAGGACTATGGCTTCGAGAATTGACATCGAGTGAGAATCTCCTGTTGGAGCCGGCTCAACGAGCGAGTGATACTAGCGAGCGGCTCGCGGACCTGTCAACGAAATGCCGCGGCTACTTTGCCTTCGTGTTCTTTGCGAGCTTTGCGAGATCTCTGCGAGCTTTGCGCGAAACCGACATCTCCAACATTGACACAGCGCCGTTCGTGGCTGTATCGACTCTCAGACAGACCGAACGTCAACCAGACAATCGCGAGGAGTTCGATGAACGAAGCAGGGAAGCGAGGACTAAAGATATTCGTGGAGTTCGGGCTGTTGATCGGATTGCTGGCAGCCTTCAACTTCTATAGTTACTCTCGCAGCGGCAGCAGGTTGTTTCTTGTGGTTGGAATCATCTGTGTAGTGGGCTTTATTGGATGGGCGTTGTTTTATCTTCTCTATGTGCGCAAGAGCGAAGAGTGACTAAAAGCGAAGAATGACGAAAAGTTGACAGTGTCGAGTTTGATGTTTAAGATCAGGGCTTGGTTTCAGCAACAAAAAGACAACCGGAGTGGCCAGGTAGCTCAGTTGGTAGAGCAGCGGACTGAAAATCCGCGTGTCGGCGGTTCAACTCCGTCCCTGGCCACCACCTTTCTATCAACCTCCCGCAATTATCGCGCTCCAGCGATGTTCCAGTTTCTGCACTCATCGAACGATCATTTCGGGAAGGACTGAGGTTTCAAGAAGAAAATCTAAAGGATGACGAAGCTCACTCTAAGCCAACTCTCCGGTCTTCTGTTCCGCGCGTGCGACGACCTGCGCGGCAACATGGATGCCTCCGAATACAAGGAGTACATCTTCGGTATGCTCTTCCTGAAAAGGTTGAGCGACCTGTTCGACCAGGAGAAGGAGCAGATCGCGAAAGACCTGAAAGCCAGGGGAATGGATGAGGCGGTCATCGCAGCTCAACTCGCTAATCCGGATAAGTACACCTTCTTCGTCCCGCAAGAGGCGCACTGGTCAGAGATTCGTCATCTGAAGACGAACGTCGGCACCGCCCTCAACAAAGCCCTCGAAGCTCTTGAAGACGCGAACGTGGATGCCCTCCAGGACGTGCTCAAAGGCATCAACTTCAACCGTAAGATCGGCCAGCGATCGCTTGACGATGACACGCTGTCGAACTTCATTCAGAACTTCGAAAAGATCCCGCTGCGCGATGAGAACTTTGAGTTCCCCGACCTGCTCGGCGCAGCCTACGAATACTTGATCAAGTTCTTCGCTGACTCGGCCGGCAAGAAGGCCGGTGAGTTCTACACTCCGGCAGACGTTGTACGGACGCTGGTCGAGATCGTTGATCCTCAGCCGGGCACAAGCATCTACGATCCTACGTGCGGCTCCGGCGGCATGCTCATTCAGACGCGCGACTACATCCGCGAATGCGGCGGCGATCCGCGCGACCTCTCGCTCTTCGGGCAGGAGAGCATCGGCACGACATGGTCGATCTGCAAAATGAACATGCTCCTCCACGGTATCTCCCATGCCGATATTCGTCAGGAGGACACTATTCGCAGACCTCAGCACAAGGATGAAAGCAACGAACTCAAACGCTACGATCGCGTGCTTGCCAATCCGCCCTTCAGCCAGAACTACATCAAGAAAGACATCGAGTATCCCGGCCGCTTCGCCGTGTGGCTGCCGGAGAAGGGCAAGAAGGCCGACCTGATGTTCGTCCAGCACATGGTTGCCGTGCTCAAGGCCGACGGAAAGATGGCGACGATCATGCCTCACGGCGTGCTGTTCCGGGGCGGCGAAGAGAAAGAAGCTCGCAAGCACTTCATCGGACGCGGGTGGCTGGACGCTGTCATTGGATTGCCGGCCGGGTTGTTCTACGGCACGGGCATCCCGGCTTGCGTGCTGGTGATAAACAAGAAAGATGCCGCGACTCGCAAACACGTCTTCTTTATCAATGCAGACCGCGAGTATCGCGAAGGCAAGGCACAGAACTTTCTTCGCCCCGAAGACATCTCGAAGATCGTCCACGCCTATCGCGAGCAGAAAGACGTCGAAGGCTACGCGCGCCGTGTTTCGGTGAGTGAGATCGCCGCCGAGGATTACAACTGCAACATCCGGCGCTACGTGGACAACGCTCCGCCGCCCGAACCCCACGACGTGCGTGCTCATCTGCACGGCGGCGTGCCGGTGACTGAGATCGACGCGCTCAGTCATTTCTGGAAGAACTATCCCGGACTTCGCGAACGAGTGTTTGCGCCGCGGGCGGCTGAAGCCGGAACTACGAACGCCGTCTACTCTGATTTCACTCCCGCCGTCGCTGACCGGCGCGCTTTGGCCGGGCTAGTCAAAACCGATCCCGGCGTAGCGGCGGCGCAAGCGCGATTTCTCCAAACGCTTGAGTCGTGGTGGCAGAGGGATCGCCCGCTCGTCGAAGCTCTCGAGCCAAGGAACGGAACGCGAGGAAATGTCTATGAACTGCGGCGGCAACTTCTGTCCAACATCTCGGAAACGTTTGCCGGGCAGGACTTGCTGACCGATCACCAGATTCGCGGAGCGTTCGCCCGCTACGTGGACGATCTGAAAGCCGACCTCAAATCCATCGCCGCAAGCGGGTGGGGCGCGGAGCTCATCCCGGACGACGAGATTCTTCAGAGCCAGTTTCCAGAAGTGCTCGCCGAGATGGAGGAGAAGCGGCTGCGGCTCGCGGAACTGTCCGCGCTCTTTGCGGCGGCCGATGAAGAAGATTACGAGGACAGCGACGACTGCGGCGTGCTGCCCGCCGAAGAAGTCAGAGCTCTCAAGGCTGAGATCAAAGAAGCCAACGCGCAGGCCAGGCTTGCGAAACGAGAGAAGCGCGACGCAACGGCGTTTCAAGCGCGCGCTCAGGCCGCCACTGCGCGGCTCGCCCGTCACAAAGCCTTGGAAGACCAAGCAAAACAGTTGAAGAGCGACTTGCGTGCGACCGAGAAGAAGGAGGAGGAACTCGTCGCCGCTGCCCGCGAGAAGATCGACCGCGACGAGGCCCGCCGCGTGATTCTAGAGCGCTTGCACCGCCTGCTCGTGCAAACGTATGAAGGCTACCTTCGAGCCGACCAACGCGCCTGCCGCGCCGCGCTGGAAAACCTGCACGCGAAGTATGCGGTCACCGCGAAGGACATCGAGGCCAAACGCGATGCAGCAGCGGTCAAGCTGAAGACGTTTCTGTCGGAGTTGGGGTATGAGTAACTTGGTCCAATTTGAGTGGCCACAAACAACGATCAAGGCATCCTCATATCTCAAGGGTCGGATTGGCTGGCACGGTCTGAAGGCAAGCGAGTTCACGGACCATGGTCCATACCTAATCACCGGGACGGATTTTCGAAACGGAAGGATAGAGTGGAGCACCTGCTATCACGTAACCGAACAGCGGTTTCAGGAGGGAAGATACATTCATATTCGCGATGGCGATCTTCTCATCACTAAGGACGGAACAATTGGGAAGGTTGCTTATGTCACTGCTTGCCCGACAAAGGCAGTCTTAAATAGCGGCATCTTTCTTATCCGTTGCTCCGATGGAAGCTACGAACACCGATTCCTGTATCACTTGCTGCAATCGCATCTCTTCGCCATATTCCTTCGTTTGCATCTAGCCGGCTCGACGATCAATCACCTGTATCAAAACGTATTTGAGCGATTCGACTTCCCTATTCCGGACATTAGGGTACAGCGACGCTTTGCCGACATCCTCGATCTGATCGATGGGGAGATCAGGCAAACGGAGGAACTGATCGCGAAGTATCAGCAGATTAAGGCGGGGTTGATGCACGACCTGCTCACCCGCGGCGTTACCTCCGACGGACACCTCCGCCCGAGCCGCGTCCACGCACCCCATCTCTACAATGAGTCTTCCCTCGGCTGGATCCCGAAGACCTGGCAGCTTTCAAGTTGCGCTGCAGAGTTCGTCGTCGATTCAGGAATTACCCTTGGGCCTCATCGCCGGGCGAATAACACGCCCCATCCCTATCTTCGTGTCGCGAATGTGTTCCGAGACAGTATTGTGCTCGATGATGTGGCTCAACTAGAGGCGTTTCCCGGCGAGATTGAAAATACTGCTCTCAAGACGTTCGATCTGCTCGTCGTTGAAGGGCACGCCAATCGGCAAGAAATCGGTCGCTGTGCAATGGTGCTCAACGATGCCGAGGGAATGCTCTTTCAGAATCATCTCTTCCGGCTACGCGCGATTCGATGCGATCCCCGCTATTCATTGCTTTGGTTGAATTCGTTTCACGCCCAACACTATTGGGAGTTGAACTGTGCAACTAGCTCGGGGCTAAACACGATCAACCGCAGAGCGCTCAGCGGCATGCAGATTGGCGTTCCGCCACCTGACGAACAGCAGTTGATTGTTTCTGCCAGTCTTGCGTACCGCGAGGACGAGGCAGCGAACGCTACTCACCTCGCAAAACTGCGCCAGCAAAAACACGGCCTGATGCACGACCTGCTGACCGGGCACGTGCGCATACAGGTTGAAGAATCGGAGGTGGCTTAGTCCAATGAGTACCAAGCGATCCAAGGCCGCGGCGCACGGGAAGAGACGTAAGGCCTCCCGCACGCTGGAGGCTCACCTTGCTTTTCAGCAGTTGCTAGCGGATATTCGGGCGCTCATTCTTGGCTATCAGGCTGCCACGCTGGTGGACGAACCGCCGGCCGACCTGCCAAACTGGCCATCACCCGAAGTAAAGGCGTTGATAGTCCGCGCGCGTAAGCACACAAACAAAGAGCCGAACTAAACTCGAGTCGAACCTGTGATGGCAACGACCGACCCGCAGAAAAAGCTGGATGCACTCCTTCCGCTGGATGCCGAAACGGAATGGGTGGAGTTCAAGCACAACAATGCGAATCCAGTAAAGATCGGTGAATACATTTCTGCCATTTCGAACGGGGCCGTGTTGCATGGCAAACGGGCCGGTTACATCGTATGGGGTGTCGAAGACCGCACTCACAATGTTCTGGGCACTACGTTTCAGCCGCGACGGGCGAAGGTCGGCAATGAGGAACTGGAGAACTGGCTGCTTCGACTGCTTAGCCCTCGGATTGATTTCACGATTCACGAATTCGAGCGGAACGGACTACCGATGGTTCTGTTCGAGATTCAGGCTGCCAACACGGCTCCGGTTCGCTTTCAGGGCGAAGAATTCATCCGCGTCGGCAGCTACAATAAGAAGCTCAAGGATTACCAGGAGAAAGAGCGCAAGCTCTGGCATATTCTTTCCAGCACTCGCCAGGATTGGTCTGCGCAGGTAGTGGAAGGCGCGAGTCTGGCTGACCTCGACCCGCAGGCGCTCCAATTTGCGCGCGCCCAATATAAGGAAAAGAATCCAAAAGCCGCAGCGGCGTCCTCTACCTGGGATGATGCGACCTTCTTAAACAAGGCAAAGGTTTGCATCGGCGGGAAGGTGACCCACACGGCCCTGCTGTTACTGGGCAAAGACGAATCCACCCACTACCTGTCTCCAGCGCAGGCCCGGATCACCTGGGTGTTGCGTGACGAGCGGAACCTGGAAAAGGACTACCAGCATTTCGGTCTGCCACTGATTCTGGCGAGCGATCAGGTGCTCGGCAAGATTCGCAATCTCACCATCCGGCAGTTGCCCAGCGGCACCTTGTTCCCGCACGAAGTCACGCAATACGAGCCGTGGGTCATTCGCGAGACTTTGCACAATTGCATTGCCCATCAGGACTACACCGTGGGCGGGCGCATCAACGTGGTGGAGACACCGGAATCGCTCTTCTTTACTAACCTGGGGTCGTTCATTCCGGGAACCGTGGAAGACATGATCCGCAGCGATGCGCCGCCGGAGGTTTACCGAAATCCCTTCCTCGCTCAGGCAATGGTGAATCTGAACATGATCGATACCATAGGCAGCGGGATCAAGAAGATGTTCACGCTGCAATGGCAGCGCAGCTTCCCGATGCCTGATTACGAGTTGGGTGAACCGAATAAGGTTGCGGTCAGGCTTACGGGCCGGGAGCTCGATGAAAACTACACCCGCTTGTTGATGAGTCGGACGGAGATTGATCTGATGGATGTGATCGCGCTTGATAAGGTGCAGAAGAAAAGACTGCTCGATAATGAGGCCTTCAAACGCCTCAAGCAACGGAAACTGATCGAAGGGCGGCGGCCCAATCTCTTTGTCTCTGCAAGGGTCGCGGCTGCGACTGGGGACAAGGCGGCATACATCAAACATCGAGCGTTTGATAAGGCTCATTACAAGAGTATGGTGATCTCTTACCTCGAGAGGTTTGGAGAAGCATCGCGGCCTGAGATGGATCGGTTGCTGGTGGAAAAGCTTTCGGACGTGCTGGATGAGATGCAAAAGCGGAATTTTGTAACGAACCTGCTTCAGGAGATGAAGCGAGAAAAGCTAGTCCGGCCTCAAGGCGCTACCCGAGCAGCGAAATGGGTATTGTATAAGACGGGCGATGAAGCCGATGATTAGACAATTAGTTTATACAAAGATGACCGCCTTTGCTGAGGGCCGCCCCTTTCAAGTCAATAGGTTGCATTGTCTATTTGACGGTGGCTTGTTCGTAGTTAAAGAAAGACGCTTCCCGTGTCCGAATACTTCCACGTCGAAAAGACGTTCCTGCAGAAGCCATGTGCTCCGAACCGTTGCGAGGAGCACCGAGAAAGAGGCGGCGGTAAGGTCCGAATACTCTCACAGTCTAAGGGCCATTCCCGGACAACTCGCGGCGATCGGCTGGACCGTCAACCACCATGGTCACGGCTTGATAGTGTCATCACTGCTGACACTATTGGGCTGGACTCACTTACTAATGATCATCCAGAGTAAACGTCTAGCGATTCTCTCTCGCAGCCTTGACGGCGGCGCGTCCAAGTTGGGCGGGCGAGGCATTGAACGCGGTCTTCATTCCCCTTCTTGCTTTGCGCGTCTGCATTCGAGTAAAGAGAGCGTTGCCCCCTTCTTCTAATTTGGCGATCGCTGTCCTTTTGGTAACAGCCAGATCGGCCTTGCTGTTGCGGGGTGTTAGCTTTGACATATGAAGCCACTCGAAGATTCGTTGGTAGACTAGGATCAATTGGCTATTCCGTCAACTCTGGCTATTATGCAGAGCAGTCCAGTCGTTAGACGAACTACTAGCAGCTTACTGAACGTTCGCAATTAGAGCCGTCGATGTCTGAATACTTCCACGTCGAAAAGCCGTTCCTTGACCAGCTCAACTCGCTGGGCTGGACGGTCATCGATCAGGGTCACGGCATGATCCCATTCGACCCAGCCGCGAGCTTGCGCGGGAGCTTCCGCCAATGGCTGCTGCCCGAAGTCTTTCGCAACGCAGTGCGAGCTATCAATCGCGCGGCTGACGGCAAGGAGTGGCTGACCGAGCGGCAGCTCGATGACTTGCGCGACCAGCTTGTGCGTCATCCCAGCCGCACGCTGCTCGAAGCAAACGAAGCGGTTCATGCGCTTTTTCTCAAGGCGCAAGTGGACGTGAACGAATTGACCGGCGAGTCCGATCCGGTTGTTCAGTTGATTGATTTCGCCCATCCCGAACGGAACGTGTTTCACGCGATCAATCAGTTCCGCATCGACACGCCGGGCTGCGTGAAGAGCTGCATAATCCCGGACATTGTTCTGTTCGTGAATGGCATTCCGCTCGTCGTGGTCGAGGCGAAGATCGGCGACGCAAACACCGCGAACCCAATGCACGCAGCCTTCGAGCAACTGCTGCGCTACCGGAACGCGCGTCCCGAGACGACCGCCGCCGGATTGCGTGAAGGCGAGCCGCGCCTCTTCTACTCGAACCTGCTGCTCATTCGCACCTGCGGCGAGAAGGCGGAGTTCGGCACCATCACTTCAGGCCACGAGCATTTCTACGCGTGGAAGGATATCTGGCCCGAGAGCCGCCGCGCTTACACGCCGCCGCTCGGCATCGAGCGTGAACAGGAGCGCATGATCCAGGGATTGCTCGCGCCCGACACGTTGCTCGACGTGCTGCGAACCTGCACTGTCTTCATGGACACGGACTCGGGCAAGCGGGTGAAGGTGGTCTGCCGTTACCAGCAATACCGCGCCGCTCGTCGTATCGTGGAACGCTTGCGCACGGGGAAGACGCCGGAGGAACGATCAGGCGTGGTGTGGCACACGCAGGGCTCGGGCAAATCGCTCACGATGGTGTTCGTCGCGCGGATGCTGCGTGCTTCGGCGGATCTCGCGGACTTCAAGATTTTGCTGATCAACGACCGAGTCGATCTCGAAGAGCAACTCTCGGCGACGGCAAAACTCATCGGTGGGAAGGTCAACGTGATCACGAGCACCGCAGACCTCCGCGAGCACCTGAGCACCGACGCTTCGGACGTGAATATGGTGATGGCGCACAAGTTCATGGAGCGCGTCGAGGAGTTGCCGCCGGCCGTTAAAGATGCGCTGGCGAGCTACGGCAAGCCACCCTCGGCGGAGAGCTTTGGTATCGTCAATTCATCGGAGCGCATCCTTCTGATGATTGACGAGGCGCACCGCACTCAAAGCTCAGACCTTGGCGATAACATTTTCGAAGCCTTTCCCAACGCGACACGCATCGCCTTCACCGGCACGCCGCTCATCACCGAGCAGCACGGAACGCGGCGGACAGTGAAGCGATTCGGCGAATACATCGACACCTACAAGTTGATGGACGCCGTGCATGACGGGACGACGCTGCAAATCCTCTACGAAGGCCGCACGGCGGACACGGCGCTGAAAGACAAGCACGGCTTCGACACAAAGTTCGAGGACCTTTTCCGCCACCGTACGGAAGCGGAGATTGAAGCTATCAAGAAAAAGTACGGCGCGAGTGGAGACATCCTCGAAGCCGAGAAGCGAATCGGCGCTATTGCCGGCGATCTGGTTGACCACTACATCGACAACATTTTGCCGGACGGGTTCAAGGCGCAGGTAGTCTGCCACTCCAAGCTCGCAGCGGTCCGTTACCAGAAGGCCATCTGCGAAGCGCTAGGCGAGCGACTCGATCGGGAGAAGGTCAAACCTAAGCCTGATCCCGAACTGACGCGGCGCATTGCATTCTTGAAAGCGGTGGTGGTGATCTCCTCCGATCCCACTAACGAGCTGGCGGTTATCACCGAAGCTCGCAAGGAAGCGAAGCGCTTGAATGCGGTGGAGAATTTCTGCAAGCCCTTCGACTTTGACGACCCGGAGAAGGAACTGACCGGAATAGCGTTTCTAATCGTGTGCGACATGCTGCTGACCGGATTCGATGCTCCCGTCGAGCAGGTGATGTATATCGACAAGAAGCTGCGCGAACACAACCTGCTGCAAGCCATCGCCCGCGTGAATCGAGTAGAGAAGAACAAGCATCGCGGCTTCATCGTGGACTACATCGGTCTGGCTAACCATCTGACCGAGGCCCTCGCGATCTATGCGGAGGAAGACTCAGCAGACATTCAGGAAGGCCTGAAGAACCTGCTTACCGAGCTGCCGATCCTCGAAGAGCGTTACCAGCGGCTTCTCCAGCACTTCCGCGGCGCCGGCGTGATGGAGATCGAACCGTTCTTGAGGGGCACACTGGCTACTCCAGAAGCGGAAGTAGCCGTCGTGCATGCCGCGGTCGGCGCGATGAAGGACATAAAGTGCCGGGCCGACTTCGATGTCTATCTGAACAAATTTCTCCAGAGCCTGAACTTAATTCTGCCAAATAGTGCTGGGCATTCGTATCGAGGACCGGCGCGGCGGTTGGGTTACTTATTGAGGATGGTGAAGGAGCGCTACAAAGACGACTCGCTCGACATCGCCGACGCAGGGGCGAAGGTGAAGGCTCTCATCAACGAACACCTCATTGACCTGGGAATCAATCCGAAGATACCGCCTATCGAACTGCTGTCAGATGATTTCATGGCGCACGTTCGGAAACACTCTCAAGGCGACCCCGAAGCGAAGGCGAGCGAAATGGAGCACGCCATCCGCAAGCATTGTACGATTCACTTTGACGAAGACCCGGCATTCTACAAACGGCTAAGCGAGAAGCTCGAGAAACTGATCGAGGCATTCAAAGATAACTGGAAGGTTTTGGCGGAGCGCTACGAAGAACTGCGAACCGAAGCGCTGGCAGGCCGAACGGAAACGATCGAGGGGCTCACCAAAGAGGCGACAACTTTCTTCGACTACGCTGTGCAACTCGCGTACGACGGTGGTGACGTGCCCGTCGAACACCGGCAACGCCTGAAGGACTTGATGGCGCGCATAGTCGAGACGCTGCAAGATACGATCGATATCATCGACTTCTGGAAGAAGCCGATCGAGGTGAAGAATCTCCGGGGTAACATCGACACGGAGATTCTGCTAGCGAATATTCCGCCTTTGACTGAGAAGCACGAACGCATTGCGGTCGAGATCGTCAAACTCGCTGAGAAGAGGCACAACGAGCTGACAAAATGAAAGCCAAGCCAGTGGAAGACATTTCATACGAAGTCGTGCGTAGCAATCGCGCGACGGCGGACATCGTCATCGAGCGCGATGGCCGAGTGCTCGTGCGTGCGCCCGAGTCCATTCCCGCCGAGCGTATCGAGGACATAGTCGAGGCCAAGCGGTATTGGATTTACAAGAATCTCGCCGAGTGGCGCGACCTCAATGCAACCCGTGTCTTGCGCGAATATCGAAACGGTGAAGGCTTTCTCTATCTCGGCCGCTCCTACCGGTTATCGCTCGTTGCAGACCAGGAAGAACCCCTGCTGTTGAAGAACGGCAGATTCTGCTTGCGCCGCGACCTGGTGGATCGTGGGGAGATAGCAGCCGCAAAGGCAGCCTTTCGTGATTACTACATCGCACAGGGCCGCGAGCGAATCTCGCGACGAGTTGGCTACTACGCGCCTAAGGTCGGGGTTACGCCTCATGTAGTCGATGTCCGAGAGCTCGGTCGCCGTTGGGCTTCATGCTCGCCCCGAGGCAACGTTGCCTTTCATTGGAAATGCATGATGGCTCCTCAAACCATCGTAGACTACATTGTTGTGCACGAACTTTGTCACTTCCACCATCTCGACCACACTGATGCATTTTGGAACGAGGTAGACAAGGTTATGCCCGCCTACGGCGAACGCAGAGAGTGGTTGCGGAAGAATGGGGCCGGACTGGACGTTTGAATTGCGAGTGAGTGGAACAAGCCGCTTTTCACGTTTACCAGTGAAGCCAACAGCAACCTGGTCGCTCTTGGCGCCAAGGCTCTTGATGCGACTTTTCCCCGTTGATCCCTTCGCCAACCACTTTGAACCGGAAGGTCTAAACCTCGCCGAAAGCCCACGCCGCGGTCAGGAATCGCATTCAACGTGATTGACCCTCGCGCAAGCAAGGCAAGCAAGTGATAATGCGAGTGATGAATCAGGGAGAAGTAGATTAGGAGAACGGACATGACTCGCGACGAACTACTGAAACGCATTTGGATCGACCCCGCGCGATGCTTCGGCAAGCCTTGCATACGCGGTACCCGGATATGGGTCTCATTGATCCTCGACCTGCTCGCTTCAGGCAGCACGTTCGATGAGATCTTGGATGACTATCCTGGGCTCACCAGAGAGGACGTTCAGGCTTGCATCGCCTACGGTTCCGAGATGGCGCGTGAGCGCTATGTAGACGTTCCTCTGGAGACTCTCGTATGAGGCTGACGCTCGATGACAGTCTCGGCAACCGCGCGCGCGACATTCTTCATGCCGCGGGGCACGAGGTCTCAACCATGCCGGGCGAGGGGCTCGGTGCGGCGATTGATGACGAAGTGCTACAAGCGGCCATTGGCGAGGGGCGCGCGCTGGTAACTTTCGATCTCGATTTTGCGAACCCTCTACGTTTCCTCCCGAGTAGCTACTCGGGCATAGTCTTGCTGAGACTGAGGTCCAGGCCCTCGCTCGAAGATGTGCTGATTCTCGTTCGAACGCTTGCCAAGTTTCTGGAAAGGGAACAGCCGGGCGGCAAGCTTTGGATAGTCGAGCCCGGGCGGGTTCGGGTCTACCAGGAGCCCTCAAGCGACGACTAGTTTTTTAGTCAGCTTCACTGAAGTGATTTAGTATCGGCACCGGATGCTCACCAAACAATGACCGCGAGTGCAACCACAGCATCAACTGATCAAATCCTTGAAGCGCTCCGAGAAGCGCGCGATCGCACTCTCGAACTCGTGGCCGACCTCAGCGATGACCAACTCCTGGGGCCGCGCCTTGCCATAGTCAATCCGCTTCGTTGGGAGATTGGTCACGTCGGCTGGTTCGCAGAATTCTGGTGCTTGCGTCATCTGCACGGCGAACCGCCTCTCCTCGCCCACGGGGACAGCCTCTACGATTCGGCGCGAGTAGCTCACGACACGCGATGGGATTTGCCCTTGCCCTCGAGAGCCGAAACGCTTGCGTACCTCAAGCGTGTGCTTGATCGCGTCATCGACCTGAATCGCGAGCCGAGCGACAAACAAATTGATCGTTGCGGTCAGTCGTATTTTTTGCATCTCGTTCTGTTTCACGAGCAGATGCATGCCGAGGCGATTGCCTACACGCGACAGACTCACGGCTACTCAGCGCCGCGCCTGAGCCTCGAAACCCACCTGCCGGCTGAAACCGCGTCTCGGCTTGAAGACGTCGAACAACGCGAGCCAGAAATACTCGGAGACGCTCACATCCCAGGCGGAACGTTTCTTCTGGGTGACTCACCGGGCGCAAGTTTTCAGCTCGACAACGAGCAGTCCGCGCACGAAGTTGAAGTCGCTGAGTTCTCGATCTCGCGAACCACGACGACTAACGGGGAGTTCTTGAACTTTGTTTTGGACGGCGGCTACCTGAATCGCGATCTGTGGAGCGATGAAGGTTGGCAATGGCGCGAGGCCGCCGCCGCTGAGCATCCAGTTTACTGGCAGCCCGACTCCGGCGGGCGGTGGCTACGCAGGAATTTCGATCAGCTTGGTCCGCTCGAAGCTCGGCTGCCGGTCGTTCACGTCAACTGGTTCGAAGCCGAGGCCTATTGCCGGTGGGCTCGTCGCCGGTTGCCCACGGAAGCTGAGTGGGAGATGGCCGCGAGCTGCGAGCCCGCGCGCGACGGGCGAGGCATCGCGGCTCGCAAGCGCGCGTATTCGTGGGGCGACGAATCGCCGATGCCGGATAAAGCCAACCTGGACTGGCGCGCGATGGGTTGCGTGAATGCAGTTAGTTTTCCGGCAGGTGACAGCGCGTTCGGATGCCGGCAGATGATCGGCAACGTATGGGAATGGACCAGCACAACGTTCGCTCCTTATCCTGGGTTCGCCGCCGGCCCATACAAGGAATACTCGGAGCCGTGGTTTGGCGATCAGAAAGTTCTGCGAGGCGGCTGCTGGGCGACGCGGTCGCTGCTGATTCGAAATGCGTACCGGAACTTCTACACACCCGACCGCCGCGACGTATGGGCGGGCTTTCGGACCTGTGCGCTGAGCAAATGAAAATCGGAATCGTCACGCCGGCTCCCGCGCGATCCCGCTATGGCAATCGAGTGACGGCGATCAGGTGGTCGCGCATTCTCCGAAAGCTCGGGCATCGGGTGAGCATCCATCAGACCTACAACGGCGAGCATCTCGATCTCTTGATCGCCTTGCACGCCCGGCGAAGCTTTGTCTCGATCGATCGCTTCCATCGCAAGCATCCTGACTCGCCGATCATCGTCGCGCTCACCGGCACCGACCTCTACCGCGATCTAAACGTCGGCCTGCGAGCGCAGAAGTCTCTCGACCTCGCCACGCGAATTGTTGTGCTTCAACCAAAGGCGCTCGAGGAACTGAGCGGGAGTTGGCGCGGGAAGACGCGGGTGATCTTTCAGTCGGTCGCGAAACAAACGGCTACGTTGCGATCGACGCGCGGCTTCAACGTTTGCGTCATCGGCCATCTTCGCCCGGTTAAAGATCCGTTTCGAGCCGCGATGGCTGCGCGATTGTTGCCGGCGTCGTCGCGACTCCGAGTGTTGCAGGTTGGCGGTGCAATGACCGAGCGAGCCGCGACGCGCGCGCGCGAAGAAGAGAGGGTCAACCCTCGCTATCGTTGGCTTGGGGAATTGCCGCCGTGGCGTGTTCGGCGCGTGTTAGCCGGGTGCCGAGTCTGTGTTCTGTCGTCTCGCGTCGAAGGAGGCGCGAATGCGCTCGGAGAAGCAATGGTGGCAGGCGTACCGGTGCTCGCTTCGCGAATTCGAGGTTCGGTCGGAATCCTCGGCGAAAATTATCCGGGATATTTTGAAGCGGGCGACACGGACGGGTTGGTTGCGCTTTTGACCCGCGCGGAAGCCGATTCCAAGTTTCTTCGCAAGCTAAGAGAACACTGCGAGAAGCTCGCTTCGTTGTTCGACCCCGGGCGCGAAGAAGTTGCTTGGGCGAAGTTGCTCGACGAAATCTTCGAAGCTAACTGATTCAGTCATTCATTTCGGGTCTTGACCGGGCGGGTTGGACAACCGCTGTATGAACGCCCAGGAAGAAGGCTCTCGCGCTTCATCACTACGCTGTGCGGGGCCACGTGAGTCCCAGCGCCAATGTCCGCACCGTAGAGCAACACCGCTCCGCTTCCTACCGTTGCCCGGCGGCGAATCAGCACTCGATCAATCTTGAGAACTCGATCTTCAAACGTGTGGGCCTGAAAGTGACAACTCACTGTTGCTCCGTCCTCGAACTGCAGCATGTCAGGATCCACCACCTGAGAGAACCCGCCCCCCAGAATGACCCTTCGGCCTACACGCGCGCCCATCGCTCTCAGATACCACGATAGGAGCAACGTTCCTTCTAAGAAAGCGAGCGGGCCGCTTGCATAGAAGGCCCAGGCCACGTACAGAAAATCCCACCGGCTGCACCAGCAAGACCAAAATGCATGAATGCCCGGGCGAACCCGTCCCAGTAGACTCCACTTGAGAGCAAGCACGAGCAGGCAGAAGAACGCGACCGTTCCCAGGGTAACCAACGGCACGACAGCTAGAAGGAAGAGCGGCGATGAAACCGTCGTCTTGGCGGCCGCTAGCAACTCGAACCACGCGGGAAAGACGAGCAGCGGCACTATCAATAATCCGTTGCGCAGCAGCTCCCAAAACACCCGGTCCACGTAGCGGATCAACGATGGTTCGTGGGTGAGGTGACGATCGAATTCAGTGGTTTCCCGCCTCGGCAGCTCGAACGGCGGATGACCGAACCAGGCGGTCCCGGCGCGAATGACCGTATCATCCGCCACAGTGCAAACACCAACCAGAATATTGTCCGGCAGCCGTTCACCTGCCGGCACGACGACGTGATTTCCCAGAAATGTGTTTGCACCGAGGCGGGTTGGCTCAAGCGTCACGGCGCCGCGGTGCACGCGCGGCCCGCAGAGATAAATGCCATCGGCGAAAAAGCTTTCGGCGCCTATCTCGACTAGTTCGGGAACGACATCGATGATGGTGCTGATCTCGCATCGGCGTCCGACCTTCATCCCGGCCAGGCGCAGCCAGACCGGCCAAAACAGCGTTCCGCTGAGCCACACGCCGGCCGACTGAACGATCTGCGTTTTCAACCAGACCCGCACATAGGAGGGGCTCCAACGGCCGATGACGCCTGACCGGACCCGTCCCATCGCTCTCATGGCAAGAGCTTCAATGGTCACAGTGAGCGGCACAATCAGGGACACCATCACGAACGCGGCAATGATTAATGAAAGATTAAGCGAAGGGCTAAGCAGCCAGTCCAGCAAGCTCTCGGCGTCAAGTCCGTAGATCAGCGCCAGGGTGACGGTTGGCAGCTCCAGTGCCAGGGCAACGATCAGCCAGAGTCCGAATCGCGCAAGAATCATCGCAACGCCATGCCAGAATGGTGAAACGATTCGCTCTCCACCGGGCACTCGTGGTTGAGGCGGCGACTGACCCGCCGGTTTGGCCGGAATGCCGTCCCATCGTTCGCCTCGCGGGATACGGCCACCGGCAGGCAAAGACGACAATGCAGTGAGAAACGCTCCCGGCTCGAGTAAAGTGTTCGCGCTCACGCCGGCGCGCACGTCCAACGTGCTGCCCTCACCCAGAGAGACGGGACCGACAAGCACTTGCCCATCGTCGAGGTCCACGACTCGTGCAGCGGCGTCTTGACTGAGCGTCACATCGTCGCCGATTTCGAGCAGGTCCCAGCCGCCTTGAAGAAGGTTGACGCCGCGATGAATATGCACGCGCCGCCCGATGCGCGCTCCGAGAGCGCGAAGCGCGGTGAGTTGAAACTCGGTTCCTCCGAGCAGCCGCCACGGTACCATTCGCACCGCCTGTTGGACCATCCAGTTCCGCACGTAGAAGCTCCCGAAAACAGGCTCTCGCAACGGACGATACCGGCCAATGAGGACTTTCTTCGCAAGCACGGCAAACAGCACTGCGACCGGCGTATAAACTATCAAAGCCCCAAACAGCAAGAACGGAGTCACCAGAAGAAACGGGATCAGGCCCAGGGTACGAATAAGGAAGGGCGTCGCGTCAAAGGCGGCGAAATAAGCGACGGACGATCCAACAACGAGGCCAATCAAAAGCCAGAGGATCTGAACGCTTGTCGCTAGAACCGGACGCCCGACTGGCTGGGCGGACTCTACTTTGACGGCCGCCTCCGCAGCCCCGTTCGCCTGCGCTCGTCTAGCCAACTCCGCCACCGAGCGTGCTTCATAGAGATCGCGAACGGTTATAGATGCAGTGGACGGGTCGTCCCTCAACGCGGAGATCAACTCCGCGGCGTTAAGCGAATCCCCGCCCAGATCGTTGAAGAAATCGTCGTGGATGCCGACGCTGTCCGGCAGGCGAAGAGTCTCTCCGAAAGCCGCAGCGACTCTTTCTTCCATCAGGTTCCGCGCCACGACCGATCGCTTGTCGTGGTTGCGGCCTGGATTCTCGACCTGGGGAAGCTCATCCCGGTTCAGCTTTCCTCCAACGTTGGTCGGAAGCTTGGAAAGAATTGCGAAGCGGCTCGGAACCATGTAAGCCGGCAGGGTCTTCAGCAGCGACGCTTTGAGATCGTCGAAGAACCGAGGCTCGTGGCCATTCTCCGGCACGACGAATGCGACGAGCATCTGCTGCGAGCCGTTTTGCTGGACTCGGCAGGCAGCTTCGCGCACGCCATCGCACTCGGCGAGCCTCGCTTCAATCGCCTCAAGCTCGACTCTATAGCCGCGCAGCTTCACCTGAGAATCCATCCGGCCGTGGTAAAAGAATCGGCCATCGGGATCGCGATGCGCGAGGTCGCCCGTGCGGTAGATCCGTCCCAGGCGTGGGTGCACGGGAAACTTCTGGGCAGTCAATTCAGGCCGATTGCGATAGCCTCGCGACAGACCGATACCGCCAAGACAAAGCTCGCCTCGTTCGCCGTCACGAACTTCGTCGAGTGCGTCATTCATCACCCAGGCCAGAAGACCGCAGACAGGGCGCCCGATCGTGATCGGCTCGCCTTCAGTGATTCTCCCGCGCATCGCGGTCACCGTGCACTCAGTCGGCCCATAGCCGTTTACCAGACGACGGCCCGGCGCCCAGCGCTCGGCGACATCTTCGGGCAGGGCCTCGCCGCCGACGTAGAGAAGCGACAGATCCGGCAGGGCTTCCATGGGATCCTCGCATCCAGTAGTGCGAAGAAGCGTGGGAGGCGGACACAAAACGTTAATGCGTTCGCGGCGCAGCCAGGGGACTAAATCGGGCCCAAGTCTGATCGTTTCGTCGTCCATCACCACGACCGTTGCTCCCGCCGCGAACGCAAGCCAAATCTCTTCGACTGACGAGTCGTACGCGGAAGATGAGCTCTGGCCGATTCGGTCGTCGGGCGAGAGATCGAACTCGCAGAGGTCCGCGCCGACGAGGTTGGCAACGCTGCCGTGCTCGATCATGACCCCCTTGGGCCGGCCCGTCGTGCCTGATGTGTAAATGATGTAGGCCAGGCTTCGCGGCGTGAGCCAGGAGCGAGGCGGTGGCGAAACGACCTCGCTTCCGGCGTGGGTCATCAACTCCACAACATCGAACACGCGCGCGCAGGCGATCCCTGAGCGCCGAGCACGAGCCAGGCCATCGTGGTCGGTTAGCACCGCCACGGCATCCGAATCTTTTAGAATGTCGCGAAGCTGTTCATCTGGAAAAGTGGGATCGATACATGTGTACGCGGCGCCGGCTTTGAGGACCGCCAACTGGCTGCTGTACAGATGCTCGGTGCGCCGGGGGAGAAGAATAGCCACGACGCACTCCCCCGTTATGAAGGTGTTAAGCAAACTAACCAGGGCATCGCACTGGCGTTCCAGTTCTCGATAAGTAATCAGTCGCCGAGCGGGCCGCCCCGGTGCAGGTGGAACATCGACAGCGAACCGATCCGGCCAGAGCCCGGCGGCCCTTTCAAAGAATCCATGGAGTAACGAAGGACCCTCAGCATGCGATGTGCGAATTGATGGAAGTTTAGCGAACAAGTTCACCCACTTGAGACCATCTCGACTGCAAACCAAGATGTATCGAAAACTGCTTTGGTGTACCCAACCGGAAGGACCTGACCGCCTCAAGAGGATCGAGACGTATATCTTCCAGGCCGAAAGATTCCGGGGCCTCCAGAATCATTCACGAGGGTCGCTGTGTGGACGAACGACAGTGTAGCTCACATCTAACGCCCGCGCCAGCACGGTGTGCGCTTCTCGAGAAACGCTCCCATTCCTTCCTGGGCGTCTTCAGCCATTGCATTCAAGCTCATCACTTCTTTTGCGTAAGCATAAGCCTTTGGCTGATCCAGATCGATCTGCGTGTAGAACGCTTGTTTCCCAATCGCCACAGTGAACGCGCTTGCTTCCGCGATCCGCTGCGCCAGCGCGTATGTTCCCTCCCGCAGTTGAGCGGCTGGCAATACCTGATTGAGCAGTCCCCACTCCATAGCGGTTGACGCGTCGATTGGTGTTCCGGTTAGCAACATCTCAAGCGCGCGCTTGCGGCCAATTGCCCGTGTGAGAGCGACCATCGGAGTCGTGCAGAACAAACCTATGCGCACGCCCGGTGTTGCGAACTGACTCTTCTCGGACGCGACCGCGAGATCGCACGTCGCCACTAGCTGGCAACCAGCGGCAGTGGCGATCCCGTTGACTTCGGCGATCACAGGCTGCGGGATGCTTTGAATGAGAGTCATTAAGTTTGCGCACAGGTCGAACACGTGACGGTAGTCGCCGATCCCTCGGTCTTTCAACTCGCTCAGATCATGTCCCGCTGAGAACGCTGGTCCATTTGCCGCCAGTATGATCGCGCGAATCTCCGGCTGTTGACCGAGCGCGCGGAAGCAATCGATAAGCTCTTCCATAAGCGCGAGCGAAAGCGCGTTGCGCCGCTCGGGACGATTCATCGTGACGATAGCGACTGGCGCAATTGGCGCGTCGCCTTCGACCAATAGGCAATCATACGGTTTCATCAGATCCTCCAGGACAACTTGCGAGAGCTCAGCTTGTGCAACAAGCCGAAACCCTTTCGAATATTCGAGACCCTCTTTGCTCAGTGGCTGGCTCTCGCGTACTTCTTCTCTCCGGCGTCGATGCGGAACGGGAGCCGGTTCTGCCGCGGCGGAAGAGGACACGTCGCGAACTGCGTGAAGGCGCAGGGCGGATTGTGAGCCTTGTTGAAATCCACAACCACCTTGCCGTCCTCACCGGGCGGATCGGCATAAAGATACCGCCCCGCGCCATAGGTTTCTTTCCCGGCCGTTTTGTCGGCGAATATAATGAAAAGCTGCTTCGAACCTTTTTCCAGCACTGGATCGAGCCGATAAGTCTTCCCGTTTACCTGGAAGACCAGCGCGCCCGGTGATGTCATGTTGTCGACCATCCCGAGCACATTGGCAATTGGAACAATCTTGGGAGGATCATAAGGCTCGAGCCTCGCTTCAAGTCTCCACTTCGAGTTGATGGGGAAGTAGTCGAGTCCGGCGAAGCTGGACGGCGCTGGACTCTGTTTGTCCTTAACTCGCAAGCCGAGCTTCTCACCGCGCTTGATGACAAAAAGCGTGAGCGAGCCAAGCTTCAAGACTGTTGCTAGGCCATCGGCATCAGACTGAAGCACGAGGGTCCTCACGGTCTTGTCACCATTCGTGATGCCGGCATCGGGCGTTGCCTCCAGCCTCACCACGCCCTTGTCGAGCAACAATGAGCCCGCGAACTTTGGAGCGCGCTCTCTCGGAAGGACTATGTCATTCGATGGATCACTACCGAGCTTATTTTGCCCCTCATTAAGCCAGAACAGTCCGACAAGAGAGGTCCAGCCATTATTGCCGTTGATCTCCTCAAGACGCTCGGAGCGCCACCGTTCGATTTGCTTCAGGTACGAAGGCTCGTCTGAAACGAGCGCAGGGTTTGTAGGTTCGCCTGCGGCAGGCGCAGTCGTAGACACAGCAAGAAAAATAATTATCAGTCCCACGCTGAGAATAGTTCTGGTTGTCATAGCCTCACTCGTCGATCGCAGGTTAATCATGTTCCCGGGCAAATCATACTATACGGATGCTACCGTCAGAAAACGGCTGCGCCGAAATGGCCGACAGAGACTTTGACCAGGTTGGTCCGTGACGATGAGTAAGATGGGCTCGAGGGTGGGGCTAATGCATACCGCTTCTGTAACCGGCATGCGAGCACTGAGAGTGTGTGGGAGGGAAAGCCAGGGGCGCTCGCGATTGGCCCCCATTGGAGTCACAGTCAAAATCGGGAAGGGAAGCCGCGGGTATTGATGAGCGTTCGACTCCCGCACGGCTCACCAAACGCGCGACACTAATTCACCGTCTTGCGCATGAAGGCGGGCGTATCTGTATCAGGTTGAGCCTCAGCAGCGGGGAGCTTTCCGGTGTTGTTAGCGCCAGCGCGCAGAGCTGCCCCGTTGTGAACCAATTCTGATGAAGCGGCAGCAGAGGCAAAATGTGTCGCGATCACCGTTACCTTTATTGCGCCGGTCAGCCGCTCATCGATCACCGCGCCAAAGATGATGTTAGCCTCGGGATCGGCCGAGTCGTGAATCAAATCCATCGCTTCGCTGATCTCAAACAGAGTCACATCGGAGCTGCCGGTTACGTTCACAAGCAACGCCTTAGCGCCCTGGATCGATGCTTCTTCAAGCAGCGGGCTCGAGATGGCTCGCTGCACAGCCTCGATCGCCCGGTTCTCGCCTGATGCTGTACCTGTTCCCATCAGGGCAACGCCTTTGCCTTCCATGATGGCTTTAACATCGGCGAAGTCGACGTTGATCAGACCGGGAAGCGTTACGATGTCTGAGATGCCTCGCACTGCCTGGCGCAAGACACCGTCCGCAAGACCGAAGGCATCGACAAACGGAATAGCCTTGGTGATCGATTTGAGCAGCCGCTCGTTTGGGATGGTGATAACGCTATCAACGCAGCCTCGCAGTTCCTCGAGCCCCTTTTCAGCCTGAATTTCCCGGCGCCGTCCCTCGAAAGCGAAAGGCTTGGTCACGACCGCGATTGTCAATGCGCCCAGTTCGGTGGCAAGACTTCCTATGATGGGGGCAGCTCCAGTGCCGGTTCCGCCGCCCAGACCCGCCGTCACGAAAATCATGTCTGCGCCATCAAGCGCATCGACCAGCTTGTCGGTATCCTCAAGAGCCGCTCGTTTGCCTACTTCGGGATCTCCCCCCGCGCCAAGCCCTCGCGCAATTTCCTCGCCGATCTGGATCTTTACTGAAGCCTTTGAGTCTTTGAGTGCCTGGAGATCGGTGTTTGCAACCAGGAACTCGACCCCCTCCATGCCGTCTTCAATCAGGCGATTGACAGCATTGCCTCCCGCGCCGCCGACGCCGATCACTTTTATCCTGGCGCCCCTAGTCCCTTCCAAATCGGCAAACGTTATTCGGGCGGATCTGGTGGCTTCACCTTCATCTGAGAACATATAGGAACCTCCGTCTTCGTAGGCTTCTTCCAGCCGCGCAGGACCCAGGCTTGCGCGCGTGTGTCGAACGGGTTTCAATCGGTATCGTCCCGAAAAAAACGCAGGGTCGCAATTGTATAAAACCGGTAGCGGATGTCAAGTTTGAAGACGCACCCATTATTTTGATTTTGCACAGGTTTTGTGCAACTAGTGCGACTTCGGAAACGCACCCCAAAATCTTGTTATATGGTCCAACTTCAGAGCAACAACCACAAGATATTGTGATCACCGGGACAGAGGATTAAACCAGTAAACAAAAGCAAACCGTCCGGCCCTTCGTCCAGGATATGTCGATATCCCGTCCAGATCTCTCGTTGCCTTCAGTTTAGAGATACCTCTTAAGGTTATGGTTGAAGCGGTGAGGATCAAGAGGATCAATCTGTTAATGCAGGTCTCCGTTGCCGCGTTTGTGTTGTGCGTTCGGAACTCGCTTGCTTCGCGTGGCGGCTTGTCGTGCTTGTTATTGCCAAACTTTGTACTAGCCTGTAGTGTGTACAACGAGGTGATTCGCTAAGTCAGACTCAGCTCAATCCTATGGGGACCGTCTACTCGTTCTATCTGGATGCCGCCAAGATTGCCCTGCAATCAATCTTCTCGCACAAGCTCCGCGCGTTTCTCACGCTGATTGGAATTATCATCGGTGTCGCATCGGTGGTGGTTGTCGGCGCCTCGATTGACGGGCTGAATGCCTACGTCGTCGAGAAGGTTTCAAAGCTGCTGGGGGTAAACCACTTCGTGATCGCTCGAATAGCCCACGTTGGAAACATGACTGAGGAAGAGTGGGAGAAGATGATGAAGCGGAACAAGCGCCTTGATTGGGATGACCTGGATTGGCTTCTCAACAAATGCGTCTCCTGCAAGGAAGTCGGTGCCTCGGCAGATTCGCGCACCGATCTAAAGCACGAGGGCCAGGAATTGTTCGGGACACAGATCTCGGGCGTGACCGCCAACTTTGCCGAGATAGGAGACAAGACCATTTCCGAGGGGCGCTTTCTGCTACCGCACGAAGTCGAGCATGCCGCGATGGTTTGCGTGATTGGAACTGATCTGAAAGATAAGTTCTTCACCGGTCTCGATCCGGTTGGCAGGACGATCAAAATCAAAGAGCTGCCCATGACGATAGTCGGTGTCGAAGAGAAGCGAGGCTCGATGTTCGGCCAGTCACTGGACAACCATGTCTATATTCCGCTGACAACCTTCGGGCGAATGTTTGGCCGGCGCCAGAGCTTGGAGCTCCACGGAAAGTCGCATAACCGCGAGACCTTTGATTCGACGCTAGAAGAAGCGCGTATCGCGATGCGCAACCGGCATAAGCTAAAGGGCGATGCAGACGATGACTTCGGACTGGTGAATGTTGAGCAGATAAACAACCAGGTCGATCAATTCACTGGAGCTATTGCGGTGGCAGTCATACCTATAACGCTCATCTCGCTGTTGGTGGGTGGCATAGTGGTGATGAACATAATGCTCGTCAGCGTGACAGAACGAACCTTTGAGATCGGGCTGCGCAAGGCGGTCGGCGCGAAGCGCAAACACATTCTGGTGCAGTTCCTGATCGAGTCATCGGTCTTGTGCTCGTTGGGCGGTGTTCTGGGCTTATTACTCGCCGCTGGGGTGTCGGCGTTAATCAGCGCAGCGACCCCTGTGCCAATGACTATCACCCTAACGTATGTTGTCCTTTCAATCGCTGTGTCGAGCATTATCGGAATGCTATTTGGGATTTATCCGGCGGTGAAGGCGGCTCGGCTCGATCCGATTATTGCATTGACCAAGAACTAAGAGGCGAAGCACGTGAAGCTAAAGGCGTTTGTTCCAAGCGAAACACTCTTGATGGCATTGGACAATGTCCGCTCGCATAAGTTTCGCAGCTTCCTCACGGTGCTCGGCATAGTCATTGGAGTAACCACTGTTATCTCCATCGCCTCGATCCTGACAGGGCTTCGAACGAACATCATTCAGTTTGTAGAAGAATACGGTACCAACAACATCTACGCCTTTCACCTCTCGACCGGCATATCGTTCCAGCATGATCGCTCGGAACGAACTCGAAAGCCGTTACGTCCCGAGGACGGTGAAGCCATTCGGCAGTTCGCCAGTGCGGTTCAGGACGTCGCAAACCAGGGGTTCATCGAGTGGAATTTCGATAAGACCCTTACCAACGGCGGGCAGACATACAAACAGGGCAACCTGCAGGGAGTGTCGGCCAGCTATGCGGCGATCACAAACCAGTCGATGCAAGAAGGCCGTTTTATCAGCGATCTCGATGATCAGCATCGGCGCGAAGTGATGGTGATCGGCAGCGGTGCGGCGGACGCCTTGTTCCTGGGCGGCGCTCAGGTGGTCGGCAAGCAAGTGATGATGGGAGGCAAGCCATACGATATCATCGGAGTGCTCGAGAAACGAAAGGGCGTGATCGGCGACAACGAAAGCGACAATTCCGTGATGATCCCTTTCCGCACTCTGCGAAAGGTTGCCCCTCGAAGCGAATGGATGCTGCTGGTTATCCGAGCTCACTCAGGCCACCTTCGACAGGCACTTGATCAGGTTCAGGATATCCTCCGCCGGCAGCGCGGGGTCAAATATGACGAAAAGGACAACTTTGACCTCCAGACCGCGGATCGGTTCATCGAGCAGTTTGATAGCATTACGGCAATGGTCGGGTTGGTGGCGATCGCGCTTTCGAGCGTGGGTCTTTTAGTCGGCGGAATCGGCGTGATGAATATCATGCTGGTCAGCGTGACCGAGCGCACCGCTGAAATCGGTATTCGTAAAGCCATCGGGGCTCGCCGACGCGACATCACCACCCAGTTCTTGTTCGAGGCGATGACATTGACATTCCTCGGCGGTGTGTTGGGAGTGCTGTTGGCAGTTGCAGTCAGTCAGATAATAGTTCTTATCTTCCCGTCACTCCCAGCCTCGATTCCGTTGTGGGCGGTAGTAACCGGCTTAGCGGTCTCAGTCGCCATTGGGTTGATCTTCGGAGTGTGGCCGGCAAGAAAAGCCTCTCGGTTGGATCCCATCGAAGCTCTGAGATATGAATAAACCACTAGCAGCGATCGAGTAGGAAGACCGCGCCTCCCGGAGCTGAGGCTTTACCTCTCACTTGTTAGTTTAGGTTGTGAGCCTGCTATAAATCCCGGGCAGTCTTTCGGGCAAACTCAAAACATCGTCTATTATCGTATATCCTACCTCGCCGTACATATCGCGCAGTTGATCCTCAGACTCGCGATCGATCGTGATGCAAAACGGGGTTATCCCCTCGATGCGAGATTGCCGCAGCGCCATTCTCGTGTCCTCGCGAGCATATCGGCTGTCACCGTAGTCGTGATCGTAAGGCCTGCCGTCCGATAGTACGATCATCAGCTTGGTGCGCGCATCCTGACGCGCGAGCCGGGTAGTTGCGTGCCGGATCGCCGCGCCGAGCCGCGTATTGTTTTGGTAGGAGATCCCACCGATGCGCCGCTCGACCTCCGCCGAGTAACTCTCGGAGAAATCTTTGATAACGTAAAACTTCACGTTGCGGCGGCCCTCGCTGGTAAAGCCCTGCATCGAGTAAACGTCGCCCACCGCTTCCAGCGCCTCGCTCATCAATACCAGCCCTTCCTTCTCGATGTCGATGATCCGCTGGCCCGGCTGGGTGTAGGGATGATTGGGATAGCGGCTAATCGTTCGCGCAGTTGAGCTGGACATATCCAGCAGGAACGATACAGCGACGTCGCGATCACGCCTGAGTTTGCGCGTGTACAGACGATCATCGATCAAGCCGGTGCTGCGCTTGTCGAGCGCGTAGTCGATTACCTTTTGCAAGTCGTAATCTTCTCCGTCAATCTCTCCGCGAATTCGTCTCAGGTTCTCGGGCCGCATCAATTGAAACTGATATCGGATCGACGAGATCACGCCGGCATAACGGCTTCGAACAAGCTCGACAAAGCCGCGAGAGCCGCGAGAGCCAGCCCGCTCGATTACGCGGCACCAGCGAGTTCGGTAGTCGGCAAGTTCTCGGTCCCATTCGTCGTAATAAAATACGCGATCGTCTTTCTCCAGATCCTGCTCCGGGCTCTCAGCGCCCTGCAGGCGATTGAATAAACTCTGATCCGGGCTAATGTCTTGCTGCTGCCCGGTGTTCCACAAACTTAAGGGATCATCTTGAACGTTGATGTGCTGACGTTCTCCGCTGTGCTCGGTAGCAGCATCCGCATTCGACGCATCATTGCTCTTACTCTCACCGCCCTCGGCGGATTCTTCGCTTTGAGTATCAGACTGGCTTGGCTGCTCGACGAAGAGTTCGTAGACGTGCCGCGTCGCCATCAAGGAATCGGCAACGGTGGCGTCCTCGCGCATGACGTAGCTGGCAAGGATCTGTTCGATCTCGCGCACGACCGTTGGGTAAGAGCGCCGAGCCTCGGGAGTCGCGCCTCCACAGACGGCAAGTTGAAAGAGCAACTCGAAGGGCAGAAGTTCGGGCGGAATGTCTTCGATGTTGGGTCTCCGTTCGTTCAGGCGTATCCGAACAAAATCGAGATCCCTCCTAATACCCCGATAGACCGTGCGAAGCAGATAGTCGATCCGACCGTTCTCGATCGTCGTAAACAACCGCAACGCAAGCTCATTGTTCGGATACTCTGCAAGAACGGCGAGGAAGTCGATGCCGGGGGCAGGAGCCTGAGCTCCACCCAGGGTAGCGCGATCTGCCATGTTACTTTCAGGGTCGGCCTGCTGACTATTCATCCGTTGGCTAAAGGCAATTCGCGTCTCAGCCAAAGCTGCAAGTATCTCGGGAGCATCCTTGAAGTAAGTTCTGAATTCGATCTGTCCTGCTGCGTGCGCGGCTAGAACCTTGAATAGGCGAAAGTTTTCCTTCTCGTCTTCGAATTCCGCGACCACCGATGGCAAATAGATCGTACTCCCGTCGCCGATCTTCGCTTCGTCGGGTATCGATGCCAACGATGCAATGTGCAACGAACGACCCGTCAAGCCCTCAACGTAAAGTCTCAAGGTGTGAGCGACCGAATCAAGCGTTAGCCCACCTTCGATCTTGAACAGCGCTTCCTGGCTCGCCTTCGATTCGAGAGAGTAATAAGCCTGAACGCGGCGCGAGTTGTCCCCAAGTTTATCTAAGCCGCGCCGGGCCCAGTCGCGAAACTGTCCGAGTGAGGCGGCGCCGAGCGCAAGAGGGCTCGCCTTAAAGCATTCGACCGCTGCAAGAGTACTCCGATCGGCGATCTCTTCGACAATCTCGAGCACGGCGGAGATAACCTGCGCTCGGCGCTGCGCGCCAACGCGCGCAGCAAGCTCCGCTACTATATGCGGGCTCTGTTTCATAAAGTGATAGCTTGCGGCGTTTCCTTGCAAGGCCACACGCTTGGCAAGTCCGGTCCAACGTTCAAAGGAGTCTTTGCCGGCGATGGTGAGAACGCGGCTCGCAGCTTTGAAGTATTGCAATGCGACGCCCCCCGATCGATCCAGATACGATTCCGTTATATCAAAAAGTCTTTCAACTGATGTTTGCTCAGCACCGAGCATGACCGAGGGAAGCGCGCTGAAGAACTCGGCCGCAGTTCCGCCCGACCTGAAAGCAAAGGATGAAGTCAGCGTCAACGCCCGCTTGATCAGTTGACCGCTTTGCGGATCGCTGAGAGTTTCAATCTGAGAAATCACTTGAGGCGCGGCAAGGAATAGGTCGTTGCTATGTTTCACCGAATGACGCGCAAGTTCCAGGCAGATAGTCAGGATCTGCGCAACGTTCTCGTGATCCCTGATGTTGCTGATAACACCGGGCGCCGAGTTGAAGCTTTCGATAGCGGTGCTGGCGGAGAGCGCGGCTTGCTTGTTGACGAGCCTCAGTATCGGCGACCGCATATCGTCAGGAATCGACTCGAGAACCGCGGCGCTTGTTTGAAAGAAAGCTATTGCGCTTTCGGGGCTGGTGGCAGAGAGGCGCTTGCCAACTTCGCCCCACACTCGAGTATCTCCGACATCGATCAGGCGCGACACTTCGGGGGCAGCCTTGAGCATCTCGACTCCCGCTCGCAGATTCGTCGCCGCCAGGGCCACGCCGATGTCAGTAGTGAGCAGCACCCGTTCATAGGGCAGACTTCCCAGCCTCTTAACGAGATTCTCAATAGTCGACCCGCCGACGCCCCTAAGGTGCTTCTTGAGTTGTTTCTTTACTTCTTTCTCCAAGTCTTCCATTCGGCGTTGATGATAGCAAAACTTGGAACCGGCTGACCAAGAGGATTGGCTCAGTCGACCTCAGAGACTAATGTAACTTTGCGGATCCGACTTGTACATCTCTTTTCCTGATTCAAATGGAGGGGGAATTTGAGGGCGCGTAATTCCTGCTTGCATTAGGCCGGCGTTTTAGAGTAAAAGATGAATGAACCATCATTCAGTCACGATTGGATACTCGAATGGCGTCTGCCAGGGTTTCACAGCCGGAACGAAAGGCTAACGGCAAGTATGAGGCGATACTTCGCGCGGCGATAAAGGTGTTCGCCGGAAGCGGCTTCTTCAACTCTAAAGTCGCCGATGTTGCGCGCGAAGCCGGAGTCGCCGACGGGACCGTCTATCTTTATTTTCGGAACAAGGACGACATTCTGGTTTCAATCTTCAACGACTACATGGAAGAGGCTTTAGCTGCCGGCAGGAAGAGCCTTGCCCAGACCGACGATCCAATCGAGAAACTTAGGCGAATAGTTCATGCGCATCTCGAAGGGCTCGGCCGCGATCGAAATCTTGCCGTCGTGTTTCAAGTCGAGCTGCGCTCTTCCACGAAGTTCATGGAACAATTCTCGGCCACCAAGGTCACGGAATATCTCGAGCTGATACGCGAGGCCATCGAAGAAGGCCAGCGACACGGCGTGTTTCGTTCGGGGCTGAACACAAAGGTCGTCGCTAAGGTGCTGTTCGGCGCATTGGATGAGATGGCTACTAACTGGGTATTGAGCCGCAAGCGCTACAGCCTCGCCTCGACTGCCGAGCCGGTGCTTGATGTCTTCCTGAACGGCATCGCGCGCCCGAAGTCAGGCAAGCGCTCGCGCGAGATCAGCTAGCCAACTGGAGAGACGATGGGCACAGAGCCCAATACATTAAACGAGCTGTTCAACTCAGCGGTCGAGCGCTATCGCGAGTTGGAGTTCCTTCGCTTCAAGGTTGGCGGTGAATGGCGCTCGCTCACGTTTTGCGAAGTCGCGCGGCGGGTTAGAGAACTAGCTCTCGGGCTGAAGGCGCTCGGCATTGGCGGCGGAGATCGAATTGCGATTTGGTCTGAGAACCGGCCCGAGTGGAATCTCGCCGACCTTGCGGCGCTGGCGATCGGCGCGGTTGATGTGCCGATCTATGCAACGCAGACCCGGGCACAGGTCGAGTACATACTCGCAGATTCGGCTGCCAGAGCCATTTTCGTGTCGCCAGCTTTCGCGAAAGACGCGCTCGCCATCAAGTCTCGATTACCCGAGCTCGAATTTGTCATCTCGCTCCAGGAGATATCGAGCCCTATCGTCGGCGTTGAAGATCTGGTCGACAAGGGCCGCGCTCTCTATGGTGAGCAGCCGGGTCTCTACGAAAGCCTGTGGCGGGCCGCGACATCAGAAGACCTCGCGACGATTCTGTACACATCAGGCTCGACCGGCGATCCCAAAGGCGTGATGCTGACGCACAAGAACCTTACGGCGAACGTCTTGAACACTGCACGATGGCTTCACCTCGAGAATCGGCGTGAGCTCGCGCTGACTTATCTGCCGTTCACGCACATATTCGAGCGCGCGGTCTGGTATCTGTACGCGCACACCGGTGCGACGATCGCCTACGCAGAAAGCATCGAGACTGTTGCGAAGAACCTGCTCGAGGTCCACCCGACCGCGATGACCAGCGTGCCGCGAATGTTCGAGAAGATATATGCGAGGATAATCGAGCGCGGTCTGTCGGCTGGATTTCCTAAGCGGCAGATTTTCCTTTGGGCGCTGGCCGTTGGCAGGCAGTGGGCTGAACACAAAGACCGAGGCGAGCGCATCGGACCGCTGCTGGCGCTGGCCCATAGGATCGCCGACGTCCTTGTGTTCAAGAAGTGGCGCGAAGCTGTTGGCGGCAACGTTCGAATATTCATTTCAGGAGGAGCGCCGCTGGCGCCGGAGATTGCTTACCTGTTTCTTGCGGCCGGTCTGCCGATCCTGCAAGGTTACGGCTTGACCGAGACCTCGCCTTCGGTTTCTTGCAATACTGAGACGCGCAATCGAATTGGCACGGTCGGCCCAATCATCGACGGAGTCAGCGTACGCATCGCCGAAGACGGGGAGATATTGGTCAAGGGCGACAACGTTATGAAGGGCTACCACAACCGCCCCGCTGAGAACGAAGAGGCCTTTACTTCAGACGGCTGGTTTCGGACCGGCGACATCGGACACGTCGACGCCGACGGGTTCCTGGTCATCACTGATCGCAAGAAGGACTTGATCAAGACCAGCGGCGGAAAATATATCGCGCCACAGAGGCTCGAGAGCTTGATTAAGTCGAGTCGTTTCGTTTCGCAGGTGGTGGTCGTCGGCAACGCCCGAAAATTCGCCTCGGCGCTGATCGTGCCAAATATGGAGCTGCTGCGCGGTTATGCCCAGCTCAAGGGTATCAGCTTCAAGGACCAGGGCGAACTTCTAGCGAATCCGCGAATAGTCGATCTGATTGAGCGGCAGGTTGACAAGTACACGGCGGAGCTTGCCAGGTTTGAGAAAGTGAAGAAGGTGGCGCTGCTCGGACACGAGTTCACCACCGAATCGGGCGAGCTGACGCCGACGCTCAAGCCTCGCCGCAGCGTGATCGAGAAGAAGTACGCAAACGTGATCGACCGGTTGTACGAGCAAGAGACTCCGAGTCTGGCGGTGGTGTAGGTTTTTGAACGGGCGTCCCTCCGTGGGTGCCCTTACAAGAAGGAGACGGATCGTGAGTTACAAGATCAACAAAGTCGCGGTGCTGGGTTCAGGGACAATGGGAGCGCAGATCGCGGCGCACTACGCAAACGCCGGCCTCGACGTCCATCTGCTGGACATCGCGCCGAAGGAACTCACGAAGCAAGAAGAAGCGCGCGGACTCACGCTCGCGAGCAAGCAGGTTAGGAATCGAATAGTAAACGCGGGGCTTGAAGCGGCGACGAAGATCAAACCCTCTGCTTTCTTCTCACCGAAGCTCGCCGGCCTGATTACCACAGGGAACTTTGACGATGATCTTCAGAGGGTGTCCGGCGTAGATTGGATCATCGAAGCGGTTGTGGAGAACCTCGAGATCAAGCGTGATTTGCTTGCGCGAGTTGAAGGTTTTCGAAGGCCAGAAACAATTATTAGTTCCAATACTTCGGGCATCCCTATTAAAGCGATGGCCGAGGGCTTTTCCGAGGGGTTTCGCAAACATTTTCTTGGCACTCATTTCTTCAATCCGCCGCGGTACTTGAAACTGCTCGAAGTCATCCCGACCGCAGAGACGCTTCCTGAAGTCGTTAGCTTCATCGCCGACTTCTGCGATCGAAGGCTCGGGAAGGGAATCGTCTTCGCCAAGGACACGCCGAACTTCATTGCCAACCGCATCGCGACTTTCAGCTCGCTCAACGCCGTTCGAGTGATGATGGAAGGCGGCTACTCCATTGAAGAGGTCGACGCGATGACTGGGCCGATCCTGGGGCGGCCGAAGTCGGCGTCGTTCAGGACTACCGACATCGTCGGGCTGGACACTGCGCTTTACGTCGCGGAAAACCTCTACCCCGCAGTACCAAATGACGAGAAGCGCGACGCTCTTGTACCGCCCGACTTCATGCGCGAAATGGTGAAGCGCGGCTGGACCGGCAACAAGGCGGGGCAGGGGTTCTACAAGAAGCAAAGAGGCGAAGGTGGAAAGACCGAGTACCAGGTGCTCGACTACAACACGATGGAGTACAAGCCTGCTCAGAGAGTGCGCTTTCCATCGCTTGACGCAGCGAAGGCGATTGAAGATACGGCCGAGAGAATCCGTACGCTCGTGTACGGTAAGGATCGAGTCGGCGAGTTCTTGTGGAAGACCATAAGCGCCAACTTGACGTACACGGCGAATCGAATTCCCGAAATCGCAGACGACATCGTGAACATCGATAACGCGGTGAAGTGGGGCTTCAATCACGAGCTCGGCACGTTTGAGTTGTGGGATGTGATTGGCGTTGAGAAGTCGCTTGCGAAGATGCGCGAAGAAGGGCAGGAGATTCCGCCGCTTGTTCAGAAGCTGCTCGATTCGGGCAAGAAGAGCTTCTATGAACATCGCGAAGGCCGAACCTTCTATTTTGATTTCCCTTCGGCCGACTACAGGGAAGTTCCCGCGCGCCCGGGCGTCCTAATCCTGAAGTCGCTCAAAGATCAAAGTGCGGTCATCAAGAAGAACGCGTCGGCTTCGCTGATCGACATCGGAGACGGCGTGGCTTGCCTCGAGTTTCATTCGAAGATGAACGCGATCGGCGCGGACACAATCTCGATGATGAACTACTCGGTAAAGGAAGTCGGCGAAAACTTTGAAGCGCTGGTGATCGGTAACGAGGCTGATAACTTCTCGGTCGGCGCGAACATAATGATGCTGCTGCTTGGTATTCAAGAAGGCGAATGGGACGAGATCGGAATGTCGGTGCGGCAGTTTCAAAACGCGAATATGAATCTTCGTTATTCGGCAAAGCCCGTGGTCGTCGCGCCGCAGGGCATGGCTCTTGGCGGCGGCTGTGAAATCACGATGCACGGCGACAAGGCTCGCGCGTCGGCTGAGGCCTATGTCGGGCTGGTCGAAGTCGGAGTCGGACTGATACCCGGAGGCGGCGGCGTGAAGGAGTTGCTCCTGCGTGCGGTGGAAGACGCAACGCCGGATGAAGTTCTTTTCCCTCGAATCAGAAAAGTTTCAGAGACGATTGCGATGGCTCGCGTGGCGACGTCAGCCGTTGAAGCTCGCGAGCTTGGCTTCCTGCGCGAGACCGATCCGATCACGATGAACCGCGATCGCTTGATTGAAGACGCGAAGCAGACGGCGCTGGCGATGGTGCGCGAGGGCTACACGCAGCCGCACCCGCGCACTGATATTCCAGTGCTCGGAGCGCCGGCGCTTTCTGCGATCAAGCTGGCGGTTCACATGATGGTGCGAGGCGGATTTATCAGCGAGTACGACGCGCACGTGGCTAAGAAGCTCGCGTACATAATCACTGGCGGCGATCTGTCACATAAGACGCTTGTGTCGGAGCAGTACTTGTTGGACCTCGAACGCGAGGCTTTCGTTTCGCTGTGCGGGGAGAAGAAAACGCAAGAGCGCATTCAGCATATGCTGAAGACTGGCAAGCCGCTGAGGAATTAATCTCCTTCAAACAACTCCGTTAGGAGTTGCATGTTCATAGTCGGCGGTGCGAGAACGGGGCCAACTCCGTAGGAGTTGAATGCGCAGTCAAAGGCGGCGGCTAGCAATGACGGTAGGACGTCGGAGAGATGTTCAAGATCGAACCCCTGGAGTCGAAGGATCGATGGATCCGCATGTCACATTCGTCCGTGCGCTGGACGATTACCAGTTGGATGTTTCATTCGACAACGGCGAGCGCCGCATATTTGACGTGAAACCCCTTCTCTCGCGTGGCATTTTCGTGCGCCTGCGAGACCGCTCGCTTTTTCAAGCGGCGCGAGTGGTCGCGGGTTCCGTCGAGTGGCCGGGCGGCCTCGATCTGAGCTATGAGACTCTCTACCTTGAGAGCCAGCCGATTGCCGAGACAAGCGACAACGCGCACGAGACTCCTGCTGCGTGAGACGCTGGTGTTGGCGCGGTATTTGTTGGACCTCGAGCGCGAGGCGTTTGTTTCGCTGTGCGGAGAGAAGAAACGCAAGAGTGAATACAGCATATGCTAAACACCGGGAAGGCGCTGAGGAATTAGTGACGTGGATAATCCCAGTCCTTGAGAAGGAAGTCCTATGACTGCAGGTAAACACAAGGTAAAGTTCGTTGTCCTTCTGTGTCTTTTGACGATTACGACTTCTTCATCCGCGCAGATCAGAAACGACAAAAGGCTTTCGGTGATTCAGCCTGAACTGCGCGAACGGTTTGTTGGCAAGTTAAACCTCTATTTTGAACTAAAGCGGACACATCACTACGAAAAGCTATACGAATTGCTATCTCAACGGTACAGCGGCGTAACCCGCGAAAAGCTAAGCAGAGAGGAATTCAAAAGGAAGAATCAGGAAGTGGCCGCACAGGGCAGAAATGCCATACCGATTAAGTGGAAGTTGGCCAAGATTATGAAGGCCTTAGATGACAAAGGAAACGAAACATACTTCATCTTCGTGGATATGAAAGCCCGGTACAGAGGCAGGGACATTGATGATAAGGCGTATTTTGAGGCGCGCATGGAGAATGGGGATTGGTATTTTAGAGAGTACTACGTTGAGACCTAACACCTGCCCACTGAAAAACTGTACCTTGCAAGCTTCGAATTCTAAGACGAACTGGAGTTCAAACAATGAAAGACGCAGTGATAGTTTCAGCACTCAGAACAGCCGTCGGCAAAGCGCCGCGCGGAACACTCAAAGACACAAGACCCGATGACATGGCTGCTACGGTCATCAAAGCAGCCATCGAGCGCACACCCGGGCTCGAGCCTGCGATGATCGAAGACGTCATTCTCGGATGCGCGATGCCTGAAGCAGAGCAGGGAATGAACGTCGCTCGTCAGGCGTCGTGGCTCGCGGGAATTCCGAAAGAAGCGTCGGCAGTTACGATCAATCGCTTCTGTTCGTCGGGGCTTCAAGCCATCGCCTTCGCTGCGGAGCGCATTATGGCCGGCTGGTCCGATTGCATTGTAGCCGGCGGAACTGAATCAATGAGCTTGATTCCGATGGGCGGTCACAAGATCGTGCCCAACCCTACGCTCGTCGAAAATCATCCCGATTTCTATTTGAATATGGGACTGACGGCCGAGAACCTCTCGCGGAAATATTCGATTTCGCGCGAAGAAGCGGACGAGTTCTCATATCGCAGTCATCAGAAGGCAATTGCCGCAATCAACGATGGCAAGTTCAAGGATGAAGTCGTGCCCTTGACGGTCAGAACAGTCGAGCTCGACGCGAAAGGGAAGCGCGTAGTCAAAGAAACGGTCTTCAACACCGATGAAGGTCCGCGCGCGGATACGTCGCCGGAAGCGCTCGGAAAACTCAGACCCGCGTTTCACGCTCGAGGCACGGTGACCGCGGGCAACTCGTCGCAGATGTCAGACGGCGCGGCTGCCGCGGTGGTGATGTCAGCGGACCGCGCAAGAGAGATTGGAGCGAAACCGATTGCGCGAATGATCGCGTACGCTACAGCAGGTGTTGATCCCGATTACATGGGCATCGGGCCGGTGGCTGCGATACCGAAGGCGTTGAAGATCGCAGGCCTGACGCTTGATCAAATCGACTTGATCGAGTTGAACGAAGCTTTCGCCGCTCAGGCTCTATCGGTAGTGAAAGAGCTTGGCATCAATCAAGACAAGTTGAACGTGAACGGCGGCGCTGTTGCGATGGGTCACCCGCTCGGCTGCACGGGAGCAAAGCTCACCGCGACGATTTTGCGGGAGATGCAAAGGCGAAACGCGCGTTACGGGATGGTGACGATGTGCGTCGGCGGCGGCATGGGCGCGGCCGGAATCTTTGAACTGATGGAATGAAAGCAGGCGCCTTCTGTTAGCTCGGCGGCGGCAGCTTTGCGGCCTTTGCGCCTTGGGCGGCTTTGCGCGAACCAATGGTCTTACTCTGACGACATCACAGGTTGTCAAAGACGCGGTCCCTCCGAGGATCGGACTTGTCGCCGACAGTTCAGTGATGAAATTGCGGGAATGATAAAGGGAGGAACTAATGACTAGCGTTGCAGAAACAAAGAAAGTGATAAAAGGCGGGAGCTTCATTCTTGAAGACCACGACGCCTCGGAGGTATTCACCCCCGATGATCTGAGCGACGAGCACAAGATGATCGCGCAGACGGCGCGCGAATTCACCGAGAAGGAAATCCTGCCGCTCGATGCCGAGATCGAATCGAAAGATTATGAGTTGACCAGAGGCTTGCTTAGAAAAGCCGGCGAGTTGGGGCTGTTGTCGATCGACATTCCGGAAAAGTACGGCGGCGCGGGGCTGGACCTTCTCAGCTCGCTCGTTGCTTCCGAGGCCATGTCGGGTCAGGCATCATTTTCGGGATCACTCGGAGCGCACACGACGATAGGCACGCTGCCCATCGTTTACTTTGGCACCGAGGAGCAGAAGAAGAAGTATCTGCCAAAGCTTGCAACGGCCGAGATGATCGGCGCTTACGCGCTGACCGAATCGGGTTCGGGCTCTGATGCGCTCGGCGCGAAGACCAAGGCGGTGCTCTCTGAAGACGGTAAGCATTACGTGCTCAACGGTCAGAAGATGTGGATCACCAACGCCGGCTTCGCCGATGTGTACATCGTATTCGCTAAAGTCGACGGCGAGAAGTTCACTGCATTCATCGTCGAGCGCGGATTTCCGGGAGTATCAATTGCGCCCGAAGAGCACAAGATGGGACTGCAGGGTTCCTCAACGTGCGCGGTGAATCTGGAAGAAGCGCAAGTGCCCGTTGAGAACGTGCTTGGCGAGATAGGGAAGGGTCACAAGATAGCTTTCAATATTTTGAACCTCGGCAGGCTCAAGCTTGGCGTAAGCACCATTGCAGGATCGAGGCGGCTCACGACGATCGCGACCGACTACGCCAAACAGCGCTATCAGTTCGGCGTGCCGATCTCGTCGTTCGGCTTGATCAAGCACAAGCTGGCGGAGATGGCGATTCGCACTTACGTTGCCGACAGCATGACTTATCGCACGGTTGGGATGATCGAAGACTCGCTGGCGACGATTGACCGGGACAATCCCGCGCAGATGCTCAAGGCGATCGAGGACTACGCCGTCGAGTGCTCTATCATCAAGGTTGTAGGCAGCGAGACGCTCGACTACGTTGCAGACGAAGCGGTACAGGTCTTCGGCGGCAACGGCTACTCGAAGGACTATCCGGTCGAGCGCGCGTATCGCGATTCGCGGATCAGCCGTATCTACGAAGGCACCAACGAAATCAACCGGCTGATCATCTCCGGTCAACTGCTTCGCCGCGCGGTGAAGGGCGAATTGCCGTTGTTTGCGGCCGCTAAGAAATTGATGGACGAGATGCTGTCGCCATCGATGCCCGAAGAACCGGCCGAAGGAGTCTTCTCTCAAGAGCGAGTCGCGCTCGGCAATGCGAAGAAGGCGGCGGTAGCCGTGCTGGGATCAGCCGCGCAGAAGTATCGCGACAAGGTGCAGGAGCAGCAAGAGGTGCTTGCGGCGGCGAGCGACATCATCATGGAGATCTACGGCATGGAGAGCGCCATTCTTCGCACCGAGAAGTTCATCGCCGGACGAGGCGAGGCGTCTTGCTCGAATCACATCGACGCTACGCGTGTCTTCGTCAATGACTCGATCTCGAGAGTTGAACAGCATGCGAAGACGGCGCTGGCCGCGATGTCGGAAGGCGATGAGCTTCGCACAATGCTTGCGGTGCTTCGGCGCTACATGAAGTACACTCCGATCAACACCGTTGCGGCGCGACGGCGGATCGCGGACTCGATCATCGAGGCGGGAAGATATAACCTGTAAGGTGATCTCAGGGAATCGGGCCAGTGCGGATTCACATCGACTGAGATGCGAATCTGCCCTGGCTCGACAGATTCACCGCTGATTTCCGCTGCCTATCGGCTCGCTGATTCGCGCTGATCTGCGAACATCAGCGTTACGCAGTCAGCGATGATCAGCGGTTAATTACCCTCACATATCGACGAAAGGACGCCAATAGTTGACTTGTCCGGGCCCCGCGATATGAAGATTCACAGAATCAGTGTACCCACGCCTTTCTATGTCGGGCCCGTCAACGTCTACCTGATCGAAGAAGATCCTCTCACGCTGATCGACGCCGGACCGCGTGATGACGCTTCACTCGAAGCGTTAAGGTCAGGACTTTCCCGCCTGGGCTATAAGCTTTCGGATATCAAGCGAATCATCATCTCTCACGCTCACGCCGATCACTACGGGCTTGCGCAGTTGATAGTCGAAGAGTCAGGCGCCACCGCATACATACACGAGTGGGACGCGCCGGCTGTCGGGGCGGAGACTGATTATCACGCGTATCGCGAGCTGCTGACCGCGGCTGGAGTTCCGCGCGAAGCGATCGATCGAATGGAAGCGGGCTACGAGAAGTTCAAGGGCTTTGCCTATCCGCTCGAGCGCGTCGAGAGGTTGAAGGATGAAGACGAGATCCTCTTCGATCATGAAAGTCTGATCGTCCTTCACACGCCCGGGCATACTCCAGGTTCGATATGCCTTGTTCGAACGAGCAACCGAACAGTGTTCGCGTCGGACACGGTGCTGAAGACGATCACCCCCAATCCGGTGCTAAGCCCGGATCCAATCGATGCGAAGCGGCGATTTCAATCGCTCGGAGAATATCTTGTATCGCTCGCCCGCATTCGCACGCTCGCGCCGACGGTGTTGAAAGGCGGCCACGGCGATGACGTGACCGATTACGATGAGCACTTTCATCGGATGTATCGCTTCACCAAAGCACGCCAGACGAAGCTTCTGGGTCTGCTCCCGAAGAACGGAGCTACGGCCTGGGAGACTTCGATGCTGTTGTTCCCTGATCCGCGCAGTTATCATCGCTTTCTTGCGCTTTCGGAGACGGTAGCTCATCTCGACTACGCGGTGGCCGAGAATAAGCTTAGAATTGAACGCAAGGGAGACCAGGAGATTTATCAATTGAGTTATGTGCCCTAAGACTAATCATCGCTCGACCAAATCCTGCCTTGCTCGTTAAACAGCTCTATCGTCGGATCTTGGTCTTTCGGCATTCGAATCGAAACACGAGACTTATCATTGTTTAGATAGATACTAGGATTCCCATCCGCGGACATCTCGATTGAAAGGCGCCCTCCGCCATGTCGTTGGTTCTCTTTATAGTGATAGAACACAAGGTCTACTGATCCGTCGTCATTAACATCGAATGCTGCGCGAAGCCTGCCCTCCTTATCAACAAGATTAATCGATTGTGCATAAATTTCGCGCGCTTCTATATCCTTTGCGTTATCCATTTGTTCTCCCTCGTTGCAAATCCTAGTGCCCTTCTGCCAGATTCAAAAGGTCCACATAGTTGTGATTTTTCCAGTACTCCAAGTACGCGCCCTTTATGGGTCGAACGGGTATCTCGGCTTTAGCCCTGAACGTGATTGTAGGTGTCGCTTGACCCTGCGTTTCAACTTGTACCGTGACCTTTATCGGGGAATCCCCAATCCACGCTAATTCATTAGCGAATTGCGCATCATTATGAGCGGTCGGTGGCGACACATCCACCACCAAATCGCAACATAGTGGAGGTTCGCCCGGGCTAAGCCAGCGCGGCATTGTAAGAAGCCTGCCTTCCGTATCCAACGGCCGAGAGGATTGATCACCCCAAGGTAAGTCACTACCGACTGTTGAGGCATAAATTGAAAGAGTGTGTACTCTAACAGAGCCCATGTTAGCGATTCGACAGTGCAACGTTATTCTGAAGTTTGGTAATCGCTGTCTGGCTCCATCCCGCGACAGAGAAATGGAGTATTCGCTCCCTTCAATCAATTCAACGCTGAGCGATGGTCTTGGCGGTGGCTGATGCGGATAGTTCGGTATCTGTGCGACTACGTGCTGAAAAACCTGAAAACTAGCCCAAAACAGACCAAGCAGGGACAATCCTACTAGTGCTTGGCGGGGAACCACGAATGACGGAACGATAAGCGCTATGATTATGGCAAGGACGTCCATAGCTAGAACTACCCACAAAAACCAATGCTTCAGTAATAGGAAAGAATAGTCTAGCAACTGACGCAGGATGTATTTCATTTTCGCAGGCAAAGTATAACGAATATCGCTCGATCTGTCTTTTGGCTCGCCGGCTCATCCTAAGGCTAGAAGAGGGGCATCCCCCGCTCCTATCCATTCGGGTGTGCCCCGATCTTAGCATCTGGGGTTGATTACCGGGCTCGGCAACCCGCTTGCCTGTCTCTCGATGACATGCAATCATCTGGCAATTGGAGGTTCGCTATGAGATTTAACATAACACTCGACAGAGATGAAGATGGTGTTTGGATCAGCGAGTGTCCTTCCATACCAGGCTGCGTGAGTCAGGGAACGACCAAGCAAGAAGCCGTTGAGAATATCAAAGATGCTATCGCGTTGTGTCTTGAAGTAAGAGCCGAGAAGGGGCTGCCTTTACGTCAATCCCCGACGACTTGCCCGCATTGAGCACTGTGCTAAGATTCGGAGAAAGCAATATGTTCGGAAGCGAGGATTGATTTATGGCGAGGCGACTTAAGGATATCAAAGAAATCAAGATCGAACGGCCTCCGAGGGCTAAGCTATCTGAAAAGGAAATTCTCAAACGCATGGAGGAATTCCCAAAGCGAAAGGAGAAGTTTATTGCCTCTATCCGAGCGGGCAAGAATTGCAGCCTATCTCCCCGACCTTCCCAAGCCTTCGTATCAGGAATTGCTTGAGACTCTCGATCGAGAATTCACTTACACTTTCGGAGGCTCGACAATCATCCGAGGCCTTGAAGGTAGTTACCTTTCGCAACTCGGAATCAAGATGCAAGATGGAATTAATGTGGAATAGGAAGTAAGCAATGAGACCACGACTCTTAAAGCGAGTTATCTCTGTTTTCGCGATTATCCTTATAGGCGGTCTTGGTTCCCCCCACCTGTCCGGGTTCGCTGAACAGGCTCAGCGCAAGGAGAGGCAGCATCTCGATCCGCGCAGTCTTGCGGGCGGAATTTTATTGAGATTCGCTCAAGATCCGGAACCCGATTCCTTCGGGCCGTTCCTCGATTCTGATCAAGAACATGTTGAGGTGCTGCAAGCTCGCGAACAGAAGCGCAGGTCCGAGTTCGAGGCCGAACACGGTGTTCAGCTCGAACACATCACCGAGACTCCTCGAGGTGACATCTATAAGTTGGATGTCGACGCGGCAAACGTCGAACGGACAATGTCGGAGTTGGAACAAGATCCCCGCGTGGCTCAAGCTTCTCCCAACTGGTTGGTAAGAGGCGGGCCGAACCCCACCACAACCCCTCCAGAGGACTGGAGCGAAGCTCAAGGTTTTCGGCCCTCAAGCGTTTCTGCTACCGGTAGCGATGGCACGATTGTCGCAGGGTTTTTTGATGGCGGTCTGAAACAATCTGATTTTGAAGGCGATCTTTGGACTGGCATCGGACCCGATGGTAACCCTGCCAATGGTTTCACGATCTTGAATGGAGTGCAAAGCAACACCCCGGAAGAAGATCCGGCTTATGTGCACGGGGACGCGACCGCAGGCATCCTCCGGCTAAACTTTCAGCGCGGCAATCAAATGATCGGCCGGGACTACCAGGTTCAGTTCTTGATGATAAGGATGCTGAGGCCCGACTCATTCGGAAGCAGTGCCGACCTGGTGGCCAGCGCTCAGCTCTTCCTTCAGTACGCGCGCACCGATGCGACGATTCGCGTATTGAACATGTCGCTCATCGAGTTTGGTTACAATCCGTTCTTGGAGGAAGCCCTAACTGAGTTCTTCTTCCTTGGCGGAGTGTGGGTTGCGAGTGCAGGGAATGGCTTGAACAGTCAGGGGAGGAACCTGACGCTGTCGCCGCGTTATCCTGGAGGATATGCTTTACGCTCTCCCGGCGCTGTGGTTGCTGCCACTGAACGCAACGGAACACCCACGGTATGGTCTGACTACTACAACCGCACTACCACCTGGGCGGTCGGGGTCGGGGTGAACTCCGGGCTGGGACTGTTCTTGAGCGGTACGAGCGCGTCTGCTCCACAAGTGGCCGCCGGTGCTGCTTTACGCAAGGTGATGGGGGAGTCGGCAGCTACGGTTTTACAGGCGGTCGCTTACTCGGCGCATCCTCGCGATGACTTGGCAGGGAGAGTGATTGCTGGTGGCGGAGCTTACGACCTTGAGAACTTGATAACGGGTACAACGTGGTTAGGTCAGCTTAAGCAGCCGGTCACGCTGCAGGTCAACAAGGCGAAGCCGGGTAAAGTGACGGGACAGATTAGTGACCCCGCCTTGCGCGTATTCGTGATTGGCTACCCCAATCTCAACGTTGAGGTTCAGCCTGACGGGTTCTTCGCGAGGAAGAATCCAGGTTTCACTCATACACCAGCGTGGTTTGCCGTTCCTGACGGGTTCGCGGCCGCCTTCGCCAAAGTCAAAGGTTTCAATTGATTCAAAGGTAGTTTGTGAGTGGCCAGGTAGCGGCTTACTTGAATTCCAACGCTCATCCTAACGCAAAGCCGATTGATCGAAGTTTCATCGCTGGCATATAATCGGCACCCGATGTCGGTCTATCCATCGCAATTCAATCTCTGCGATTACTTCTTAGGCGACGAGCGACTTCGTCAGATCGGCGATCGCACTGCTATCGAGTACCGAGATAGGCGGATCACTTACAACGAGCTTCGCGATGAGGTGGATCATTGGGCGAGCCGGATACTGAGCTGTGGATTGAACGAGGGCGACCGCGTTGCGCTGTTGCTCTACGACTCGCCTGAGTTCATCGCGTGTTTTCTTGCGGCCGTCTCAGTTGGAGCGGTGTGCGTTCCCATCAACACGTTTCTACCTGCCCGCGACGTCGAGTTCATACTCGCAGATTCGGCCGCGCGATTGCTGGTTGTCGAGAGCGAGCTTGAAGACAAGGTGAACTCGAGTGGTGAGACAGAGAATCGCTGCGCGGTCCTCAAGGTGGACACGCGAACGCGATCTTGTTCCAAGCCTGACGACATCAACCCACGCACAGAACCGCTCGCGCACGCGGCAACAACTCGCGAGACTCCTGGTTTTCTACTCTACACCTCGGGCAGCACGGGAACTCCCAAAGGCGTGTTGCATCTTCACGGCTCAATACCGTTCACCGTCGAAAACTACGCCGCTAATGTTCTTCGTCTCAACAGCGAAGACCGAGTCTTCTCAGCATCGCGGATGTTCTTTGCTTACGGGCTTGGAAACAGCTTGTCGTTTCCGCTGGCCGCGGGCGCTACGGTCCTTCTTGAATCTGAGCGAATGAGCGCGGAACGCCTCGCGGGATTCATCGAAGAACGAGCGCCTACGGTTTTCTTCGGCGTGCCCGCGGTCTATCTAACTCTGTTGGATTATCGATTGAGTGGAAAACGAGTCGATCTCTCGAGCGTGCGGTTGTGCATATCCGCCGGCGAGGCGTTGCCCGCGAAGATCTTTGAAGACTGGCAGCAGGAGTTCGAGTTGACGATTCTGGATGGCATCGGCTCGACTGAGATGCTTCACATTTTCATCTCGAACAGAGAAGGGAACTCGCTGGTGGGATCGAGTGGCACGGTGGTCGAGGGCTACGACGCGCGCCTTGTCGATGACGCGGGCCACGCGGTTGGCGCGAAGGAGCTGGGAAACCTCTGGGTGCGTGGAGGGAGCGCGACAGCAGAATACTGGAACCGGCCCGAGCTTACCGAACAGACGATCAAGGATGGCTGGGTCCACACTGGAGATGTCTATCGTCGAGACGACGATGACTTTTTCTATCACATCGGCCGCTCCGACGATTGCTTCAAAGTGCGCGGGCTTTGGGTCTCGCCGATCGAGGTCGAATCGGTGCTGATCTCACACGAGGCGGTATCAGAGGCGGCGGTGGTTTCGAGTGTCGACGACAGCGGGCTGGCAACCGCACGGGCTTATGTGGTCATCCGAGAGGGTGAGCGCGGCGAGGCGCTGAAAGATGAAATACGCAGTTTCGCAGGCTCGCGGCTTCCGCAATACAAGGTGCCTTCCCAGATCGAATTCATCGAGGAGATGCCTCGAACATCGACGGGAAAAATTCAAAGGTACAAGCTGAGAGCGGAAAGCGGGCGGCTTTTAAGCGGAGGTTCGGATGATCAATAGGCAAGGCGTTACCAGGGCATTCACGCTGGTGTTATTGGCAGGTACGCTGTGCGGCGTGGTGTTTGCGCAGCAGGGGTGGGCTCGACTGCACACCATCAAGACGACGAGCGCGCCTTCCGGGATAAACTCGGTCTACTATGATGGCGATGACATCTGGGTAGTGGGCGCTCACGGACTAATCGCGAGGTCGCACGACGACGGGCAAACGTTTCAGGAGATGAATCAGGGCATCGATGCGGGGCTGAACGATGTCCACATTCGAAAAGACAGAATATGCATAGTCGGCGACGCGGGCACCATTTTGAGAAGCACCGACGGCGGCCGGAGCTTCGTCAGGATATTGCGCGGGACTCGGCGCGCAGGAGCAACCGGCGGAGACCTTGATTTGTATTCTGTGCAGTCCGTTGACGACGATCACGTTTACATCGTCGGCGATAAGGGGCTGATTCTGGTGTCAACGGACGGAGGCGCAACGTGGCGCGAGCAGCAAAGCGGCTCCGATGCACAACTGTTTCACCTGAGCTTTCGGGGTGAGCGCGGCTGGATTATCGGCACCGGCGGGATGATTATTCACACAGACAATGGCGGACGAAACTGGTATCCGCAACGGTCCGGGGTCAACGACGACTTGAACAGGGTCTATATGGTCACCGAACGTATTGGACTCATTACCGGAGACAACGGGACCCTGCTGCGAACTGAGAACGGCGGAGCGACTTGGGAACGCGTCTCCTTGAACGTGCGAGAACCTCTTTTCGGGATGAGCTTCATTGACAATAAGACCGGTTGGGTCGTCGGTTACAAAGGCCGCATAATCCGGACCTACGATGGCGGACGCAACTGGGTTGAACAAAACAGCAACACCGTCAACGACCTGTTCTCGGTTTCCTTCCATAAGAACCGCGGCTACGCCATTGGACGTGATGGATTGGTGATGAGGTATTACGAAAAGAGATAGTTGTCCAGGCCGGCGATTTAAGCAAGATCAAACGACCTAACCTCCCTTTACAAGAATCCCCTCGGTTCAAGCCACGAAACCCTTCGGCCGACGCTGTGTTCCGGCTACTCGTGGCTCAATCAAACCGGCCCGAAGTTTCCATTCCGTCACTGATGTATACAATGAGCTGAAATGAAACTGGAAAGATAGTTGTTGACGGGTTAGTAGTTTTTTGTTATTTTCGGAGCCTCGTCGAGCCAACTGGGTAACGGGGTTGAAATAGAGACGGTCCGAATGAGGAGTCGCGCTTCGGATCGGACCGGATGAAGGCAGCAGATAGTTTCAACTTTTTCAGATCAGCCCCAGACAGAACCCAGAGAGTCGAGACAAGGCGCAAAATGTTCCAACCTCTATTGGTCCGACCCCTGACAACCGGCGAACTAGAAGGACTCAAGCGTTGCTCGAAGTCTTCGAGCAAAGAGGAAGGAGTGCGAGCGCGTGTCATTCTGCTTTCCGCTGAGGGCAGAACCGCGGTGGAGATTAGTCAGTCGATTGGCTCTCATCCTTCCAACATCAAGAAGTGGATTCGCAAGTTCAACAAAGACGGGGTGGAAGGGATATCTACAAAGAAGCGCGGTCCGCAGGGTGGACCTAGACCGAAGTTTACATCCTCTCAGATCGAAGAAATGCTTAGCCTGGCCGGCATGTCACCCTCTCAGGTGGGCTACGGATTCAAAGAATGGACTCCCCAGAAGCTGGCCACGGCTGCGATGGAGCGGGGAATAGTCGATCGCATAAGCCACGTGACCGTAAGGCAGATGCTGAAGAGACAAAGCACAAACGGCGCGGCAAAGACGCTGGCGCCTGCCTTGCCGCACGTAGCTGAGACCGGACTAGCCAGCGATATGACGAAGTTTCAGCTGGGAGAAGCCGCACTAGCGCAATCCCGCTACGAAGCCGCCGCGGAGTATTTGTACGCCGCGCTTGCCGAGGGCGGCGCGACTCCCGAGAACGAAGCGGTGACCCGCTCGCTTCTGAGTAAAGCGCTCGAGGAGTTGAGCAAGTACGAAGAGGCCCACAGTGTCATCGGGAAGTACGACGATCCGCGAATGGTCACTTCGCTGTCGCCACGAACGCGTGCTCGCGTCAGGCTTCGCCTGGGCTGGGTCAACAGCTTCCTGAGAAACCATCCTAAAGCGATTGCCGGGCTGAATGAGGCCAGGCGACTCTTCCTCGAGCAGGGTGATGACCTCGGGATGAGCGAGGCTCATTACGCGCTCGGCCGCACCTACATCGAGATAAACGAATTCAGAATTGCCAGGGACCACCTGGTGACGGCGGCAAGCTTTCAAAAGACCGCTTTAGACCGCGAGCTCCTCGCTCAAATATATCGTCGACTCGGCACTGCGGATTTCTTTGAGGGCTCATTTTCAAGCTCGAAAGAGCATTATATGAAAGCGGTCGCGTTGGCCGAGGGAGCCACGAATCCGAACCTGATTGGAACCATTTTGGTAGACCTGGGCACAACTTTAATGGAGAGCGACCCTGGAAAGAACCAGGAATCCGTCAGGTATATTGAGCGTGGAATAGGATACCTTGAAAAGGGCGGCGGCCATAAAGATTACTTAGCAAGTGCCTACAATAATCTAGGTGATTTATTTCGTGACTTGGGATTATGGGAAGAGGCTATAAAGAACATCGATAAAGCGATAGACATTGCCCAGCGCTATACGAAACCAAGTTATGAAGCTACCGGTTGTATCACACTCGCGGAAATCCTCTGCGCCAGAGGTCAATTTGCAGACGCGGAGGCGCACCTAAAGAAAAGCCTCGCCTTATTAGAAGGGAGTGGAGACAGATGGCTGGAAAGTAATGCGCTACGAATCCTAGCCACTGTTCATAGAGGCACCGGGCGAGTAGATCTGGCGCTTAAGACTCTCCGGGAGACGATGCAGCTTTCAACGTCTATAGGTGACCTGCACGGTGTAACTCTGGCGATGGTCGGGCTGGCAGAGTTTCACATCTCGCAGGGCGGTCACGAACAGGCCGGAGAATATCTCGAACTGGCGCAGGGCCGATTGAAGGAAGAAATGTACCTGCCGGTGTCGGGGTTGATCCAGAGATTAACAGGTCAGCTCGAGGCTTCGTCAGGGCGGCTTGCCGAAGCCAAACAGCACATCGCGCAAAGCGTATCGATCTTCACCACGACCGAGATTCCCTGCGAGCTAGCTCGGAGCTATTACGAGATGGGGCTGTTGCTGGGAAAAGCGCACGACCTCAAAGGCGCGGAATCGAACCTGCTTCAAGCCAAGGCGATTTTTGAAAAGCTAGGCGCTGAGCCCGATTTAGAGTTAACGAGAAGGGCTCTGGCGTTGGGTGCAAAGGCAGAGGATCTTCCACAGGCATCGCGAGTCTCGACGACCAACGATGTTCTGTTGATGCAGAGGCTCATCGAGGCTTCAGCGTCCCGCGAGCTTCTAGTGCAGGAGCTAGCGGCAGTTATTTATGAGAACCTCTCAGTCCGCGCGGTTATTATCTGCCGAGTAGAGGACAAAGGGCGCCCGGAACCGCTGGCTGCGCAAGGCGCGAGTCGTACCGAAGCTGAAACGCTGTGCGCGACATTGGATGCTTCGACAGAGGAGAGCATCACCCATTTGGCCGACGGATATCTCATAAGGCTCGGCGACAGTGTTAACCCTCCGATAGTTGTTTACATTCGAGCAAACGGTTCGCTGGATGTCGGAAGACTGCAGCCGCTATTGAGGCAGGCAGAACTTGGGCTTGAAACGTGTTCGCTTCGCGCGGCCGCTCGTGGAGGCACGACTAGACGTCTGGGACAACGCGTACAGACCATAATGCCCGGCTTCATCGTTGCCAGCCCTTCGATGCTCGACGTAATCGATAAGATCTACAAGATCAGAACAAGCGATGTCACAGTCTTGATAACCGGCGAGTCCGGGACCGGCAAAGAGCTGGTCGCAAGGCATATACACAATCAATCCGCCAGGCCGCGTGCGATTTTTCTCCCTTTCAACTGTACTGCCGCGCCCAAGGAGATCATAGACAGCCAGCTCTTCGGGCATAGACGTGGTGCGTTCACCGGGGCGACCACCAACTATCCTGGGATTATCAAAGCTGCGGACGGAGGGACCCTTTTCCTCGACGAGATTGGCGACTTGTTATTGGAGGTGCAGCCAAAGCTGATGCGTTTCCTTCAGGAAGGCGAGATTCAGCCCCTCGGGGAGACAAAACCGCTTCGAGTAGATGTAAGGATACTCGCGGCCACCAACACGGACCTGGAACGGGCCGTGGAGGACGGACGTTTCAGGGAGGACCTGTTCCACAGGCTTAACATCATCCGCATACACGTTCCGCCGCTTCGAGAGCGTCGTGAGGAGGTGCCGGTTTTGGCCGCCCATTTCCTCGAGCACTTTTCGTCTCGAGCGGGCAAGCAGCCCCTCACCATGACTCAGGAGGCAATCGACGCGCTCACCGAACATGACTGGCCAGGGAACGTGCGCCAACTAAGAAACGAAATAGAGAGGGTCGTGGCGTATGCGATGGATGGGGCGCGCATATCGACTGAAGACCTGTCGCCCGAAGTGATCCACCCGCGCAAGCAAGCTGGTTCCGACCGGTCACGATGGGGCGCCGAGCGGACTCCATCCGTAGTTGGCAACAATAGGCAAGGCCGGGGAACTAATGGTAGCGGGCTTAGGGATCAGCCAGCTGAAGGCACCCGGTTAAAACTTAAGCAAGCGACAGCGGTGCTCGAGCGCCAACTTATCCAAGAAGCGTTGGTCCGCAACAGAAACAATCTCTCTCGCACCGCCATCGACCTCGGGCTGTCGCGGAGAGGGCTGCGGCTTAAGCTTGCACAGCTCGGAATTCAAAAGGAGGTTCCGGCTTAGGCCACCCGTCGTCGTTGGAGGAGCGGTCCAAAGAACGGTAACTCTTGAAAATGCTTCGAAAAACGCTTGACACGACGGTACCTTTGAAAATATTATCGCAGTCTGACCGACAGCAGCGGTGTATTGTTTCGCCTTTTCAGCAGGACTAGATTAGAAGTGGCAACCCCTGACCGCTCCTAGACACAGACAGGACTCAGGTCTTAAGAGCCGCGACCGGCGCAAATTGAATTTTGGGAGCGCAACGGACGTGACGGGATTGCACCGTGGAGTGAGGTATAGCATGAATACAAGTGGACTGTTCAGCAAGATGAGAGGGATGCGCATAGTTGTTGTTTTCTTAGCCCTCTTGTTGGCGTATGGCGCCGTTAGCTACTCACCCCAGGCGTCCTCCACAAACGTCTATTCCGTTGATCTTGGCGGAGTCACCGGCGCAACCAATAATACCATTCTGGCCTTTGGTAGATACGTCGTCATAGCTCCCTTCTGGCCTTCGAAGGGGCTTGCGGAAAATGGGGACCTTGACGTTTCGCAACTCGACAATCATTCCCTTTATGTGATCGACACGAAGAAGCCGGATGCGCCCCCGCTCTCAAAGAAAATCACGTCGTCGCGGGATTCAGAGCCTGGTGCGCCCAACACAGTCTACTTTCCAACGAGAGTCCTATTCGATCCGCCCAGCAGCACCGTTTATGTAAGGGGCACAAGGTTCGAAGAGAAGGACGGCGAGGTCACGCCAATTGATGTGATCGCCTACGTGCACTTTAGTTTGGATGAAACCGGCAAGCCCGTTCTCGATTCTAACGTGGTGACGTTTGACATCCCGGGGGTATCGACTGAACACACCAGTGAAGCGCCGTTGGACTTCGCATTGAACGGGAACGGCGACACGTTGGTGTTCACCAACGGAGCTTCACTGTTCTCATATAATCTTGCACAGGGGTATCTATACAGTGTTGCGATAGTGCAACCTGATGCGTACGGCCCGGACGATAGCATCTCGTTCCTTAACGTTGATGCGGCCACCAATGTTGTGAGCGTTTGCCAGAATCGGAGGTCCGTTGGAGAGGACACCGTTACCACGGTTTCATCCGAGATATCATTCTACGGGCTCGGCGTGTACGGTACATTCGATCCGCTGAAGCGAACAATGCCCGATCAGTTTCCTGCCGGAACAGCACTGGCCGACGGCAGCAATATCGCGATTGTTTCTCACGCGGATTCAGAGTTTGCATTGTTCGCGACAAGTGACGGCTCGCTGTGCGCGGTTGATCTTGAAGGCGACGACAAGATTGCGACGGTTAAGCGGCTATACTCGTTCCCGGAACTGGCGCACTACTCCGAGAGCGATGCGAGTCCTCTTTTGATCCAGTACGATTCATCGAAGCGAGTCGTTGGAATAGTCAAGCCTGGCTATACAGTCCAAATCAGGAGGCCGACTAACGCAAAAGGTCCGGGTATCCGTCGTCCTACTAACCTACACATAACATCCGAGCTTGCGGTGCTGGCTATGGCCAGGTTAGGAAAGAAGAACAAAGTCACATCCGCTAACTCGTTCACCGAGGACTTCAAAGACGAAGGTGGGCTTTCCAACTTCGTTAGCGGGCAGAATTCGGAGTGGCTGATTGCCACTTATTCGGGGAACCTATATTCCGTCGGCGTTGCGGGCGACTTGCAAGACTCTAAGCCGCAATTGGTCGGGCCAATTGGATCCAGAGTTGATCGGCTGGACTATTATGCGGACCGTACCAGCATTGTGGCGATAAGCTCATTCACATTGGATGAAGCCGGAATACGAATGGCCTCTCCGGGTTCGCTGGTCGTCGGGAAAATGCCAGACTTACAGAGTCAGTCTGGCGGCGCAATCCTACAAGCGCTTCTGCCAACGGCCGCGGCGCTCAGTACGCCCGCGCCTTCTATCCGCAGACCAAGCAACGTCAAGCGCTGAATGCAGTGCCTTGACTCAGACAGCGCGCCCTGTGACTAGCGTTCGAGACAAAGGGGGGGCCTACCACTGGCCCTCCCTTTTGATTTGTGGCGGCTACCTCACGTTGCAGCAAAGCGGTGCTATACTTTTTACTTCCCAATCTGGAGCACTGTACAGAGCGCGATAGGTTTACTTTCTGGGGATTCACAAGCAGACCTGTATTTGAATCCGTCCGGCTAAGCATGCCAACTGGTATAGACAACTCAACCGTAGATCGTATGGGCTCGACTTCCGCGAACGGCACTCCCGGATCTCCGGTGGAGTATCTGTTGACCACTGTCCTTGACGCAGTCTCTGAGGGCATTAGCGTCCACTCGGCAACCGGTGAAATCCTGTGGGTGAACAAGAACCTTTGCGACATATACTCCAAGTCGTTTTCTGAACTGAAGGGCTCTAGTTGCCAGCAAGCCTTTCATGGGGAACATTCGACTTGCCCACACGAGCAAGTTCTAGCGACAGGGTCGGTGGTCAAACTAGACGGTGAAGTGAACTTGTCCGGGAGAATACTGTTCGTGACCATCGAGCCGCTACTTGACGAACGCGGCGGCACGTGTGGATTTATAAGATTGCTGCGCGACGTTACCGGTGAACGCCGCGCACAGCAACAGTTACTGAAGGCAGAGCGGTATGCTAGCTTGGGTCAAATACTCTCTGGAATTGCGCATGATATTGGCACTCCCCTCAACGTCATATCGGGCTACACCGAGTTCCTACTGATGCGAACGAAACCGGACGGTCAAAACTACAAGGAACTCTCGGCCATACTTAATCAAACCAGGCGTATAGCATCAATGGTCGGACAAGCGCTCGATCTTGCGCACCCTCCGCAAGGCCGGGCCGACGCAATTGAGATCAACACCTTGCTGTCGGACGCGCTCACCCTGGTGGGGCACTATCTACACAAGACAAAGGTGAAAGCTGGCCTCACTTGCAGAATAAGCCCTCCGCTGGTATATGGAGAAGCGCCGCAGTTGAGGCAGGCGTTCTTCAACCTCTTGCTTAACGCCGGTCAGGAAGTCGGACCCGGAGGCAGGCTTGAGGTGGTAGTTGATGAAGCCCCTGAGAGGCCCGGATTTCTGGCCGTGGCGTTGGCGGGAACCGAGGCCGGCGGAGTCGGGCACGACTTCTCACAATCTCTTGGCTGTTTCCTTGGCGCGCAGAGTGAAGCAGCAACTGTAGGTGTCGGCCTATCGCTTGCAAAGGAGGTACTGAACGCGGCGGGCGCGAGAGTAGCTTTCAGCGGGTCGGGGGAACGAGGCATCTCGCTTGTGATCTATTTGCCTGTGAATCCTGGTAGCCCGGCATAGTCGAAACTCGGTACTGTAAGTCATGAGGGACATTAATCAGCGTATCTTAATTGTCGAAGATGAAGCTCCAATGTGCGAGCTTCTCACATCGTTCTTTTCGGAAAAAGCGTACACCGTGGATACGGCTCAGGATGGCGAACACGCCGTAGCTCGCCTTCAGGAACAGGATTACGCGCTCGTCATAACGGACATCAAGCTGCCCGGGATGAGCGGACTCGAATTACTGGCGAGAATTCGGGTCGATTGGCCCGAAGTGGCCGTCGTCATCATGACTGCCTTCAGCTCAATCTCCTCGGCAGTCGAAGCCATGAAGCTCGGCGCCGAAGATTATATCGGCAAGCCCTTTCAGCTCGACGAACTAGGCATCACAGTCGAGAAGGCTTTGGAGCGGCGCAGCCTCCGTCGCGAAGTGAAAGAGCTTCGAGCCGAGGTGCGGGGGCGATACAACTTCTCCAACATCGTTGGCCGCAGCAAACCTATGCAGCAGCTTTTCGAAGTGATAAAGCGAATTGCTGCCCGTCGAGACGCTTCCGCTTTGATAACCGGGTCCACTGGAACCGGAAAGGAGCTGGTCGCGCGTGCGATTCACTACAACTCGGATCGCCGGGACGCTCCGTTCATGCCCATAAACTGCTCCGCGATCCCCGACACCCTGCTTGAGTCTGAATTGTTCGGCCATCAAAAAGGCGCCTTCACCGGAGCACACGAGACCAGACGTGGTTTGATTGAAGAAGCGCAGGGCGGCACCGTATTCCTGGATGAGATCAACACGCTTTCGCCGAGTCTTCAAGTGAAACTTTTGCGAGTCTTGCAGGAGCGTGTCGTAAGGAGGGTTGGCGGGCGTGAGAACATCCAGATTGATATTAGACTCGTGTCTGCCAGCAACGAGGAGCTTGAAGAAGTAGTCAAACGCGGCGAGTTTCGTCAGGATCTATTTTACCGCCTCAACGTCGTGCCAGTGCGACTCCCAGACTTGAAGGACCGCCGTGAAGACATTCCGCTTCTCCTCCACCACTTCTTGCAGAAGTTCGCGCTTCAGCACAGCGAGCCTACCAGCCGGTTTGCGAATGAGGCGATGCGAGTTCTGATGACTCACGAATGGCCTGGCAACGTTAGAGAACTGGAGAACGCGGTCGAGCACGCGCTCACGATGGGAAGCGGCGAGATTCTGTTGCCCGAGGACTTGCCCGTCAGCGTCACTGCGCCTGAGCGCGACATAGTGCATGAAGCAACGCTTGACGGCGTCTCGCTCGCCGAGGTTGAACGCCGCTACATCATCCGAGTGCTCGAGAAGATGGGCGGTCATCAAATCAAAACTTCAAGAGTGCTCGGAATAGATCGGCGCACGCTCTATCGCCGCCTACGCCAATATGGTTATGCCGGCCGGCTGCGAAGCGAGGAAGAAGAAGAGATGGACGACGCGGTGACAGAAGGTACAGCGCGGGCCACAGCGTGGCCAGTATGAGCTTCGATGCCCATTGTTTTGAGATGGCCCAATGACAGACGAGATAACTTCGAAACAGCCGCCAACGAGAGATGAGGCTGAAAAGCGCACTTCATCTGGCTTACATCCATCTCGGAGCCTCGAACCGCGCGCGAGAGGTTACGGCATCGGCGGCGGATACGAGAAACCGTATCGTAGCCGGCCCAAGCCAGCGGATGAGCCAGGAGAGTCCTACGGGCCGCTCCCACACTCGGGGTACTATGGGGCTGGAGCTGGGTCGGAGCGGTTTGAACGGGGGGAAGCGGGGTACAACAGGGAACTCGCATGGTACGGCCCACAGTACGGTGAGAAGACAAGCGGGCAAGACCGGAAGTGATAGCTGGGGATCACTTACCGCCGGCAAGATACCCGGCGGCCTCCTTTTGCTCTTTCGTATAACCCGTAATGCTCTCCACCCGCCACTCATTGCCCGCTCGCGTCAGAATAAAACCGAGAAACTCGCGCTGCGGCTTTCCTTCGGTGCTCGCGAAGCTATAGACCACGGTGGCGCTGGTGTACGCTTTGTCGGGAAGGTTTGGATTGGTGTAAAAGAGATCCACGTTGACATCGGTGACTCCGTGGGGTTTTAAGTATTCTTGAATCACCTTCTTGGCCTTCGACTCGTTAGTCGCGCAGGAAGCGGCCGCGAAGAGCGTGCTGAGCAGCAACATGAAAAGCAAGATGCGACATTCTAGTCGTCCGTTAGTCATATGCACCCTTTTTACCCTAAGCCGGACCTTCTTTTCAAGGAAGACCGATTGACCGTTCCGACAATGATCTGAGACGGAAGTAAACCATGGGCTTATACATTAGACAGCTTCTCGCAGGCCGCGATTTTGCGAGAGCGGACTATTTCGCTTCGCAGATGGCCAACTTCGTCTACCTTGTCGGAGACGATGAGCTGAAGGTGTCCATGGTTGTGGACCCCGCCTGGGACATTCCGGGTATCATAGAGTTCGCCGACTACGAAGGCATGGGACTGGATGGGGCCCTGGTGACGCATTACCATCCCGACCACGTAGGCGGAAATATCTTCGGCCACGACATCGCCGGCCTTGCCGATTTCATCGCGATGCGGCCAGTCAAGGTTCACGTAAACGAAGTGGAGAGTGAAGGGGTAAAAACAGTCACCGGTCTTTCCGATTCCGACCTTGAAAAGCACCACGGTGGCGATGATATCTCCATCGGCAACGTCAAAGTGAAGTTACTTCATACACCCGGGCACACGCCCGGCAGCCAGTGCTTTCTCGCGGCTTCTGCGCTGATCTCGGGCGATACCTTGTTCATCGGGGGATGCGGACGTGTCGATCTTCCTGGCGGCAACCCCGAGGACATGTACCATTCGCTGACGCAGGTCCTGGCCAAACTCCCAGAGGAAACGCTTGTTTATCCAGGGCACAACTACGCTGCGAAGCCCACGAGCACAATCGGCGACGAAAAAAAAGAGAACTATTGTCTAAAGATCAGAAGCTTTGAAGGCTGGAAGAGTCTAATGGGTGAGCCGTAGCTACTCGTCACACTGACGCGGGAAGGGCTGGGAAATCCGGAGGTAGTCATCCATACAGGTAAGCAGGCACAAAGTCCCGATAGAATTGTATTGACTGCGTCCCCGCAATAGGCATAATAAAGGCCATCTGACGCGCATCTCGATTTGTTGCTCCCACCGTTGCCCCTTCAAGAAATTTCACCCAAAGTTGGTCGAGGCTCCTCTTTGAGTTAGTGTTCGCCTCGCACGTTGCCCCTTTCGCATTCTCTTCGAGACGATCTCGGTTTGGCCGGCACGCAGCGCGTGTGCGTTTAGCGGCTTAACTCGAAACATGCTTCTCTTTCCCGCCTCAAATCGGGCGAAAAAAAAGAAGAGTAACGCAAATGGATTCAAATCAAAAACGGCACAGTGCGCCTCCCCATGGTCTTGATGCTCGCTCGACACTCGGCAAGGTTGGTCTGAAGGCCCTGGACGTCAAGCTAGGGGGCTTAGCGGTGACGCTGGCGTTTCTGTTCGGCGCGGCCGCATACGTGTCTACTTATCTGAGTTTCGAAGGCTCGGCCGCAGAACCGAGTGCTCTACTATCAAGGGCCTCGACGGTCAATGCTGCGACGGCGGCTCTCCTTTCACTTGTGACGGTGTTTGTAGCCGGTCTCGTAGTCGCGAGGCGCATCACAAGCAGTCTGGAGAAGTTCAGTCACGCAACTAGAGAAGCATCGGCTGGAAACCTCGATGTCCGCGTAGATGCTTTTACCAGTCCGGTGTTCGAAGAGCTGGCGCGAAGCTTTAATGCGATGATGGACCGAATGAGCGAGACAGCGCGCTCTGAGGCGGGGCAAAAACAATCGCTTCTCGCGATCATTAAGGCGGTCGAAGGCTCGGGGGACGCAATTGCTGTCGCCGACTCCACCACCGAGGGCACCTACTACAACAAGAAGTTCACCGAGCTTTTCGGCTACAACGTCCAAGAGCTGGATGCCGCGGCCAGCAAAGCACTCCTCTACGTCGATCCCGGCGTTGCGCGAGAGGTCTCTGAAGCCGTCAGTAACGGCGCATCCTGGTCGGGAGAGATCGAGATGCGCGCTCGAAGCGGCAGGATCATACCTGTGGCCTTGCGTTCCGACGCGATAAAAGATGAGAGCGGTCGAGTGACAGGCCACATTGAGATTCACACGGACATTACGGAGCGCAAACGCGCAGAATTGCTCCAGTCGGCGCTCTACCGTGTTGCTGAGATGACCAGCTCGACAGATGATATGCAGGCTTTCTTCAAGGCAGTCCACCGTATCGTTGGGGAGCTAATGTATGCCGGAAACTTTTTCATTGCGCTTTACGATGAAGCAGCTCATATGGTGAGCTTTCCCTATTACGTTGATGAAGTCGACGACCCGCCTCAACCGCGAAAGCTCAGGAGGGGGATGACCGAACACGTGTTGCGCACCGGGGCGGCGCTACTGGCTCCGCGCGAAAACTTGCAGGCGATGATAGGGACTGGTGAAATCGAGGTCATCGGAACGCTTCCCGTCGCCTGGCTGGGCATTCCCCTCAAAGCAGGGGACGAAACGCTAGGTGTTCTCGCGGTCCAGAGTTACACAGAGAGCGTTAGGTTTGGTGAGACCGAGAAGGATGTCTTGACCTTCGTCTCGCAGCATATCGCCAGCGCGCTCAATCGCAGGCGCGCTGAAGAAGCGCTGAGACAAAGCGAGGAAAAGTATCGGACCATCCTCGAAAGCATCGAAGACGGATACTTCGAAGTTGATCTCAGAGGCAACTTCACTTTTTTCAATGGCCCAGTATGCAAGATGCTCGGGTATGAGGCCGAAGAGTTGATGGGAATGAACAACCGCCAGTTCATGGATCCCGACGTTGCCCAGCAGGTCTATCAAGAGTTCAGCAGGGTAGCTCGAACCGGGGAAGCCACCCGCGGCTTCTCCTATGAGGTAGTCGCGAAAGACGGAACGAAGAGAGTCGTTGAGTCTTCCGTTTCTCTCAAGCGCGATGCTTCGGGCAAGCCCGACGGCTTTCGCGGAATCAAACGTGACGTAACCGCAAGACGACTGGCCGAAGAAAGCCTCGAGCGCAACCTCAAAGAGTTTCTGACTATGGTCTCTTCGGTGTCCGAAGGTGATCTGACAAAACGCGGCGGTGAAACCGACAACACCCTCGGAAGAGTCATCCAGTCTGTAAACAAAATGCTCGACGATTTCAGCCTTATGCTTACCGAAGTCAAACAGATCGGGCTCTCTGTCTCGTCGAGCGCGACGGAGATACTAGCCGCGGCAGAGCAAATCGCGGTCGGGTCGCAACGACAAGCGGACGAAATAACCAATACATCAAGCGCAGTGGAAGAGATGGCGGCGTCGATGAATCAGGTTTCGAAGAATGCAGATGCTTCGGCTGACGCGGCGCGCCGCGCACTCGATAAGGCCGAACACGGAGACAAATCCGTTCGCGACACATCGGAAGCAATGTCGAGGATCGATTCCGCCGTCCAGCAAACGGCGGAGAAGATGCGGCTGCTCGGCATTCGCAGTTCCGAGATATCGGAGATCATCGACTTGATCGACGAGATCGCCGCCCAAACCAATCTGCTCGCGCTGAATGCCGCAATCGAAGCGGCACATGCTGGAGAGGCCGGCCTGGGGTTTAGCGTTGTGGCGGACGAGATCAGAAAACTGGCAGAAAGATCGGCGCGCGCCACCCGCGATGTAGGGAACCTCATCAAGTCGATTCAAAACGAGACCTCGGAAGCGCTCACTGCCATGGAGGCCGGGATGAAAGAGGTCCGGGGCGGGAGCTACCTTGCCTGCGAGGCAAGCACCGCGCTTCGAGAAATCTCAGAGGCCGTGCGCCAGTCATCGGAGCTGATCGAGGAAATCTCAGCGGCATCGGAAGAACAGGCGCGGGTGACGAGCAATGTGGCCGGAGCGATGCAGACCATATCGAGCATTACGCTTGAAACATCCGCCGGCGCTCACCAAACCGCGCAAACGATCGAGGGAATGGTGGGGCTCGCAGACCGGCTGAACAAGGCAATCTCGCAGTTCAAAGTGAAGGACGACTATATTCACCCGTTTTCGTACGATCTGCCCGGCTCGTCAGGGAACCGTGGAAACGGGACCACAATCGCACGCTATCCACACGGCGACTGAGCGAGGCGGTCAGGAAGCGAGCACGGAGGCGGCTTTGCCAGCAAGACGACAATTGGTGGTGTTCAAAGTCGGCGGAGAAGAATTCGCCGTTGACATCATGCTCACCAGCGAGGTTGTGCTGATGCGCGAGATAACGCCAGTCCCCGAGACCGAGCGTTATGTCGAAGGTGTAATGAATCTCAGAGGGAACCTCGTGCCTGTACTTGACTTCAGAAAGCGGCTTCGCGCTCTCGAAACGCCAATACCCACGGACCAGCGGATAATCATCGCGAAGCTCGACGGCCGGACGGCGGGATTAATAGTCGACGGCGCATCCGAGGTGATACGGGTTAGCGACGAAATGCTTGAGCCCGTGCCCGACCTTATTTCGGAGATCGGCGCCGGCTACGTCGAGGGCGTGGTCAAGATCAACGATAGATTCATCACGCTGATTGATCTGAGAAAGGCCCTATCCGATGAGATCGTTGCCGAACTGGACGTAGTAATTGAATTCTTGTCCCGTAGAAGAGAGCAGCTCGCAACCGCGTCATCGTTTTGAGTATGAGCAATTCATCGCACGTTATGACACCGGGGTACATGCAACAGTTCGACTCGGGGCCGCTCAGCCTGAACATTTTGTCTGACAGCGAGTTCAGGCTGTTCAGGGACCTTATCTACGAGCAGTGTGGTGTCAGCCTCGGTGTCGAGAAACGATCGTTTCTGGAATCCAGGTTAAGACGCCGAATGGATCAACTCGGGGTTACGAGCGGGTATGAATACTACTGCATGATCACCGCGCCGCAGGGCAGGTCGCAGGAGCTGCTCGCGCTTCTGGACTCACTGATGATCTGCGAGACCTCGTTCTTTAGAAACCAGCCGCAGTTCGACTTATTGCGAGAGGTAGTGCTGCCCGAGATTGTCTCGAAGAAAGAGAAGAGCGCGACCCGCCTTCTGCGCGTGTGGAGCGCTGGGTGCTCGACAGGACAGGAGCCCTATAGCGCAGTAATGACGCTGCTGGAAACATTGCCCGATCGAGACTCGTGGGCCATTCGCGTCTTTGCGTCGGACCTGTCATTCACCGCGCTCGAGCGGGCGCAGTGCGGCTTGTATCGCGCCGACCAGTTGAGGGGAGTCGATCCGGACTCTGTTGCGAAATACTTTCGGCAGGAGAACGGGCACTACGTGATGAGCGAGGCAGTCAGGAAGCGCGTGATATTCGACTATCACAACCTGAAGAACGACAACGGGCTTCGCGGACTCGACATAGTCTTTTGCCGAAATGTGATGATTTACTTCGACGCCGAAGAGCAGCGCAGGCTGGTCAATCGATTTGCGAATTGCCTGGTGCCGGGCGGTTTCCTGTTCCTGGGGCACGCGGAAAGCCTTCAGGGCTTATCAACCAGATTCGCAATGGTGCATCGCAACAAGGGCATCGCCTACAGGCTCGAAGGATAAGGCGATAGGAATGTGTTCGAGATGGATGATCTGACCAAAGCAGAACTCGATCAGTTGCTCGGGGTGTTTCGCGACCAGTCGCTTCAGATTCTGGAAGAGATGGGGCACGATCTGCTTACTCTGGAGTCGGCCGGTGACGACGCCGAAGCGATGACGCGGCTACGAAGAGGGGCGCACACGCTGAAGGGCGATTCGGCCTGCATAGATCTCGAAGGCGTGACACAAGTAGCCCACAAGATCGAAGACGTGTTCGACGCGGTACTCAGCGGAAAGATTGCGTTTGATCGTCGCTCGGTGGATGCGATCCTCAATAGCCTCGATGCGGTGAAGGCCGCAATTGACGGCAGTGAAGTGGGCGATATCCCGGCTGAAACTGCGAACAAGATGGTTGAAGCGCTCGGAGCGATTCAGACAAGTGGGGAGTTTCCTTCGACGCAGCCAGATGATCATCAACAGGTCGAACCACGGCACCGGTCAGAAGCTTCGATTCGCGTCGAGAGCCAGGCCGCGACCAGGAATCGCCGCGTCTACGTCCGCGTTGAGGCGGCGAAAATAGACACCCTGTTGAACCTTGCCGGTGAGATGGTGATCGCGCGTTCAGTCATCGGTCAGCTCCGTCCTGAACTCGAACTGGCGCTTCCTCGAAACGAAATTGTTAGCCGGTTCAGCGGCGCCAGCTCACACATGGGCAAACTGATTGCCGATTTGCAAAAGAGCGTACTGAAGATGCGAATGGTTACCATCGACCACGTATTCCGCAGATTCGCGAGACCTATGCGCGAGCTAGCGGCTGAACGCGGAAAGGAAGTCGAGCTTCAGATAAGCGGGGGCGAGACGGAGCTTGATCGCGCGTTGGTGGATCTGCTGTACGAGCCGTTGTTACATCTCCTACGCAATGCGGTCGATCACGGGCTTGAAACGACGGCCGCTCGGCGAAATGCCGGTAAGCCGGCGGCCGGTCGCATCGGGATGCGCGCCTACCATGAAGGGAACTACATCATCATCGAAGTCAGCGACGACGGCGCCGGTATCGATCCGGCCATCGTCAGAGCGAGGGCGATCGAAGCAGGAGCGATAACAAGCCAGGATGCCGCCCGGCTTTCCGACGAAGATGCAATGGAGTTGATCTTCCTCGAAGGGGTGTCCACGGCCAAAAGTGTCACTCGATTGTCCGGACGAGGCATTGGGACCGCTGCCGTGAAGTCGGCCATCGAGCAGTTACGCGGGAGCGTGACCGTAAGGAGTGAGGCTGGCGCCGGCACGTGTTTCACTCTTCGGATGCCGCTCACACTGGCGATCATAAAGGCGTTGCTATTCAAGGCTGCCGGGCAGCTCTTCGCGTTGCCGCTGCTCTCGGTCAGCGAGATAGCGCGAGCAGAAAGCTCTGACATTGTTTATCTGGACGGAGTCGAAAACTATAGACTGCGCGATCGCTTCGTATCGATGGTTCGGCCAGGCGTTGTGCTCTCGTTTGACAGGCGCAAAGGCGGCAGCGGCGCCGCTCTTAGAAGCGAAGCAGAGCAATTCTTTATAGTCGTCCTGGCAACCGCTGACAAGAGGTACGGCGTTGTGGCGGACGAACTGATAGGCGAGCAGGAACTGATGATAAAGCCGCTCGACAGCCACTGGGTGCAGAACGAAGCGCTGTCTGGCGCCTCAGTGCTGGGTGATGGACGAGTTGTGCTGATAATGGACGCGGAGATGGTCTTCCGCAAGGCAGTGAAGTACGAACGAGGGAAAGGGAACAGCAGGGAGGCTTATGCCGTCTGAGCGAAAAAAGATTCGCGTGTTGGTAGTAGACGACTCCGCCTTGATGCGCAAGCTCATCTCGAAGCTATTGGAGGGAGATCCTGAGATCGAGGTGATCGCGACTGCGATTGACGGCTGCTTCGCGTTAACCAAGGTTGAACAACTGAAGCCGGACGTGGTGACGCTGGATGTGGATATGCCGCGAATGGACGGACTGACCGCGCTCGGGGAACTCGTTTCAAAGCATCGCACTCCTGTGATTATGCTCAGCTCGCTGACCACGCGGGGGGCAGCTCTGACTATGCAGGCGCTCGAGAAGGGAGCAGTGGACTTCGTCTGCAAGCCTTCAGGCACGGCCCGGCTGCCGGAGATGGCAGAGGAGCTTGTGTCGAAGATCAAGGCCGCCGCGCGAACGAACGTAGCGGCGCTGGGCGGCTCTTTGCCCGGACCACTGGTCAAGAAAAAGCCTCGGGTTGAAGGACGGGGCAGGGGAGCCGGAAGGATCGTTGCGATAGGCGCTTCGTCGGGCGGGCCGCACGCTTTGCGATACTTATTGCCGCGAATCCCGGCAGACTTCGACGCGGGCATCGTGATCGTGCAGCACATGCCGGAGAGCTTCACTGCGATGCTCGCTCACTGGCTCAACGAGATTTGCGACCTGGAGGTGAAAGAAGCGGAATCGGGCGATCTGGCTCTCCCCGGAAAGGCGTTGATTGCGCCAGGCAATATGCATATGAAAGTCCGGAAAACGCCGGCCGGATGCCAGGTGTTGCTGGAGGGAGGCGCTCAGGTGAACGGCCACAAGCCATCCGTTGACGTCTTGTTCCGGTCTGTTGCAGCGGAGTATGGGCCAATGGCTACAGGAATCATAATGACAGGAATGGGCAGCGACGGAGCGCTGGGACTGGGAGAGATCAAGCAAGCCGGGGGACAGACTATCGCGCAGGATAAGGAAAGCTGCGCGGTCTATGGGATGCCTAGAATCGCAGTGGAAAGAGGTTACGCAAACAAGATCGTGCCGCTCGCCGAGATGGCGTCATATCTCACGAGTCAGGCGGGACAGCTTGTCGAGGTGGAGAAAGTCTATGCATGTAAGTGACGAAGAAACAGCAATCGCGAAACCGCCCCTCACGTGTTTGATCGTGGACGATTCGGCGTTTATGCGATTTCACCTGAGGCGAATGATGGATTCCTTCGAGAACGTCATCGCCAGTGAAGCCGCCAACGGCACCGAGGCCATAAGAGAATACAGCCGCCTCAGACCGGATATTGTGCTGATGGACATCGTCATGCCGGGCCTGGAGGGCGTCGAAACCGTTAAGAGAATATGCGACGAAGACCCGAAAGCAAGGGTCATAATGATCAGCTCGGTAAGCTACACAGAAAAGGTGGCCGAGGCAATGTCTGCAGGCGCAAAGTGGTTCCTCCCCAAGCCCGTCACTACCGAAGAGCTAAGAAAGGCGATTGAGAACGTCCTGTCCTCGGCTCCCGACAATCGTGCCAGGGGAGTGATATGAGACTAGACTTCGTAAAAATATTCGTCGACTCGACCACCGTGGTGTTTCGGGAGTTGATTGGGCCGACGGTTGATGTCCCTTCAATTTCTATGAAACCAAGCCCGGTGGCCGGCAGAGAGGTCATGGCGATCATCGGACTCGCCGGCGAAGCGCAAGGACGCGTCATCTTCGATATGGATCTGTTCACGGCGGTGCAGCTCGCCGGACACATGCTCGGAGAACCGTCGCCGGGAATGACGCCGCTGGTTCGCAGCTCAATAGCGGAGCTCGCTTCGATGGCGATCGGTCGCGCCATATCGAAGATCAACGAGGGCGGCACCAGACTCAGAATGAGCCCACCGACGGTGATAACGGGCGCGAATCTTGTCAGCTACGATCAATGCTTCGAGACCCTGGTTGCGCCAATAGCTACCGCCTACGGTGAAGTGCGAGTCAACATTACAATTCAGGATTTGGATTGAGGGAGCGCTGACATGGCACAAGAGCCCGCAGAGATCTTGAACCTCTTCAACAAGAGCGAAGAGCTGGTGGACATGCTCAGAAAGGGAAGGGCATTCACCGAAGAATTAATGTGTGAGAATGAGCGACTCCGCTACCGCGTGGTCCAGTTGGAGGCGGACCAGATGAACTCGTCGGACGCGCTGATGAACGAAGTCGAGCGATTGAGACTCGAAAACGGCCAGATGGCGCAAAAGCTCGAATTCCTCGATCGCAGGTTTCAACAGGTCGAAGCCGAGAACAAAGACTTCGCGCAAAGATACGTTCAGGTGGAAGAGCAGAACGAGAGCCTCGCGAATCTGTACGTTGCCAGCCATCGACTGCACTCGACGCTGGACTCGGCCGAGGTTCTGGAGTGCATCAAGGAAATCCTGCTCAACATGATCGGCTCTGAGGATTTCGGTCTCTTTGTTGTCGATGATGAGACTCATGAACTCGTGCGGGCGGGCTACGAGGGCGATACCGGCGGCCGGCCGGACAAGGCGCAGGTTACTCTCGGTGAAGGCATCGAAGGTGTCGTCGCTCTTACGGGAGAGCCGTATTTCAGCGAAGGCGAAGGGGACGGGCCTCGCGCCTGCGTACCGCTGAAGATAAAGGAGCGCGTCGTCGGTTTGATAACGATTTACCAACTGCTGTCTCACAAGAGGGGACTTACCGAGCTGGATCATCAGCTAATGGAGTTGCTAGCCGGCCACGCCGCGAGTGCGCTCATCAGCTCGAGGCTCTACTCGATGGCCGATAGAAAGCTTCGCACAATTGAAGGATTCATGAGTTTGTTGCGAGTGCCACAAGGAGGCGCCAATGGCTGACAAGTCTCTGCTGGTGGTCGATGATTCGGCGACCATGCGACAGCTCCTCTGTATGACCCTGACAAGAGTCGAGGGCATTACTCAGGCAAACATAACCGAAGCCTTCGACGGCGAGGATGCATTGAACAAAGTCAGGAACCGGAACTTCGACCTGGTTCTGACTGATATTCGAATGCCAAGAATGGACGGCCTGGAATTCATTCGAACGGTGCGTGCCGAGCCAAAGCATCGCGAGCTGCCGATTATCATAATCAGCACCAAGGGCGCTGATGAGGATGTCCAACTGGGGATGAGCCTGGGCGCCAGCGGTTATCTCTCCAAGCCCGTATCGATGGCGAGGCTGAAGGAGTTAGTGAAGGATTTCCTGGGTGAGCACTGAGCACGGCTATGCAGCTAACTGGGGACTTGAGCGACTTCGCTCTAACAGACATCTTGCAGATACTGTCGCTGAGCAGAAAAACGGGAATGGTGTCTCTTGAAGGCGGGGGGTCGGAGGGCAAGATAATAGTAGAGGGAGGGCGAATAACACATTCCTCAGTCCGGCCCGGAGAAACTCTCAGGGATAGTCTGGCGCTTGCAGGGTTGCTTGGAGCGGATGCTTTGAGAACGCTGGCCGCCGGCGGCGACCACAAGGATGCCGGCCTCGAACGGTTGGTGGAAAGCGGGATTCTCACACGGAACGGACTGGCCGCCGCTGCCCGTCGCCACACTCAACGCGTCATAGCAAAGCTCGTGAGAATAGAGAAGGGACGCTTCAGCATAGCGCTGGGTGAGGCGACGCTTCCGCAATCGGTAGAGGGCATACGGCTCGCCGAAGGCCTCGATGTCGGCGAGGCTCTGTTGCACGCAGCGCACGAACAAGATAAATCATACAAAGAACGAGAGACGGAAGCGCTACACGACGACTCTGGCTGGTTCAGTTTGAATGGCGGGCGGGAAACCCGGCCTCTCGGCAACCGTCGGGACGCTCAAGTCTCGTTCGGGACACGGATGGGGCACGATGACGATGCGCCAAAGCGGGGGAATCACGATCGATCGAGTCTTTTGTGCTCATTACTTGCCGAGATGAAGCAGCACTCGTTTGAAGCTGAGATCAGTTTGCTGCTGATGAGGTATGCGAGCGAGCTTGCAGCGCGGGGCATTCTGTTCGCGATCAAAGACTCGAAGCTATATGGCCTCGGGCAGTTCGGGCTCAACCAGGGCGCGGACGGCAAGAGCGCCGATGAACTGGTTCGCGACCTTTGCCTTCCGTTGGAAGGCGACAGCGTTCTTGCTCGTGTCGTGAGGACAGGCGAGCCGTTTGTCGGAGCTAAGCCGGACAGCTATTGGTTCTCGGAATTGCTCAGTCGCGTGGGAGGCTTCGGCCACGAGCTTACTTTCTTCGTGTTGCCGTTAAGCTGCAATGAATCTCCGGCCTTCGTAATCTACGGCGACAACTATCCCGGCAACGCTGAACTGACGGGACTTGGGGAATTGGTCGCCCTGGCCAGTCAAGCGAGCCTCGCTCTCGACCGCATCGCGTTGCAGCGTCGAGTCGTGCAGCTCGAAGGGGATCAGTACGGCATCTCCTAGAAGAACCGATCCGTTGCGTCCGATAATAGATATTATGTAGACGCGGGCTTTGCCTCAAAAGCACCTTCCGAGTCGATTTATGAGGCCAGCGGGGATTTCTGCCCCGAAATTCGATGGTGTCCTTGGCTTTACACAAGAAAGCCGATTTTGATACCTATTCTTGTGTAGAGTCGAAATGGCTGCACGATAAAGAGGCGACATAGAAATGGCAGTGATTCGCTTTAGTCAATGCCTATCATCACGTCACTAGCTTTGACAACTGCATATGCCTCTTTGCCTTCTGTAAGCCCTAGCCTTTCAGCGGAATCCTTAGTGATAATTGAAACGACTTCCGTACCGCCCGCAAGCTCAATTACTACTTCGCTTTGACCATACGCCACGTCTAGAAACACAATTCAACGGACGCCGCGATGAGCTTGGTGAGGCAGACTCCGTTTATAAGAAAAGCCATTGCATACGCGTCTAGTAGGAACGAGCTTTGCCTCAAAAAGTAATGGAATAGGCCGCGTGCGATCTACTGGAATGCGCTTTCGCCTGTAAGGTGCTGCCCAAGCACCAGCGTGTGGACCTCGTGCGTGCCTTCGTAGGTGTAAACCGATTCAAGGTTGCACATGTGACGCATGATCGGATACTCACCGGTGATGCCGTTCGCCCCGAGGATCCCTCGAGCCGTTCTCGCACACTGCAAAGCGATCGACACGTTGTTCATCTTGCCCATCGATACGTGCACTGGCTTAATCTTGCCGCCGTCCTTCAACCGCCCCAGGTGCAAGCACAACAACTGCGCTTTACTGATTTCAGTCGCCATTTCGGCTAGCTTCTTTTGAGTCAGTTGAAACCCAGCGAGCGGGCGCCCGAATTGTGTCCGCTCCTTTGAGTACTTTAGCGCAACGTCAAAGCAAGACATCGCGGCGCCCACCGCGCCCCACGCTATTCCGTAGCGCGCTTGCGTCAGGCACATCAGCGGGCTCTTTAGCCCACCTGAGCCCTGCAAGATGTTCTCCTCAGGAATCACGCAATCCTCGAAGAACAGTTGCGATGTGTCAGACGCGCGCAGGCTTAGTTTATGATGAGTTTGCCGCGTGCTGAAGCCTTTCGTGCCTCTCTCAACTATGAAGCCGCGGATCTGGTCATCTTCATCGGTCTTGGCCCACACGATGGCGATGTGCGCCATTGAGCCGTTCGTTATCCATGCCTTCGAGCCATTGAGCACCCAGCCGTTTCGGTCTCTTTTGGCTCTTGTCAGCATACCGCTCGGATCAGAACCGAAGTTCGGCTCTGTAAGCCCAAAGCATCCGATTACCTTGCCGGCAGCCATTTCGGGCAACCACTTGCGCTTTTGTTCCTCGCTTCCAAACTGAAATATTGGATACATACAGAGCGCGCCCTGGACCGAAGCGAAGCTCCTGATCCCGGAATCACCCGCTTCGAGTTCCTGCATCACCAACCCGTAGGCGACGTTGTTCATCCCCGCGCAGCCGTAATCTTCGGGAAGATTCGCCCCCAACACGCCGAGCTCGGCGAGGCTCGGTATCAGTTCGTTCGGAAACCTTCCTTCTTCGAAACACCCGGCTATGATCGGGGTAATCTCCGACTCAACATACTTCCTGACCTCAGACTGCACGAGTCTCTCCTCATCCGATAGCAGCGCGCCGACTCCCAAAACATCCAATCCTTCAAATGGCATTTTTCTCTCCCTTGTTTTTGTGGTCAGGGTTGTTCAAGTGATCAATTATCTCGGCGAGAATCGACACGGCTATCTCCTGCGGAGAGATCGCTCCGATCCGCAATCCAATGGGCGCGTGTACTCTCTGCAAGGCCTCTTCGGAAAAGCCCTCGCCGGCGAGCTTCTTGAACACCGACAGCACTCGTCTACGGCTTCCTATCATTCCGATGTACGTCGCGTTTGAGCGGATGACGTTCTTGAGACAAACCTCGTCGTACTGATGCCCACGCGTAACAATCACAATCGCTGTGCTCGGTGAGAGTTTTAGCTTCTCGGTTGCGCTGGCATAATCGCTCACCAGCGGGCGGATCCTCGGGTCAGGCAATCGGCTGCGCGAAGCGAACTCTTCCCTGTCGTCTACAACAGTGACCTGATATCCGGTTAGCGCCCCCATCAGTGCAACGGCCTGGCCAACGTGTCCAGCGCCGAATACCACCAATTCGAACTTGGGTTTGACTATCTCGATAACGAGCCTTACCGAACTTCCCTGCTCATCCAGCGTCTCGATCAGATCGGCGACGCCGCCCTTTGCTCTAACGCTCTCCACTGAAGCCAGTATCTTGGAAGCTATTACTCGGTCCGCTATTGGCGGGGACAATTCGCCGTTAGAAACCGTAACCGTCGCGTTCTTGCCTGAAGCCTCGTTCAAAACTCGGACGACCGCCAGGGGTTCCTCGCGCGATGCGCCATCCTCGATAGTCTTCAGAAGGTTCTTTAGCCCCGCCATAAATAAATTCGCCGACCATTCGTAGGCGGCCCTAAAGCTTGGTTTGAAGTCAACGCGCGACCTGACTACTGTGCGACTCTATATGCCGGGCGTGCTCGAACTGTGACGCTCGGGCGAGAGACTCGTACCGTTATCTTACGCGCGCGATCGTCCTTTTGCTTGTTTGTCGGGTAATAACCAAGAAGGTATTGGTGACGCAGTTCTTCGGCTATTCTTCCCAACGCCGACTTCAAGTCGCCGAGTCTATCCGCGCGCTCGACTATCCCGCCCGACATATCAGCAAGGCGTTGCAGATACTCGTCTGCGCTTCTGTACGCGCGATCCAGCTCTCGCCTGCTTTGCTCGAGTTTGGAGTCTACCGCGGAAGTCCCTTTCGAATTCAACAAGCCCCTTACCCTGGCGTCCATCTTGCGTTCGACATCCTCGCGCGTGGCGTAGCGAATCGGGTAAACGATGATGTCCTCGCTCTCAATGACCGCATCCAGCGTGTCCTCTTCGGAAATCTCGCTACTTGCCGTGTCGAGTCCGTCGCTGAAAACGATCACCGCCTTTCTTCCGGGAACATCGCGGAGCCTTTCCCATACCGCCGTATAGACTGCCTCGTAAACCTGGGTGTACTCGCCCGATTTGATCGATCGCACGGCCGCCGCAAGCCGAGTCGCATCGTTGGTTAGTTCACACATGACCTCAACGCTGTCATTGAACGAAGCGACCATCACGCGATCGTGCGGCCTGAGGTTGCCGAGAAAAGCCATTGCTGCCGACTTGATTTGATCCAGCGCCCCTTCGGTTGAGCCGCTCGAGTCCAGCAGCAGCGCAACACTGAACGGCTCTTCAACTGAGCCGAACAGTTCGAGGTTCTGCTTGACGCCATCCTCGAAGATATTGAAGTCATCGCGCGTTAGATCGCTCACGTAGCGGCCACCATGCTCGCTAACGACGACAGGTACCTGCACAAGAGTCGTGTGGAGCTTGATCGGCTCATCTTCTCGAGGAACCGGCTTCTGGCTTCGCTCCTGCTGCGCGCTGGTCACCGGAACCACGAGCGCGAAAAGGAGGCCGGCGACGACCGTCACCAGCCGCAATCTGTCGAGCCGACCGCATTGTTTCATCACCGCGATCTCCTTGAAACCGGTACAGACCTCAATTCAGTTGCGCCCCATCGCCAGATAGTTGAACCCCGCCAAACGCATCGCCACAGGCTCGTAGAGGTTTCTAAGATCTATGATGTTTGGCTCGCGCATCAGTTGCTTCAGTCGATCCATATCGAGCCGCCGAAATTGGTTCCACTCGGTAACAACGACCAGGCCATCGCTACCGCGAGCGGCTTCGTACTCATCCTCGCAATACTCGACGTCGGTTAGCAGCCGGCGCGCGGACTCCATAGCCGCCGGATCGTAAGCTCGAACCTTGGCTCCCGCCTCGAGCAGGTCCTCGATTATCTTGATTGACGGCGCTTCTCTGATGTCGTCGGTCTCGGGCTTGAAAGCCAATCCTAGTATTGCGATCGTTTTGCCGCCCAGTTGCGGCAATAGACGCCTGATGCGATCGATGATTGAGTTCTTCTGAGACTCGTTAACGCGCAGCGCAGCATCGACGATTCGGACGTCATAGTTCACGCTGCGTCCTAGCGCCACGAGCGCCTTTGCATCCTTCGGGAAGCAACTTCCGCCGAAACCAGGTCCGGGATGGAGGAACTTAGACCCGATTCGGACATCCATCCCCATTCCCTTAGCCACATCGTGGACATCGGCGCCGAGCAATTCACACAGCCTCGATATCTCATTGATGAATGAAACCTTCGTCGCCAGAAATGCATTTGAAGCGTACTTGATCATTTCCGCAGACTCCGGCGTCGTGATAACGAACGGGGTCTCGAGCAGGTACAGCGGCTGGTAGATATCTTTCAGTATCGCCACCGCTTCTTCATCTCTGCAACCAATCACTACCCTGTCCGGCCGCATGAAGTCGCTAATGGCTGCCCCTTCTCTCAAGAATTCAGGGTTCGCCGCAACCGAGAACCGGCCTGGCGCCGCCCTGTTCTCCTCGATGATCTTCTTGATGCGAGAAGCCGCGCCGACCGGTACCGTACTCTTGGTCACGATTACTTTATAGCCGTTCAGTGACTTTGCTATCTCGTAAGCCACTTCATCGATCTGACTCATATCGGCCGACCCGTCTCCGCTGGGCGGCGTGCCGACCGCAAGGAACACGACCAGCGATTGCTCGACTGTTTCTTTCACATCGGTGCTGAAGTCAAGCCTTCCCTCCCGGACATTCTTCGAGACCAGCGCATCAAGTCCCGGCTCGTAGATCGGCAGCTTGCCCTCTTTAATCGAGTGAATCTTGTCCCGGTCCTTGTCCACACAGGTGACCCTCATACCAAAGTCGGCAAAGCACGCACCTGTGACAAGGCCAACGTAGCCGGTGCCGATGACTGCTATGTGCATTGACTTTCTCCAGCTCTCGATCAGCACGCTACAGAATGCTGGCAAAGAATGCGATCGTATTCTTGAGCCCCTCTTCCAAGCTTACCTTCGGCTCCCATCCTAGAAGTCTGACAGCGCGGCTGATGTCGGGCTGCCTCACGCGCGGATCGTCCACCGGCAAGGGTCTGTGCTCGATGATACTCTTGCTCCCGGTCAACCTGATCACCATGCGAGCAAGCTCGATCACGGTGAACTCACCGGGGTTGCCGATGTTTGTCGGCAAGTGAATATCGTCGTCTGCGCCCGGCCGTCCGCCGGCTGACTTCGATCCTCGCGCATCGGAACTCATCAACAAGCGCAATATACCTTCGATCAAATCGCTAACGTAGCAGAAGGAGCGCGTCTGGTCCCCGTCTCCGTAGACGGTGAGAGGTTCGCCTTTGAGCGCCTGAACCACAAAGTTTGAAACCACTCGTCCGTCATTAGGCCTCATCCTGGTGCCGTACGTGTTGAATATTCTGACGATGCGGGTGTCAACGCCGTGATAGCGATGATAAGCCATCGTGATCGCTTCGCCGAAGCGCTTTGCTTCATCGTACACGCCTCGTGGCCCGACGGGATTCACGTGTCCCCAGTACTCTTCCGGTTGCGGATGCACCTGCGGATCTCCGTAGACCTCCGACGTCGACGCCAACAGGAACCGCGCGCGCTTTGCCTTCGCCAGGCCCAATGCTTTGTGCGTTCCAAGACTGCCAACCTTCAGCGTCTGAATCGGTAACTGCAAATAGTCGATCGGGCTCGCAGGGGATGCGAAATGCACAACCGCATCGAGTTCGCCGGCGACGTGCAAATACTCGGTCACATCCTGTTTGACAAACTTGAAGCGTTCGTTGCCCAGATGATGCTCGACGTTCTCTACGCGGCCGGTAAGCAGGTTGTCGAACACGATCACGTCGTGTCCGTCCGCGATTAGGCGGTCGACCAGATGTGAGCCTAAGAATCCTGCTCCGCCTGTTATCAGCACTCGCATTTCAGTTCACCTGTGCACATCAAGCGATACCCTGCCGATAGAACGAGCCTATTGTCTCGACCACGTAACCCTGCGCGGTTTCGCCGAGCTCTGGATATATCGGGATCGCCAGCGCCTCTTCGGCTGCCCTCTCTGATTCGGGGAAATCTCCCACCCGATAACCCAAGTCTTCGAAGCAGGCCTGCATATGAAGTGGCACCGGGTAGTAAATCTCCGTCCCTACGCCGCGCTCCGCAAGGTACGCTCTTAGCTTGTCCCGTTCGCGGGCCCGAATAACGAATTGATTGTATACGTGCCGTGCCGATGCGGACTCGCCGGGCAATCGCACCGCACCGCTCGAAACCAATCCGGCTGAGTCAAACAGCCCTCGATATCTTTGCGCATTTGCTCTACGAGTCTTTGCCCACTGATCCAAATAGCGAAGCTTGACCCGCAGAATTGCGGCCTGCAACGAGTCCAGCCTGCTGTTTATCCCCACCCGATCGTGATGATACTTTCTCTTGGCCCCATGCGCCCTCAGGGTTCTCAGACTCTCGGCCAGCTCAAGATCATTAGTCGTAAGTAAACCACCGTCTCCTGCCCCGCCCAGATTCTTCGACGGGTAAAAGCTGAAGCACCCGACTAGCCCCAGGCTGCCAGCCCTTCTTTCGCCATACTCGGCGCCGATAGCCTGAGCGGCATCTTCAATAACCGCGATCTTGCCGGGCCTGGCAAGTTCATTGATGCGGTCCATCTCTGCGCATTGCCCGAAGACATGCACGGGCATGATGGCTTTCGTTCGCTCGGTCATTGCGCCCTCGATAAGATTTGCATCGATGTTGAAAGTCGCGACATCGATATCGACGAAGACTGCCCTGGCTCCCAACCGCACGATTGACCCTACGGTAGCAAAAAAACTAAAGGGAGTTGTTATGACCTCATCGCCGGGTCCCACTCCGCAAGCCATAAGAGCGAGTAGAAGGGCATCCGAACCCGACGCGCATCCTACAGCTTCTGCGCACTGGCAGTAAGGCGCCAGCTCCCGCTCAAGCTCGCGCACCTCAGGCCCAAGAATAAACTGCTGGCTGTTCAGGACGCCTGCTACGGCCGCTTGAATCTCTTCCGCGATCGTCTGGTGCTGGACACTCAGATCCAGCATCGGAACTTTCATCTGCGTTCTTTCTTGCATTGGCTCTAGCACTCCGGGGGAGGCGGCGTCACGATGGGGGCGATCCGCATGAGCGCTTTATCATATCGTGAAGAAACTCCGCTCGTCAAAGTTGGGACTCGATTAGCCAACTTGGGGCGCAATGAGAACCGGGACTTGTTGGTTTCACTCCATAGGAGTGTGAGTTCAACTTCCGGTTACAATCGCACCGATCTGCTGCCGCTATAACAAAAACAGTAACATCCGATGACAGAATCTGTGAGTTGGCTTTCGGGTCCTGTGGCGGGAGAACTGTCTTCAACCAAGTATCAACAGTTTACAGCTGGACTCATCTGATATTTGCCTTGGCACCAACCTTGCCAACTCTATTACCGAGCTTCAAAACGGAAGGGCCGAAATGATCAGGGCAACGGGGGCTGTGCTGATCGCTTCGGTCCTTCTTTATTTTTCTCGCCTGTTCTCGCAATCCTGGTAGCATAGACTTTTTTAGTTTCTGTGTGCCGATCACATAGAAGAGATTTCGCACGACACAGGCTAAAGTCTATGCTACCCGGCAAAAGAACGTTAGCCATAAAACGAAGGCCGCCATTCCAACGGCGGCCCAAGCGTTCCGGTTAAGGCAGATCGAAGCACAAGCCTATCGCACTTCAATGTTACGCGGTCGCGTGCTCGGCTTCGAACGCTCTGCAAGAAAATCGCTGATCCAGTGGTACTGGCTAACGTACTTGCTTGTCTCATTCTTGAAGATCGGTTGTGTATACTTCTTCACGACGTAGCGTCTTGCTACTCGTCCGCTACGCGAGCGAACCCTGACTGCAACTTTCCTGGAGACGGTCATAGTCGGGCGGGTGTTCGAATCGGGATCTTCCATCCAGTCGGTTTGATCGTGGGACAGCACCGACAAGACTCGGCCGACCCCGCCGTTGTAGGCTGCAGCTAAATAAGGACCGACGCGATCTGCCGGCAAGTCAACTCGCGCCCTAATCGATTCCCAATCGGAATCGCATAACAACACCTGAGCCATCACCGCGCCTATCGGGTCTCCCATTGCCGCGTGGAAATCACGTTTCAGCCCCGCCGCCGGATACCTGTTCAAAAGAAGCGAGTAGGTTGAGGGTATCATCTGCACAAGCCCGCGAGCTCCCGCGGGGCTGATCGAGTATGCATATGCCTTATCGCGATTTGTCGCAATCACCGTCAACACTCGTTCAGCCAGCGGCTTGGTTACACCGGCGCTCTTAAATTCGCTTGGATCTATGTGCTCGTTTAGCAACAGCACCCTAAGGATGTCTTTGGGTATAACGTCGACGATTCGCCTTCCCGCGAACGCCCGCGACTGGACTCCTCGGTCACGCAGTCGAGCATACGCCTTTTCAATAAATCCGTTTTTTACGTCGATGCCTTTCTTGATTACTTCTTCTGTCTTTATCTCGGCCGAGTACGGTGTGTAGACGGCTTCTATCACTGGGTCGCCTGGCCCGAAGCGATTACCCTCGTTTGACACCGGATACTTGACTGCTACAACCTTTCCGCCTGCCGGACTTATGCAAGCGATGTCGGAATTGATTCCGTTCTCGCGCCGCATCGAAAGTATGAAACCAGGAGTGAGGACCTCGAAACCCGGGTCGCGCTTGATTGCTCGTGCAATTCGGATCTTACCGTCCGTGTCCAGGATCGCCAACGCCATCTCGCGCCCGACGATGCCGGTGACCGGAACGTCTTTGAACTGCCGGCGGCCGATTCGTACCCGCCGCGTGCCGACGGTGCCCATTATCAATTGAACTGATTCCTTTTTTACCTGTTCCCTTCCCTCTTCAATGTTGCTCAATAAGTGGTTGTTGGTGTGGTCCACTCCGGCGCCGCCGAGCATGGCAAGCATCCAAACTGCAACTCTTATCATGCGATTGGTCTCCCACTAAGTGAAATACAGATGGTGTAATACTACCAAGTGCAGCTCTCGATTCTCAATACCTTTCTCATGCAACAAGATATTCACAACAAGTAGCGCCGGCTTGCAGGTTCGCGGTTGGCAATGTACCTTGCCTGATGATTGCCCGGCCCGCCGAGCAACAACGGATTGACGATGATCCAGTTCGATAACATTAAGACGTTTGTATCAAGTCACGCTCTGCAATGGCTCGCCGCCTTGCTCATTTTTCTAATCGGAGTGCTCGCTTCGAAGCTCAGCAAACGGTGGATGACGCCGATTCTCAATCGCAGTCGCGTACGCGATGACGTGTTACTCAAGAACTTCTTCGTCCGCTCGATATCTCTGGCGATCCTGATCGCCGCAACGCTCATCGCGCTCGAAAAGGTGGAGGTGCCGGTAACCTCGCTTATCGCCGGCCTCGGTATCACCGGTTTGATACTGGGCTTCGGGCTGCGAGACACGCTATCGAACTTTGCAGCCGGCCTGTTGTTGTTGATCTACCGGCCTTTTCGGGCAGGGGAGTTGATCGAAGTCGAAGGCGCGCACGGCGTGGTCGAAGAATTGACAATCGTGAACATGCAGATGACGACGACTGACGGAGTCCGGGTTATCATGCCGAACTCAAAGGTGTGGGGTTCGAAGATTGTGAACTATTCGTTGAGCCAACGCCGGCGTTTGGAGCTGACGCTGAAAGTACGACAGGACGACGTAGAGATTGCGATCGCCGCAATCAATGCGGCTTTGGCCGATGACCCGAGGATATTGAGCGAGCCTGCGCCGTCGGTCCGGATCACTTCGATAGCAGACAACACGACAACGTTGATCATCTGGGCGTGGACAAGGCCCGAAGAGTTTTCGAGTGTGACGGCGGACGAGTATCTTCGACTGTTGAACCGTTTCAGACAAGCTGAACTGCAAATCCTTTGAGGCTTAATTCGTGGCAGCTCGTTATCACAGCACGCGACACCTTCTCATGAATTTGTTTCTTGCAATCAGAAACTCCCGGACGAGAACCTCAGGCTGGCTCTCAATGGTTTTGGTTATTGTCTTTTTGTTTGCCACACCTCCTCGCAGTAGCAGTCTCGGCGGTCGGCTCCCAGCCGATACGCTCCGAATCTTATTCGTAGGCAACAGCCTGACCTACTTCAACGATCTTCCCTCCATTGTCGAGGCATTGGCCGAAGCGAATGACCAGCGCCTCGCCTACAAGATGATCGCGTTTGCAGACTTCAGCCTCGAGGATCATTGGAACAAAGGAGACGCGGGCAAAGCGATAAAGAACGGAAAATGGAACTACGTGGTGCTGCAGCAAGGGCCCTCAGCTTCTAAGGAAGGTCGCGCCGTGCTTCGCGAGTACGCTCGTCGATTTGCTGAAGAAATTCGGCGCACTGGCGCAAGGCCGGCATTGTATATGGTCTGGCCTTCGTCGAGCCGAGAGCAGGATTTCGCGGGCGTCAGTCAATCCTACAGCCAGGCCGCCGAAGATATTGACGGGCTGGTTTTGCCGGTGGGCGAAGCCTGGTTGAGTGCCTGGAGAATCAATCCCAAAATCGAGCTGTACTCAAAAGACGGACTTCATCCGACTGTGACGGGTTCGTACCTGGCCGCCCTGGTCATCTATGGGCAACTCTCCGGGCGACCGTTAGGGGGCCTGCCATCGAAGTTGTCACTGCGCTCGAAAGCAAAGATTGAGATACCGGTTGAACAAGCGGAACAGTTGCAGCGAGCAGCCAGTGAGGCAAACGGGAAGTTCGCAAGACGGTAAGCTACGGCTAATCGCAACGGCCGCGGTCTCGATCGACCTTCGTCCGAGAGCCGGCATGCACATTGAGAAGTTAAGTCGCCTCCAGGACCGCTTTGCGAAGCTATTGCCTAATCCTGATCTCCAGCCGGCGTTGACCTGATCAAAATGTATCAGTAAGGTTGATCGGAAAGTTCGAGCAAGCCCGCTTTTAGCACCTCATCTGAGTCGCTCGACAAGCAGATAAAACCATCGTTCCAGGAGAGCACTAGTTATGAAACCGAAAGACAGAACTGTTTTTGTGATGTTGCCAGTCATCGCCCTCCTATTCCTCCCCTGCGCGAGCGCGATTCGCCATGTCTCCGCTCAGCAACGACAGCAGCCGCAATCCAAGTGCCCGGTCACGAAGGTAACGTGCCCCGACTCGGTCGAGGCGAACGATACGTTGAAGATCACGGTGGAGGTCCGTGGTGGTGACCCGAAGGTAACGCCGACATATAACTGGACGGTCTCGGCTGGCTCAATCGAATCGGGCCAGGGCACCCCAAACATTGAAGTGAGCACGAAGGAAATAGCCCCTGATGCAACGGTGACTGCGACGGTTGAGGCGGGCGGGTTCGACCGAGCTTGTGGTTATGGTTCTACAGCGGCCAGTTGTACAACTACGGTGACCAAGAAAGCCGAGGCGCGTAAGCTGGACGAGTATGGCAAGCTCAAGCCCAAAGACGAGGATGAGAGGCTCGACAAGCTTATGATCGAACTCAGTCTCGACACAACGGCACAGAGCTACATCATCGCTTACGGTGGACGCGCGAGCCGGGCCGGCGATGCGCAGAAGACGGCGAACAAGGCGAAAGCTTATCTTGTTTCGAAGCGCGGCCTGGATGCCGCCCGGGTGGTGATCGTGGATGGCGGCCTTCGGGAAGAGCCGGCGATTGAGTTATGGATAGTGCCATCGAGCGCGCAACCGCCCAAGGCGACGCCGAGCTCCGGGGTTCGACGATCGTGAACTACGCGCTCAGCCAGCTTCGGGCCTTGTGCTATCATTTGGCAGAGTTAGTTTGAGTAAGTTATGCAGCAGCGCGAAGACTTTCAGCAGATACTTTCGTCACCGACCGAAGCCTACGAAGAAGGTTTAAGGTTTTTCATGGGCAAGAGCCTTTTGAACAACGCGCTGCGGCGCATCGCATCGGACCTCGACTCTCACGGAATTGATTACGCCGTGATCGGAGCGATCGCATTGAATCAGCATGGTTACCGGCGTTTCACCGAAGACATTGATCTGCTGCTGACAAAGGAAGGACTCGAAAAGTTTCGAGAGGAATTGATTGGCCTCGGCTATCGCCCTGCATTCGAGGGCTCGACCAGGAAGTTTCGCACGGCAGCGGAAAATGTTCCGATAGAAATCATCACGGCAGGTGAATACCCCGGTGATGGGCTTCCAAAGCCGGTCAAGTTCCCAGGCCCGAGTGAGCACTTCGTAGTAATTGACGGTGTGAAAACGATCACGCTTGAGAAGCTGATTGAATTGAAACTTGCATCCGGAATGACGGCGCCCGACCGCCTGAAAGACCTCGCGGACGTGCAGGAGTTGATTAAGGCGAAGTCACTCGATTCCTCTTTCGCTGCGAAGCTAGACTCGTCTGTCCGCGATAAATTCCTTGAATTATACAATGCAGTGCAAGAAGCTCGGAAGAGATAACAAAGAATAAGGAATTCGGTGGCGTGGGAGAGTGAGAACTGCGTTAGGTTTGTCGATGTGTTGACCGACCACCTGCGAGTGTGTCAGAGGGGTTATGTACATCGATAATTTCATCTGGTTGCCCGACATATTGGACAAGCTCGCGCTAAACATAACGTCACACAAGACGAGATCGAGGAAGTGTTCTTCAATGAGCCACAATATCGTTTTGTTGAGTCACGGCATCGACCAGGCGAAGATGTCTACTCAGCCAACGGGCAGACCGATGCAGGCCGTTACGTGATTGTGTTCTTCATTCACAAATCAGGCAACATGGCCCTGATCTTAAGCGCGCGAGACATGGATAGTAAGGAGCGAAAACGTTATGAACGAAAGTGATGATCAACAACTCACAAGCATATCGAAGGCAAAGACGTTAGAGGAAATCGGTGAGTTCTGGGATACGCATAGTCTCGGCGACTATTGGGATCAAACCCACGAGGTTGAATTCGAGGTAAGGGCGCAACGGAGGCGGCGCGTGACACTCGATCCCAAAGTCTTTGCTCACCTCGAGGCTCAGGCCCGAGTCCGTGGAGTCTTGCCTGAAACATTGGTCAACCTGTGGTTGGCTGAACGGCTACAGGAAGAAGTTAGTGGAGACAGAACAACGTAGCGACTCCGCGATAGCACCAGACCGCACAAGGAGCTAGACGCGTACCGGCGCGACCCCTAACACCTACAGTAATCGTTTCTTCAAATGCCGTGGGCCAGGCATGTGTCCAAGAAAAGCCGAAAAGAACAAAGAGGGCGAGCCTGCGGGCTCGCCCTCTTTTCGTAACTAACTCCAAGGGTCGACCTAAAAAACTAGACCCCGGCGTAGGAGTGGAGACCTGGAATTATGAAGCTCACCCCGAGCCAGGTGAATATCACCAGCGCGAATCCTAGCAGCGCGAAGTAAGCGCTTCTTCGGCCACGCCAGCCGTGGGCAATGCGCGTGTGCAGGAAGCCCGCGTAAGCCATCCACGCCACCAGCGCGCCGACTTCCTTCGAGTCCCATCCCCAATACCGGCCCCAGGACTCATTGGCCCACACGGCGCCGGTGATCAGCAGCAGCGACAACAACGGGAACGCTACTCCGACCGTTCGGTACAGCAAGGAGTCGATCGTCTTAAGCGGCGGCAGTGCCGACAACAGTGGTTCGCGCTTCCAGGAGAAGAGTGTGACAAGGAATAGCGCGACAGTGAGGCCGATCAGCCCGCCAAATTCGACCGGGTTCGAAGTCATGCTGAGCTTCAAACTCGATGCGTTTTGCTGAACCCACCTCTCGGCGTCTGACGGCGTCACGCTTTGCTGCGACTGCTCGGACATCCACACGCTGAAAGCCGGGTACTCTCGAGTTGGTATGTGCGCAGCCGGATTGTCGAGGCTCTTCATCTGCCAGAACAGAAGCACCAACACCAGGACTTGCAAAACTACCGCGCCGTTGAAGAGCTTCCACCCCCACGCTCTGGCTTTCTCGTCTTTGTTGAAATGATCGAGCGCGAACAGCGCGACCGCAACGACAAGCACCAACAACGTCAGGCTCATCAGCGGTCCGACCATCGGCAGTTCAGTTCGCAGCGGCAGCGCGCTTTTGTCCATGAACAAGTTCACGGTGTATTGACCGCGGAAAACCTCGAAGGCGCTCGCAGAGCCGAATCCTAACATCACGAGCGTGAGTAATCCGTACAGCGCCGTCCAGAGCGCGACGCCCTCAAAACGGATTCCGTCTTTTAGCAAGTACGCGAACGCCAGACCGAAGCTGACAAGGCATACGCCGTATGCCACCGTGGCTATTGAAACGTGAATCGGCCGCCAGTAGCTATCCAGGATCGGCGGCAAAGTGCTGATGCCGCTGCCGAGCATCATCCCCAGCGCGAGCACTACAACAAGGATCGGCATCGACATCGCGCCAAGCGCGCGATACTTGGGCTTGCGGATCACCACCAGCGTCGTCAACGCCGCGCCGGCGGAAAACCCCAAAGTCAGCGCGTACAGATTATCTAGTGGAAAGTATCGCCAGACGCCGTTGATTCCATCCTTCCAACCCTCTTTGTCCCCCGCTTCGATCCAACGTACCATCCAGCCCGTCAGGTTGAAGCAGTAGCCCATTGCGACCGTGATCAAACCCAACCGGGCCAGGACGTTCTCTTTGACGAAGATGTTGGTTATCAGGAGAACCGCCGCGCAGATGTAGCTGATCAGCGCGAGCATGATTAGTGCATCGCAGTAGATAAAGCCGATCGGCCGCCCGGCTTGGATGCGCACCATGATCAACAGTATTGTTCCCAGAATGGGAAGGACGATCGGCAAGAGGCCGATGGCTTTTTCCGGGACGGTCAGCTCCAACTCAGGCATCATTACTTCTTCGTGTTTGATAGCTCTACTCATCTCTTGATCCTCCCGTAACAGACTGCACCAGCGAATTGAACCGGCCTTCAAATGCAGGCCTGTTCCGGTTTGTGTTTCCACCAAAGTAAATCTTCGAACCGCCGCCGTTCGGTTCAATCACCGCCCACGCCCTCTGATGGGAGAAGAAGAACACTCCGCATAAGGCCATAATCAAAAGCGTGAATCCAATGTAAACCGGCGTGCGTCCCGGATCGTACTGAATGGTCAACGTGTGAGCGGATGACACCTTTTCGAAGTCTTTCAGCGACACCTTGTTCCCGCTAACGATGGTAGCTCGGTCAGCCTCGGCCTGACCCAATTGTTTCGCCATTGCAGCCGCAAGCACCTGGGCAGCGTCGTCATGGTAAAAGGCAAACGCCCGTCGAGCACTTCCGTCTGGCATCGTTATCGCCAGTAGAACCGCAGGGTTGTTATAGTCAGTAGAGCGAGTTGTCGGACCGTCGCTCCCTAGTACGAAATCCGGAAGAAACTCAACGTACGACACGCGCCCAACCCCCTTCACATCCACAGAACCGTCTCGAGGTATCGTGACGCTCTGAGCTTCAGTACCGTCGACCGGTTGAAATCTAAGCGTAATCTGCCGGGCATTTCCGAGCGGTTGGAATTGGCTTTGGAAGAAACGATAGCCCCGGTAATCACCGACATTGTTCATGTGAACAACCATGTCCTTCCGCACGTTCCGTTCTTGGTCGATGATTCGGATTGAGCTCAACCAGTCGATTGTGTTCGATGCTTCCAGACCGCCTTCGGGCCTGATTAGCTTCTGCTGCAGATCAGTGCATTCGATTTCGAACGGAAGAACCGCCGGCGTCGTGCGCGCGCCATCAAGGGAGATCTCACTCATCGCGAACTGCTTAGAAGTCTTCCCAGGCTTGATCTCCATCGGACCGCCCATCCCGTACCGGCTAGTGAGAAAGCCGCCGGTGAAGATCGTGAGCAGGGCAACATGCACGACGTAGGCGCCAAGACGGTTCCACGTGTTGCGCTGTGCGAACACGGTGAGACGGCCATTCTCGTCGGTAATGTGAACCCACCCGGTCCCTTTTTTCTTCTTCAGCCAGAGGTAGACAACTAGCCCGAGATAACCAAGCCAAGCGAGAAACAGATAATAAGCCGAAATGAATCCCGGTAGCTTTGCAATCCGCAGAACTATCTCCACGCCGGAAGCCAATCCGAGCACGAGAAGAATCCACATCTGGATAATTACAGCGCGTTGCCAACTCTGCTTCCACCAAATAGCACGTACTCTTTCAGCTATCCGAGCCGGGGGTTCATAGGAAACCTCCTCAGTGCTGAACATCTGGGCGGCGATGAACTTGGGAGAAGCAGTGCGCTTCGGTTTTCGTATGTATTGCCACGCCGCCGGGAAGCGGTCGATCGATGCAAGGATTATGTTTAGTCCGGTGAGCGCCAGCAGAAGAGTGAAGTATCGCGAGCGATATATATCAAAGAAGCCGAGCGCGCCGTAGACCGTCTTCTGCGCCGGTTTGAGGTTCGCGAAATACTTATCGAACCCGTCGACGTTGACCTGCATCACGAGCATTCCGAGCATGCAACACGAAAGCAGAATGCTCAACATCACGATGCCGAATTTCACGGAGCTGAGCAAGCGAAGCACCTTGTCGAGCACGGAATCGCTCTTCTTGGTGCTGACCTTGACGGCCGGCGCGGCCGCAGGCGGAGCTTCCGTTGCCGCGGCTAGTTCGGTTTCAGTTGTTGCCATAAGTAAGTTCCGGTGTGAATTGAATGATTGCCCTAATAACCAACGCGAATTCTAGCAAGCGCTGTTTTAGGGTGTCAACGACGCCAAGTTTGACCGCACGGCGATCCGTCGAAGCAATCGAGACACAAACAGCATGAACATCGCAAATCAACCGGCCGCAGCCTGAAGTTCATTCCTACTTCTTCGGCTCGGATGGCCTTAGTTCGACTCGGCTCGCCAACGCTCGCGGATCGCTTTCAACTAGATTGATGACGACGTTGGCCACATCCTCCGGCGCGAGTTTCCAAGTCGTTGACGGGTCCTGCTCACCGCCGCGGCCGAAGCGCGTATTCACAGAGCCGGGCATCACATAGCTCACTCGGATGTGGTCGTGCCGCACTTCTTGCATCAGAGCTTCGGAGAAGCCTATCAGTCCGAACTTCGACGCGCAGTAGGCCGCCGCGCCGGGGAATGCATTCTTACCCGCGAGACTCCCGATGTTGATGATGTAGCCGCCGCGTTCCTTCATCGAGGGGAGGGCTTCGTGGCAGCAATAGAAAACTCCCGACAGATTCGTCTCGATTGTGGCGCTCCATTCTTCTACCGGCATCTGCTCCACGTAGCTGTGCGAGCCTACACCGGCATTGTTGATCAGGATGTCGAGCGTGCCGAACGAAGCCAGGACTTCGCGGAACAGTGAGCGGACGCTATCGTAGTCGCGAACATCGCACGCTACGCCCTTGATGTTGTCACCATAGTCCGATTTGAGAGCCGCGACGCTGTGCTCGACCTCTTCCCTGCTTCGAGCGCAAATGAAGACCCGTCCGCCGCGCTCCAGCAAAGCGCGCGCGATCGCCAGCCCGATTCCGCGAGTTGCTCCGGTCACAACTGATGTTTTGCCTTCGATGTTGCTCATGCGAATTCCCTTTCCGAGCCTACGCTACTCCACAAACGAATATCCGAGCCGCCGCGCCAGGCGATACACGAGCGGAATGGGCAACCCAACAACGTTGTAGTAATTGCCCGCGATCTCATCGACAAACAGACCGCCAAGCCCCTGAATCCCATAAGCGCCAGCCTTATCCATCGGCTCTCCGGTGCTTACATACCATTCAATCTCTCTGTCGGTGAGCTGGGCGAATTTGACCAGAGTCTTATCATAGTCCGCAACCTCGCGCCGGGTTTCGATGTCGTAGAGCGCGACGCCGGTCATCACGGCGTGCCACCTTCCTGACAACTGCTCTAACATGGTTGCGGCGCTCGCCTCATCCTGAGGTTTGCCCATCAGGCGGCCGTCCAGCACAACCACCGTATCCGCGCCGATGACCAGTCCGGCTTCACGCGTGCGCGCCGCGGCAATAACTTTAGCCCTTGCAATGCGTGTGATATAATCGGCTGGCGTCTCATCAGGATGAGGGCGCTCCCCGATTTGGCTGGGTGCAAGCTCAAACTCGACCCCGATTTGCTTGAGCAAATCGGCGCGTCGTGGGGACGCGGAAGCAAGAATGATTCTGGGCTCTCTCCCCGGCATCTTTATTGGTTTGCGACTGACGGCGCGAAAGCAAACGCTTGAGAATCGGCTTCGGTCTTAGCCCCGCGAATAGCGACTAACCTGGAGGTTGCAGTGCGTCGAAAAATCTCATTGCTGGTCATTGCTACTTTTATGACCGGGCTCGCAATAATCAACAACGGCTGTTCCCGTTCCGGTGGTATGGACGACGCTGATCGAGACGACACCATCAGTTTCGACCTGAACGATCCAAAAATAAAAGAGCGGTTAGGCGAAGACGACGGCTACGCCTTTGCGATCATGTACGGCGCTGACGTTCACGGCAGCCTGGAAACCTGTGGCTGACCGAGCCACCCTATGGGTGGACTGGCACGGCGTGTCAGCTATATCAAGGCTTTTAGGCACAGGTCAAACACGGAAGTCCCGACGCTCCTCGTTGATGCAGGTAACTTGTTCTCAGATGATCGTTACAGCGCGGACCAACTACCCGCCGAGGTTATGACAAAAAACAAGTGGGTAGTCAAGGGATACGGCGATTTTCATCACGACGCTGCTAACATCAGCTACCTTGACCTGCCTTACATATCCGAGCTTCTAAAGAAAGACGGCTATGACAAGCGAGTTGACGAGTATCCATTCATGCAGCGACTGGTGTCAGCTAACCTCCAGCCGCAGGATGATCAGCATCGCGCTCCCGTTCCCTATGTTGTTCGTGAGATTGTGCTGAAGCGCGGCGCTCCCGGGCAGAAGTTGAAAATCGGGATAGTCGGATTTACGGAAGGCAAGCCTGTGACTCAGACGCAAAAGGAGGAAGTCTACGCCGGCTACCGCATAACCGATCCGTTTGAAGCCGCCAAAAAGATCTTGCCCGAGCTAAAGCAGAAGTCTGACTTTATTGTAGCGCTCGCCTATATGGACGCAGCGTCTGCTCAACGTCTGGCCACCGAAAATTCCGAGATTGATACGGTTATTGGAGCGCGGCAGACCAGTTCAATGGATGAACCCCAGCACTTCAATCGCGCCACGATCACTTACTCTTATAACCAGACCAAGTATCTGGGCGAGCTGCGCGTTTATGTCAAAGGCGACCGGAGCGCAGAGAATCAGGTTAACCGGTACGTGGCGCTTGATTCCAACATTCCCGACGACCCCTCAGCCGTAGAGGTCGTCACCGCGGCTCATACCGAGTTCACCAACGAACAAAGCCAGAGCGCACAAGCGACCGCCGGTTCGCCAAAGCCCGCTTTGCTGAACGCAACAGGGTCGCCCTACGTTGGAGTCGAGACGTGTGCCGGTTGTCACGAAAAAGAGAATCAGATATGGGTGGGCACCAGGCATGCTCACGCGATGGCCACGCTCGAGAAAAAGAGCCAACAATTCGACAACGAATGCATCGCGTGTCACGTGGTCGGCTTCCAACGGGGAGGCTTCCAATCGCTGTACACCACGCCTCAGTTCGCTAATGTGCAGTGCGAGGAATGTCACGGCCCCGGCCAAGAGCACGCAAGCAACCCGGCTAAAGGATATGGCTTCGTGGCGACCCCCGTGGGCTGCATGCAGTGTCACAAGGAACCGAACGATCCGGACTTCGACTTCGCCGTCTACTGGCCGAAAATAAAACACTGAACAAGTGGAACATACAAAGTAAAGTGCAAATGCGGCTACGAGACGAATGTGGGAGTAGGTACTGGCCGCAAGCCAGGTCGCGAGCACAAATAAGCGCTGTGCGGCGCGCTCGGTCATCTTGTTCGTTATGAAACAAGGACTGCAGGAGAAAGATCATTACTCTATCGAAGAGTACCTGGCTCTCGAGCGAAGCTCTGAACTTAGGCACGAGTACATCTCGGGCGACATGGTGGCGATGGCTGGCGCTACTCGCGAACACAATCTAATAACGGGGAATATAGCTCAGAGGCTCAGGAATCAACTCGAAGGCATACAGTGCGAGACCTACTCAAACGATATGCGCGTGAGGACAACGCCAGCGGATTACACTTATCCTGATGTGGTGGTTGTGTGTGACGAACCGCAGTTTGAAGACGCGGAGCTTGATACGCTGTTAAATCCCACGGTCGTCATTGAAGTACTATCCAAGACTTCTGAAGCGCGCGACCGGGGTGAAAAGTTCTCGGATTATCGCGGCGTTAAGAGCGTCAAGGAAATTGTCTTTGTTAGTCAGCATAGAATACGAGTCGAGCATTATGTAAGACAATCGAATGACGAATGGACTTTGCACGATATAAGCGATCCTGGCGAAGTGATAGTACTTAGTTCAATCGGATGCACATTGAGCTTGGCTGAGATTTACGAGCGAGTAGAATTCCCGCCTCCAAGGCGGCTTAGGGATGTGAAAAGAAAGTCTCAAGGTGAAGGGGAATAGTCCACTAGTCCGTCAATGGTTCCCCCGATCGCTGACCGTTCTATGTTGACCGATCTGTTGATGCTGGTTCCGCAGATGCTCCGCCAAGCCGCGGACTCCGACGAGATGCGCGAGCAGGCGGTATTCGCGGCATGGCTCGTAGCCGTTGGCGGTCCGATCCGCAAGGTCACGTCGCCCATCCGGCTCGAACGGAAAACGTTGATCGTGGCGGTGCCCGACGCGACATGGCGCACCCAGTTGATCAGAATGCACGGACAGGCTCTGTTCAAACTGAACTCATTGCTTGGCGCGCCGCTGGTAACAACGATTGAGTTCGTCGTCAACCCCAGCCTTATCGTTTCTGAACCCGAAGCCCCCAACGAAGTCAAGTTCACCGCCCCCGAAAAGATGGCACTGCCGTTGCGGGAACAGGCTGACCGGATACCTGACCAGGAGATCCGTGAAACATTTCTACGCGCCGCGGGAAAATGCCTCGAGAGAACAACGAAATGAGCGAACCTGCAAAACAGACTTCCGAAGCAGTAATCGAGATGATCGGACTGACGAAGGACTACGAGGCCGGCTTTCTCAAGAAGAGAAAAGCGCGAGCCCTCGACCACCTGACCCTCGAAGTGCGGAGGGGCGAGATATTCGGATTTCTAGGTCCAAATGGAGCGGGCAAGACCACCACGCTCAAGCTGCTGATGAGCCTTATTTATCCGACGGAGGGCACCGCCCGAATACTCGGGCGTCCAATTGACAACGTGGCAACCCGTTCGCGAATCGGCTACCTGCCTGAGAACCCTTACTTCTACGACTACCTTTCCGGCCGGGAGCTTCTGGAGTATACCGCAGCGCTTTTCGGTCTTCCCGATGGGGCGGCGCGTGTGAGAGGAAAACAGTTGCTCGAGCTTGTGGGGCTTGATTCCGACGGCGCCAACCGCCAGCTTCGGAAATACTCGAAGGGCATGCTTCAACGAATCGGAATTGCGCAAGCTCTGGTCAATGATCCGGAAATCGTTTTTATGGATGAACCGATGTCCGGCTTGGACCCGATAGGAAGGCGCGAAGTTCGAGACTTGCTGCTATCGCTCCGCGCCCAGGGCAAGACGGTTTTCTTCTCATCTCACATCCTTTCGGATGTCGAAGCGCTGTGTGATCGCGCTGCGATTCTGAGCCGAGGCAAGCTCGTTCGGTGCGGCACGGTGCATGAACTTACGGCCATTGAGGAGGCAGCCCTGGAAATCGTAGCAATCGGCATCGAGCCTGCTGCGCTTGGCCGGTTCCCACAAATCGTCTCCTCGTTGCAATCTGCGACCGCGACGCCCAACGGCGTTCACCTTGTGCTGGGCGACGAACGCGAGATCGACAATACGCTTGCTCTCATACATGAGTGCGGAGGCAAGCTAGTTTCGATCAATCCCAGGCGAGCCTCGCTCGAGGACGTTTTTGCAGACACCGAACAGTAGCATAGACTTCAGTCTGTGTTTTTCCGTCTCTTGCAAGGGTGCGCCCGGTTGTTACACAGACTAAGCCTATGACACCTCAATCAATCTACGGCCCGATTCCCAAGCGTCTCCGACCCGTGCTGCTCGCATTCGCGTTGCTGTCTTCTTCATTCATAGCAATGGCCGGTGCAAACACAAAGCCGGTCCTTGGAAGTCAATCACCAGATTTGAACCCGTTGATTGATGGCCTTCAGCGCAAGTACTCGCGCATGCAAGGGCTCGCGGCGGATTTCATTCAGATCTACTCCGGCGCCGACGGCCGGATCATTCGCGAGACAGGTCAGCTCCTGCTGAAGCGGCCAAGAAAGGCCCGGTGGGAATACACGTCGCCGGAACGCAAGCTGTTCGTGTCTGACGGCAAGAACGTATTCTTTCACGTCTACGGAGAAAAGAATGCGACGCAGTCACCGATCAAAGAGACCGCCGACCCTCAGATTCCTTTTCTTTTTCTGCTTGGCAGAGGAAACCTGCGGCGCGACTTCTCGCGCATAGAGGTCGCCACAGGCGAGCCGGCAATCGGCTCTGGTAACCAGGTGCTACGCTTGTTTCCTAAGCGCGCCCCCGAAGAGTTCAAACAACTAATCGTCGAGGTCTCGACGGCTTCGTTTGAGGTAAGGCGAATGGTGATCTTTGAGCGCAGCGGAGCGAGGATGGATTTTCTTTTGTCGAACGTCCGAGAGAACTACATCGCAGCCGACAGTCTGTTCGGGTTCACCCCGCCTCCAGGGGTAACCGTAAAGCGAGCGGATTAGCCTGAATCACTTCACTTTTAATCCATAAAGCTCGATAGTCATCTCCATGATCTCCGACGGGTCGGGTACCGGCTCTAGAGAGACGTCGATTTTCATAGTCTGGTTCGGCCCGAGTGTCTCACTGGTCTTTGGCACAGGCGTAATGATCTTCTCTCTCAGCACCTGACCGCCGGTTCCGATCACCGCCGCCCTGAGTTGAAGTCCGACGAGCACTTGATCTCCGGCGTTCTGTACCGCGCACAAAATGCGCGCATACCGGATGTTGAGTCTCTCACCGCTCCGCTTTTCCATGTTACTGATTATTACGTTCGGGGCGTAAGCGTCGAACTCCGGCGAACCGGCGTACGCGACTTCGGTTTGCGACGGTCCACGTCCAAGCGACGTTACAATAATGATCAGTACGAGCACGACGAGGACTGCCAGGCCGCTCAAGATCATTATTGTCTGTGAGCGATCCTTCTCTGATTTGACGGCTGGTTGCTCGAACATGCGCTCCTCAAAGTAGCCCAGACCTTTGTCTGTTGCTCATCCTCCTATCGTCATCCTTCCAATCAACAGCGTCGGCGAGACAACGCTGCCTCTGAAATCAAGATCGTTCCCGATCATCTCGATCGAACTGAGCATCTCCTTCAGGTTTCCCGCGATCGTCACCCCTTGAACGGGAAAAGTCAGCTCGCCGTTCTCGATCCAGATTCCCGAGGCCGATCTCGAGTAATCGCCGGTGACGATATTCACGCCAAACCCAAGCAGTTCGGTAATCAGAAGGCCCTTTGTCACCGACTTGATGATCTCGTCCGGTGAATACGGCCCCGGCTCGATATACAAGTTCCCAGCCTCGACGCCCGTGGCGCCACTCAAGCCGCGCCCCGCGTTTCCCGTCGACCTGAGACCCAGCTTGCGCGCGGTGTAGGTGTTCAGCAGATAACTCTCGAGCACGCCTTCCCTTATCACAACGGTGCGCCGCGTCGGCAGTCCCTCGCCGTCGAACGGTCGCGACCCGAGCCCCCGCGGCATGGACCCGTCGTCAATAACGGTCAGCCGCCGGCTCGCGACCTGTTCGCCAAGCTGCCCGACCAGGAAGCTTGCCTTTCGAAAGATCGATTCTCCGGATGCCGCATTGAAGATATCGCCGAGCAGATCGCGCGCCATGTTCGGCTCGAGCACCACCGGCACCGATTGCGTCGGCACCGCTCGCCCGCCGAGTTTGCGAAGGGTCCGCCTGGCTGCCGTGATGCCGATCTCTTCAGGGCTGTCCATCTCCGAAAGCTTGCGCCGCACATCGTACCAATAGTCGCGCTGCATCTTCCCGTCTTCCGCGGCGACCGGCACCGAGGCAAGCGAGCACGAGGTGGTTTGAAACTCGCCGGCAAAACCCAGTGAGTTCGCTAAAACCACGGAACCGTATGCCGAATCGAATCCGCCACCGTCGAAGTTTATTATCTGAACGCTGAACTCTTGCGCCGCGCGCTCCGCTCTCAACGCCATCTCGATCTGCTCTTCGGTTGAAAGCTTCTCGATCGCTTCGTCGTACAGATCCAGGTTAGGAACGGACGTGGCAAGCTCTTGAGGATCTGGCAGACCTGCGGTTTCATCCGGCGAGGTGAGTCGCGCCAACTCGACTGCTTCATCGATCAGCGAAGTCAGCGCATCGCGGCTGAAGTCTGAACCGGAAACCGAGGACTGTCGTCCGTGGATCAGGATTCTCAAACCGAGTCCCCGATCTGTTGATTCCTTAAGCGTCTCCACTTCCCCGAGCCTTACTCCAACAGAGAACTCCGTCCTCTGCCTTATTACTACTTCAGCGGCGCTCGCTCCTCGCTCTACAGATTGCTGGGCGACGCCGGCCGCGAATTCTTTAGTAAGGTGGAATGTCATTCAGCGCGGATGATCTCTGGTATACACCTGTATCGGCGTCACTCTTTGGGCGCCCTCCCCGCATGCTACTGCCGAACTGCGGAATGAGCGGCGCCAAAAGAGGGACGCCCGTGCAGCCTAGGTCCGAAACTTATTTCTGCGTGCCACCGACCGTCATTTCGCTTATCTTGATAGTCGGGATACCAACTCCGACCGGCACGTTTTGCCCGTCCTTACCGCATACGCCTACACCGGGATCGAGCTCGAGATCGTTGCCGATAGCCGTCACGTGTTTGAGAGATTGAGGTCCATTCCCGCGAAGCGTTGCGCCTTTTACCGGTGCGGTCACCTTTCCATCTTCGATCAAGTAGGCTTCGGACGCGCTGAACGCGAACTCACCGCTGGTGATGTCGACCTGTCCGCCTCCAAACTGTACGGCATACAACCCTCGCTTGACCGAGCGAATTATGTCTTCTTTTGCGTCCAGGCCGGCGAGCATGAACGTGTTGGTCATTCGCGGCAACGGCATGTGCTTGTAGCTTTGCCTTCGTCCGTTTCCGGTTCGCGCGGACTTCGTCAGACCGGCGTTCAGATAGTCGCTCATGTAAGCTCGGAGGATCCCGTCCTCTATCAACACTGTCCGGCTTGTTGGCTCGCCTTCATCGTCAATATTGAGCGACCCGCGGCGATCGGGAATCGTGCCGTCGTCGACCACGGTGCAACGCTCTGAGGCAACGCGCTGTCCGATGAGGCCGGAAAAGGCCGAAGTTTGTTTTCGATTGAAGTCCGATTCCAGACCGTGGCCGACAGCCTCGTGAAGCAGTATGCCCGGCCAGCCTGGCCCCAGCACGACTTCCATCGTTCCCGCGGGAGTCGCGACCGCGTCCAGTTGGATGATCGCCTGACGCGCCGCTTCGCGGGCGAAGTGGTCCGGGGTCATTTCGGTTTCGAAGAAGTCAATACCGACGCGGCCACCCCCTCCCGCGCGGCCGACCTGAAGATTGCCGTCGTCATCGGCTATACACGAGATGCCGAATCGCGCCAGCGGCTGGACGTCACCGGCCAACCTCCCATCGGAAGAGGCGATCATCACGTACTTCATTTCGTCGTTGACTGATGACTGCACCTCTCGTATGCGCGGGTCGGCTCCGCGCGCCGCTCTATCCCCGCGTTTGATCAGCTCGATCTTTCTCGACAGTTCAATCGACGACACGGGAACCTCGACTGGATACAGGTTCAACGCGGTCGGCGTCGCGTTCACACCCTCGAGTCTCTTGCTCCCCCCGCTGCGAGCTATGTGGCTTGCGGTTTCGGCCGCGTGACGGATTGCGTCGAAGGCTATTTCGTCGGTGTAAGCATAGCCTGTCTTGTCGCCGATGATCACGCGCACGCCAACACCCTGGGCGATTGACTTTGCGGCCTGTTTGACGATCTGTTCTTCGATGTTGACGCTGTTTGCAACCCTGTATTCGAAGTACAAATCCGCATAGTCACCGCCGCGCGCCAGTGCAGTCGCGAGTAGCTTGTCGATATCGCCGTCGGTGAGGCCATACCGATCGAAGAAAAACTTGATTGCATCTGTGCTCATTCTATCCCTTTCAGAGGAAGCGGAGACTCGGCGCCGGACTTCTTCCCTGCCCCCGGCGCTCTTGCGATCTGGCTCTATTTTTCGCCAAGGTGTAATGAGGCAACACCACCGAACAGATTGTAGTAGCTGATATCGGAAAAACCAACCGCCTCCATCATCGCGGCCAGTTCCTTTTGACCGGGGAATTTCTGCACCGAGTCCGGCAGATACTGATAAGCGAACCTTGACCCGGACACCGCGCTACCAATGAGAGGAAGCAGCCGCGTGAAATAGAAATGAAACAGATTCCGGAAAACCGGGAGATGGGGATGAGAGAACTCGAGCACCACGCAGCGGCCCCCAGGCTTCACCAGGCGATAAATCTCACGCAGCCCCGATTCCGGGTCGTCCAGGTTTCTGAGCCCGAATGCCACGGTCACGACATCGAACAGCGAATCGGCGAAAGGCACGCTTAGCGCGTCTCCTTCGATAAGCTCGATCGGAAGCGCCGCCCGTCGAACCTTCTTGGCGCCGATTTGCAGCATTGGATGGCAGAAGTCGACGCCAAAAGTCGGCGCCAGAGCCCCTAGCTCAAGCGACAGGTCGGCCGTCCCGCAACAAAGATCGAGCGCCATCGCGCCGGGAAGGCGCAGGCGGCCGGCTACCGTCTTGATTACAAGCCTGCGCCAGCGCTTGTCTATGTTCAGCGACAGCGCATGATTGAGAAAGTCGTATCTCGGAGCGATCTCTGCAAACATCGAGCGCACTCGCAAGGCTTTGCTGCTCGGCCCGAGATTACTTGCCTGGGTTTCCATCGACGTTCAAAACATTCTCTCGCGCGAGAGGGTTAGTTACTTCAGCACGGCGACCGTACCGAGCTTCTTCATTTGACTCTCGAATCGGTTGGCGGAACCGGCGATTACTATAGTCACGGACCGCGGCTTCAAGTAAGTCTGCGCGGCGCGCTGGACATCGGCCGGCGTGATTGAATTGACCCGCTCGGCGAATCGTATCACGTAATCGCGGCCCAGTCCGTAGGTTTCAATATCCAATATGACCTCTGTGGCTCCCGCGGTCGTCTTGAGCCGCTCGGCCATCGACGCAATCAGTTTCGCCTTTGCTGATTCCACACGTTCGTTTGTTGAGACGCTGGTCTGCATCCGGGTCATTGTGTCGAGCACAACGTCCAGGTCGCCGGTCAGATCGCTCGGCGCCGACTTGATACTCACAATGAAGGGCCCCGCAAGCAGCCGAGCCTCGAGATCGCTGGTGATCGTTGTACCCGAATGCACCGCAGTAATGTTGGACGCCTGCTGATGAAGCACGTCGGCCATTACTACCGCGGCGAAGTAGTCCTCCGCTCGCCTTGAAACACCAATCTGAGCTATCTCGGCTCTCGCCGGCTGTTCGTCTGTGCGATCAATTAAGAGAACGCGACGCGATGGCGGCGCATCCAGCGACTTGAATGTCGGCGGGATCCTCTCGCCCTTCTTCCACGCGCCCAGCTTCGATCTGGCCAGGCGAGTCACCTGCTCGGCGGTTGCATCGCCTCTTACCAGCAACTCAGCGTTATTAGCGATATAAAACCGGTTGTGAAAGTAGACCAAATCCGGCCGGGTTATTTGCGCGATCGATTCCGGCGTTCCACGCGCGGGACGGCCAAACGGGTGTGACCCGTAAACGGCCTCCAGAGCCTTGCGCCTTACGGCCACGGAATCATCCTGTCCTTCCTTAACAAGAGTTGCCGTTCGCGCGGCCTTGAGCATCTCCAGTTCCTTCTGGTCAAATGACGGCGTTATCACAAGCTTGCCGAGCAAGTCGAAGATCGCATCGAGCGATTCGGGGGGACCGCTGGTCACGATGTCAGTCGAGTCCCATCCGGTCGTGACCGTCACCGCCAGGCCCAACTGCTCGACGGTGTCAGCGACATTCCGCGCGTTCAATCCACCGCCGCCTTTCAACAGCATGCCCGCGGTTATGTCCGCGAGCCCGCCCTTTGCGGCAAGATCAAACAACCCGCCACTGTTGATACGCAGATGGGCGGAAACGCTGCCGGTGCTCTGCTGCTCCAGCGTTATGAGCTGAAGGCCGTTTAGCAGTGAATCCCGCTTAACGATCGGCAGCACGAACGGAGAGGTTTGAGGACCAGGATTGCCACGCACCAGGACGGAACCGTGAACTCCAAGGCTGAACCATAGCGATAACGGTAATACGCCCGCAGAAACGCTCGCAAGCGCGGCCCACTTCTTCAATCCCAAAGATTCCTCCACGGTTCTCGAATTTGAATCGAGTGTAGCTATGAAGTCTAGAGACCGTCAACTGTCCGTGCTATACTGCGCGCGTTGCCCCTGCCACATAGCCGATCTTGGGGATTGATCACCTGAACAAGCAGCCCTTGCTGCGAAGCTGTCGGTTGAAGCCCCGCCTCATAACCGGAGAGCTTGAATGTATTGCCCTACCTGCTCAACACATGCCAGCGACGGCGCAAAGTTCTGCAAGTCATGCGGCATGAACTTGGGTGTTGTCACCCAGGCGCTAAGCGGCGGCGCGTTTATCTCTGATCCATCACGCGACCGCGAGTTCAAGCGAGCGCGCAAGCAAGTAAGCGATGGCATACAGGGCTCGGCTGTCGGCGCCGCGTTGTTAGTCGCAGCGGCGCTGCCCTACTTTCTCATCCCCAGGACTCCGTGGGTGTACACCGCCTCGTTGTTGCTTGCGCTAGCCGGCATCGTCAAACTCTTTCGCGGCATCGGCAGCATTATCGATTCCAAGGTTGGTCCGAAGCTGGTCGATCCGGCGCTGCAGCCTCGGGGCACCGGCGGGCTCAACAACGGCCAGTCGTTGCCGGCAAACGTTCGAGCAAGCCAGCGCTTGAGCATCGGGCAGCCGGCTCATACTCGTGCTGGGCTTGTAGAACCTGGCGGTACAGCGCTACCCTCCGAACCTCCGCCTGAGAACTTCCCACGCCCGTTGACCGGGCGAATAAACCGCGAGCATTCAAGTCCGCTCAGAGCGTTTGATAAGGATGACGACTTGATGTCGAAGCTCAGAAATTGAACAATGACCAATGACCCTCATCTCGATTTAATCTCCGTCCACCACCTGTCATAGACAACAATCATCGGGCCGATCTCTTTGATGAACTCACAGCGCTCGAGCGCATCGCGCGGCGGATAAGCTGCCTCGTTGGTTAGTAGGTCGGGACGAATCAGCGAACGCGCGGCCAGGTTCAGCGATGAGTAGCCCGTGCCGTTCGCGATTGCTGCCGCGGTCTTCGCTTCATGCACAAAGTTGATGAACTCGTGCGCCAGCTCCTTGTGGAACGAGTTTCGAGGGACGCACATATTGTCAACGAAGATCGTGCAGCCTTCCTTCGGGATCACATAGCCGATCGCGGGATTCTCGGCAATCGCCTTGGCGATCTGACCGCTGTACGCCTGGGCTATCCACGCATCGCCGGAGAGGAGCATCTGATCGAAGCCGCCGCTGTCATAAGCCTTCACCAGCGGCTTTTGCTCCAACAGCAACCCGGCTGCCGCCTGCACCTCGCCCGCGTCGGTGCTGTTCTCGGACTTCCCAAGAAACTTAAGCGCCGCGCCGAGCGTCTCGCGCACGTCGTCAAGCATAGCTATCCGGTCCTTGTACCGGATGTCCCACAGTGCCGCCCAGCTATCGATGTTTCCAGTGACTTTGTCTTTCCGATATGCGATGCCCGTAGTTCCCCACATGTATGGAATCGAATGCTGATTTGTCTGATCGTAGGGCAGCCCCACGAACTGCGGGTCGAGGTTAGAGAAGTTCGTGAGCACATCGCGGTTCAGCTCTTGAAGCAGTCCTTGCTCGCGAAGCACCGTAACCATATAGTCGCTCGGCACAATAATGTCGTAGCTCACGCCGCCTGATTGCAGCTTCGCAAGCAGAGCCTCGTTGGAGTCATAGAGTTCGACGTTGAGCTTCGCGTCATAACGGCGTTCGAATTCCGCGATGACGCTATCCGGAAGATAGTTTGACCATATGAAGACGTTCAGCTCGCCGCCTCTTGCCCGCTGCGCCTGGCCTCCCAAAGCGAACACAACCAGCACGGCGAAGCCGCAAGCCGCTGCTCCCAATGTCCAACGCGAATGCCGCCCCGATGCCAGTCGTTCCGAAACCAAAACGAGCATCATCGTGACCACCAGCAGCACGGTCGAAATTGCGTTGATCTCCGGCGTCACGCCGGTCTTAACCATCGAGTAGATCTTGAGCGGCAACGTCGCGCTTCCGGGACCGGCTACAAAACTCGTGATCACATAGTCGTCGAGAGAGAGCGTAAACACGAGCAACGCCGCCGACGTGATGGCGGGAAGGATCAGAGGCAGGGTGACTCTGAGGAAGGTTTGCCAGCGGGTTGCGCCCAAATCCAGCGCTGCTTCTTCAAGCGAGCGATCGAGAGTTACCAGCTTCGCTCGGACGATAAACACGACGTATGAAATCGAGAACGCAACGTGGGCTGCGATGATGGTGCCGAGCCCGAACGCAAAGCCGAGCATGCCGAACAGCCCGGCCGTTGCAAAGCCTATGACGATCTCGGGGATGATGACTGGAAGGAAGATCAGCCCTTCAGCCGCGCGCTTGAACTTAATCCTATAACGCGCCAGCCCAATCGCCGCCGCCGTCCCGATGATCGTGGCGAACAGCGTAGTCATGAACGCAACGATAAGGCTGGCCCGAAGCGACGCGATGAGTTCGGCGTCTTGCCAGGCAAGTGCGTACCATCGCCAGGTGAAGCCTTGCCAGATCGTGCTGAAGCGGGAGCTATTGAAGGACAAAGCCACGAGCACGACGATCGGCGTATAGAGAAACACGTACACGAGACCAGTGGTTAGGCTTAGGGTTGAGGGCAAACGTCGCTGAGTTCTCGCTGACACTGCGGATCAATATGTTTGATGGTCGTGCTCGAGTCAAGGAACTAACTCACAACCTCATCGAGTTGCCCTTCCTTTTCGTTGGCTTATCTCAGAACTGGGTCGAGCCAAAGCGCTGCAATCGTTGATCGCACGCTCTAAGGCGACTTGAATAGGTGCACTAACGGCGGTAACATTCACACCGCTTTTAGTACGGATACTTCAAGTTAGGTGCTGAGGATCGCGTGATTGACGTTTCGGAGGATAAACAATGGCAGAGAAACTACCTTACGTATACTCGCCCGGAATGCTTGAAAGAGCGTTGGAGCGAATGAACCAGGCCGCGACTCCGCCTCGCTTCACGCGAGATTTTCTCAACACAAAGCTCAGCGTCAAAGGCGGATCGGCTAACGCTATCATTCCGCTCCTTAAGAAACTAGGGTTGATCGGGACCGATGGAACGCCTACGCAGCGCTACCATCGATACCGAAACCCTGACTACTCGCGAATTGCGCTTGGTGAGGGAATCAGAGAGGCCTACGCAAATCTCTACTCAGTCAATGAATATGCGCACGACCTTGACGATAACAAGCTTAAGAACCTGATTGTAGAAGTAACGGGCCGAAAGAAGGACGACAAAGTCGTGCAGCTGACTTTCTCGACATTCAAAGTACTTAGAGACCGAGCCGATTTCGAGGCAACAGCGCCTAGCAGTGAGTCGGATCGGGAGGACATAGCTGCTGTCGAACCTCGAATGGCAGAGAACTCACGCCATGGAGGTGGCATCGGATTGAATCTCGGCTATACGATAAACTTGAATCTGCCCGCTACGACGGATATCAAAGTGTTCGACGCGATTTTCAAAAGCCTACGTGAACATTTGTTAAGACATGAATAGATTCAGATCAATCGCTGATGGTATCAAAGTCTTCGGTATGACAAACCAGTTGATCGAAACTGATCTTGATCAAGTCGAAGCAACCCTTCAAATCGATCTCGGCCGTGGCTTACGTTCTGCAGCAGAGGCGGATGCGCAGTACTATCCGCAGTTTGATGAGAAGATTCGATCCGAGGCCGCCGCCATGTCGCGACATTACGAGATATTCTACTGTCTGGAAAAGTCGATACGGACACTGATCGAAGAGTCACTAGAAGCGGTGGAGGGCGACAAGTGGTGGGACTCCGGACGCATTCCGCAGAAAGTAGGCGACGCTGTACGCGATAGAATGCAACGGGAAAAGGACGCCGGAGTGACACTCCGATCCGACGAGCCTATTGACTTCACGACGTTCGGCGAACTCGGCGAGATTATCAAATCCAACTGGCCGATTTTCGGAGCCATCTTCAATAGTCCGAAAGCGGTTGAAAAAGTCATGGCGAGTCTCAATATGCTTCGAGGTCCAATCGCTCATTGCAGTCCGCTTGCGGAAGATGAGGTCCTTCGGCTGCAACTGAGCATGCGCGACTGGTTCCGGCTTATGGAGTAGTACGCACCTAACAACGGCGTCAACCGGAGCCGCGCAAGCGAGTTTCGAATCCTTTATCCATTGTTCGGTGCGCGGCCCGGTTACGCCGAACGTTAATGCACCAGGAGAGATCAATGAGCATTAATGGTTCCGGTGAGATAACCTCTGAAGCGAGCCTGGGAAGGCCCGATGGTGGGTTACTTGGCCCCCTGCGCGCAGTGGCCCTAATCGCGGTGGTGGCTGGGGCCGGGGGCTCGCTCGGTTTGATGCTCCGTGCAGGTCGTAGCACACCCCGTCTCCTGCTGGTTCTTTTCGTAATCTGGGTACTGTCGCCGTTCGTGGCCCTCGCATGGGCCAACATCGTTTCGAAGCGTTGGTCGGTTCTTACCCGAGCGACGCTTTATTGCGTGACGCTCGTTATCACGCTGGGCTCTTTGGCCATCTACGGGGGTGTAGTTTTGCCGCCCGCCGGGTCGCCGCACGCTTTCGTGTTCGTTGTCGTTCCCCCGGGATCATGGTTGCTTATGGCGATAGTTGTTCCGATAGCCGCGTTCATATCACGCAGGCGGTCACATCGAGGCGCAGGTGCCTAACATTCGTTCAACCCTAGCCGTGCCAAGGTTGTTGTGTTTGACGATCAAACTTCGGGCGCGGTCAACTCCTGGTTAGCGAACGTGGGGAACGAAGAGGAGAATCACCATAGATGAGAAAGACCTCAAGCAAGTGCAGCTAATCATCGAGATGCTGAAACTCGCCGCCGGCGAAGTATTTCAAGACCTCCAAGTTGCGTTGTTTGACACCCCCGAGCCCGCAATCTAGAATTCATCTCGCAGGCAACAACCGAGGAGAACGAGGATTGACGATACCTGTTGGGTTCGCACTCTCTTTGATTCAGTCCACTCAAACTCAGACCAGCACCTTCTTCGAGCTCTTGCTGCGCGCCAGCCCTATCGCCAAAGGAGTCCTGATTCTGTTGCTGGTGTTCTCGATTTACTCGTGGGCGATAATCATCACGAAATGGCTCTGGCTTCGCGACGCCGAGAAGGAAACGAAAGCATTCCTCTCCCGATTCCAACGCGGAGGCAAGCTGTCCGAGTTTCATCAAGCTACAGATCCCGATGGCCGTAGTCCGCTCGTGCGAGTGTTCACGGCCGGTTACGACGAAATAAACAATCAGCTAGCTGAAGCCGGCGGCCAGGTTCGGAGCATCGACGCGCTCAGTCGAGTCCTCCAATCGGCAACCATCGGCGAAGTCTCACAGATGGAGCGGCGGCTGACCTGGCTGGCTACTACCGCAAACGCTTCTCCGTTCATCGGACTGTTTGGGACGGTCGTCGGAATCATCATTGCGTTTCATGGTTTGAGCACCGCGTCGGCTTCTTCAATTCAGGCGGTGGCGCCTGGAATCGCAGAGGCGCTGATTGCAACCGCTGCTGGAATCGCCGCTGCCGTGCCCGCCGCGATCTTCTACAACCATTTCCTGAACAGGATCAAGGCGCTGACAGCAATTATCGACCGGTTTTCTTTGGAGCTGATCAACCTTGTGGAGCGGCATTACGTCAAAGCGAATGTGTAGGAGAGTGATGCGTGATGCGGGAACGTGATGCGTGACGCGTGATTCGTGACCGAACCTCTTTTTGTCACGCATCACGCATCACGCATCACCGCCCAAGTTCAGAAGAAGATCTAAAGACTATGGCTTTTACAGATCAACGAGGACGCACTCAAACTTCCCTTTCCGAAATCAACGTGACGCCGCTGGTTGACGTTATGCTGGTGCTCCTAGTCATCTTCATGGTGACGGCGCCGATTCTTCAGACCGGCATTGAGGTCAATCTGCCAAAGACCCAGGAGACCCGCACCGAGCAGCCGAAACCCAAAGCCGTTGTCGTCAGTATCGATAAAGAGGGGAATGTCTACCTCAGCACTCAAGCCGAAGCGAAACAAGTAAACGTGAACGATCTTCCGGCGTTGCTTTCAGAGAAGCTCGGCCAGTCGGGTGAGCGCAAAGTTTATGTGCGTGGTGACGGCGAGACTCCATATCGGATAATTGCGTACGTGCTGGATGTCGCCAAGCAGGCCGGGGCGGACGTGAGCCTGGTGACCGAGCCAACGCTGAAGAAGAAGTGAAGAGAGAGGCTCGTAGTCCCGCATTTATGCGGAAGTTTGTAAACAGGTCGGAGCTACGCGCCTATTGATGTTTCAAACTTCCGCCTGAAGGCGGTACTACGAACGCATCTTACGAACGCAGCTATGGAATCGCTTGTCACTTTCAGGAAAGAAGTTGAAGTCGGCGAAAGGTCGCCGCGCCTGGGCGTTGTCCTGTCCGTAGCCTTGCACCTGATCATCTTCGCTGCGTTGTTCGTGGCGTTCAATCGAGTCGTTTCCTCTGAAATCGTAGCCGCGGGTCCGGGCGAAGGCGGCGAAGGCGGAGGCGGCTCAATCGAAGTCGGGGTAGCCGACAGTTCGGCCATACTCGGGTTCGCAAAGCCTCAGCCGGTCTCTTATGTTGGCGACACGAATGATCCGATCAACAACGCACGGGTCGAATCCGTTCGCACACCGGACGCGAATTCCGAAGCGCTGCTTCCCCCAACCGAAAAAGTTATTCCGGACCCGAAGTCGCTCAAGACTGATCGGCCGGTGGTCAATCAACAGGAAAAAATCTTTACTGGCAAAGAAGAGCGCGGACGCTCGACGAATCCAACTGCGCAGGTTGGCCGCACTTTCGGCAGCCCTACACCTGCGGCGCTGATCGGAGGCGTTGGAATTGGCTCTGGCGGCGGGGTTGGCGGCGGCACCGGGTTGCCCGGAGGATCTGAGTATGGCCGCAGGATTCAGGCGATCCTCGGTAGAAACTACACGCCGCCGGCGATCGATTCGGGCGGAATCCAGTACGTCGTGATACTGATTAAGATCTCACGAGACGGCCGGATACTTTCCCTCTCCGGCGGCCGAGTAGCGCCTTCTTACATCAGGCAGCGCTCAGCAAACGCGCAAGTGAACTACGCGGCCGAGCGAGCGGTGATCGCATCTGATCCGCTGCCGCCGTTTCCCTCAGGGTTCTTGCCTAGCGCGCAAGAAGCGACCGCTGAAGTTTGGTTCCGGTATCCGAAGTGATATTGTGGAAAGGGTTCACCGCCGAGACGCAGAGACCGCGGAGCCAGCGCAGAGAAAAGTTTGAGAGTCTCTGCGTAACCTCGGCGTTCTCTGCGCCTCTGCGGTGAGACGGGCATTCTCGAGTCTGAGCTATGAAGACAAAAGCACTAATAGCGCTCGCAACGTTCGTTGCTTTAATACCGTCGGGCGTATCCGTAGTCGTTGCACGTCAAGAACCTCAGCCACAGGAAGACCTGCGCAAACAAATCGGCACCATCATCGTCACGCCGGGGAATGGTCCGAATCTCGCGGTCGCCGATTTCATAGCGCGTTCGGCCGGACTGGAAGCGGCGACCGGCACATTCAATCAAGTGTTGTGGGCCGACCTTGATTTCGCGGCAGTATCCGGCCTGGTCGGCAAGAGCCTTTATCCTAAGACGCTGGTCCCAGACCCGGCTTCGCTGAAGTTTGACGACTGGAGCGCCGACCCGGTCAAGGCTGACTACGTTGCGTTTGGCAATCTCCAGAGCACCGGCGGCGCGATCTCTGCCGACACATATCTTTTTGACGTAAAGACGAAGCAACAGCTTATTGCTTCGCGGCACACCGGTGACCCGCGACGCATCGCGCATGAGTTTGCGGATGAGGTAGTAAAGTTGCTGACCGGCCGTGACGGCATCGCAACTTCGAAGCTCGCCTATGTTGCGGGCGACTCGATCAAGTTGATGGACTACGACGGCTTCAATCAGCGCGGCTTCGCCAGTGACGGCCCGATAGTGCGGTTTCCGCAGTTCTCGCCCGACGGGCGTTATCTGGCTTATGTTAGCTACAAGACCGGCGTTCCCAATATTGTAGTGCGCTCGGCGGAAGGCGGTCTCATCGGCGGCACCAGTTTCAATTCGACCACCACTTCGCCGACGATTTCTTCGAGCGGACAGCTTGCTTTCAGCTCGGCGATCGGCGGCGATGGGTCGATGGAGATATATGTTTCAAACCTTGACGGTTCGCACTCGAGAAGATTGACGCGAACCGCTAAAGGGATCAACATCTCGCCGCGATGGAATCCGCAAACCGGGCGCGAGATAGCTTTCATATCTGACCGCGCCGGCACGCCTCAGGTATACGTAATGGACTCGAGCGGCGCGAATCAGCGGCCTCTCATCGCCAGAGGCGGCCAGGCTGATTCACCTTCGTGGTCGCCTGATGGGCGCTATGTCGCCTTCACCTACGGCGGGGCGGGCAGCTTTCAAGTTTTCGTGGCAGACGTAGCATCCGGTCAGCTTATTCAGCTAACATCTCAAGGGCGAAACGAGAGCCCGACCTGGTCGCCCGATAGCCGGCACGTCTCGTTTCAATCAAACCGTTCGGGCCGATGGGAAGTTTGGCAAGCGCACATCGACGGCACCGGCCAACGCCAGCTCACTCGTGGCGGCGGCCGTTCACCGACGTGGGCAAAATGATTTCACTTAGCGCCCAGAGTCGAGACCTCGCGGCCGAAAACCTGAGGTTTCACACTCGATACTGGCCGCGCAAAAAGGAGCTTGTGATGGAGAGAAAGTTTTCGCGAATAGCTGCGATCATCTTTACTACTTCTGTTCTGATTGGCGTAGTGGGATGCGCAAAGCCGAAAGTTCAGTTACAGGTCTCGCGCGACCGCCTTCAGCAAGGCGAGGACGTCCGCGTGAGCTGGACCTCGAAGGATGCGAAACAGGTTCAACTCAACGGACAAACGGTAGAAAAGACCGGGGTGCAAGTCTTCACGCCCAATAACACGACAACCTACATGGCAGTGGCGAAGCGCGGCAACAAAGAAGCGCGAGACAGCAAGGTTGTCGCCGTTACGGCGCGACCTGCTAAACCGAGCATTCGCATATCAGCAGACCAGGAAGCCATTGTGCGAGGACAGAGCACAACGCTTCGATGGACTTCCAACAACGCAGATCGAGTAACGATCAGCGACCTCGGAACCGTACCGAGTTCTGGATCACGCGTTGTCAGTCCTTCGCAATCCACGACCTACGATGCGAGCGCGACAGGCCCTGGTGGAACCGACAACGCTTCCGCTCGCGTGACGGTGACCGAAGAAACTCCCCCGGGGGATAGGCCGAGAACCAACACCACCGCCCCCAACCCAACGATCGCCGCGCTGTTCAATCAATGGGTTCAGGCGGTCTATTTTGATTTGGACAAAGCCGATTTACTTCCGCAGTCCAAGGACAAATTGCGCCGCGCGGCAGAGTGGCTGACGCAGGGTCCAAACCGATCCATCGTGTTTCGCATTGAAGGAAACTGCGACCCGCGCGGTACCGAAGAATACAACATCGGCCTGGGCGAGCGGCGCGCGCAGACAGCGAAGGAGTTTTTGACTTCGCTGGGAGTCGAAGCATCGAGAATTCAAACGGTCAGCTACGGCAAGGAGCGCGCGGCAGGCTCGAGCGAAGGATCGCCGGAGACTCGGCCTTCGTGGGGACACGATCGCCGCGATGACTTCATCTACGTGAGCGGCGGAACGCCACGCAATCCGTAGGCAGTCGTCGTCACCGGGAGCGCAGGCGTCCCTGGGAGCGCAGGCATCCCTGCCTGCCTCTTCTCGCGCCACCACCAAGCAGGCAAGGATGCCTGCGCTCCCAGGACGGAATCAAGAGGAGAGCACTATGTCGTTGAAGTTCATCACCGCCGCCGCACTTAGCCTCGTCTTACTGGCGTCGATGGGTAGAAGCGGACTCGCGGATCAAAAAAGCGAGGCTCAACTCAAGCTTGCGCTCGATGAGTTGAAGGCCGAAGTGATCGTGCTCGAACGCCAGGTCCGCACGATGCAAGAAGCGATGGATAAGAACAGCGGGCAGCTAAATACTCTGGTCGTTCAGATCGCCGATAAGGTGAATGCAATCAGCCAGGCACAAAGCCGCATCAGCGAAGGCAGCTCGAGCGCGATTCAATCGGTCAGCGGGCTGAGCGAGCAACTGAGCTCCACCAATCAGCGCATCGATCGCGTGTCAGAGCAGTTGGCCCAGCTCAAAAAGCTGGTTGAGAACCTGCCGAAGCTTCCTACCTTCACCCAGATCACCCCCGGCAATCCGGATCAACTGTTTGCTGCTGCTTATGGCGACTACAGCCGAGGTAACTACGACCTCGCGATAAGTGAGTTCCGCCAGTACGTCGAGACTTATCCCACGAGCGAGATGGCCGACAACGCGCAGTACTGGATAGGTGAGTGCTATTTCAGCAAGAAGCTGTTGAATGAAGCAATCGCCGAATTCGACAAGGTGTCTTTGTTGTTCCCGAAGGGTGATAAGGTCCCGGCCGCTCGATTCAAGAAAGCGCTGGCGTTGACCGATCTCGGCCAGGTCGATGCAGGCCGCGCCGAGCTTCAAGCGCTAATCAAGCTCTATCCTCGAAGCACTGAAGCAGTGCTCGCCAGGCAACAGCTCGAAAGGTGAGACAGACCGAGCCAACTAGGGGAGACGCTCGGTCTTGATACGTAGCCACGGCTTATCCAGAACCTCTGGCGTATATTTTGAAGGGTCACCCAGGAAAGTCATCTCCCCATTCCCATCCGTCTCCAGTTCAAATGTCATCTCAGTACCCCCATCCGTCGCGTGCAGTTCAAAGCCCAGCTCGAGTCTGTCAGCGACGCGCTGCCCGTTTTGATCCAGCACAATAATCCTGAACAATGGTTCGCTTATCTCGATCTTGTAACGCCCTGCTTCTACGTCGCCTTCCGCGATCGTGAAATCCTTAGTATAGACAGGGACCGTAAATTCCTTCCGGTCGCTGGTCCTTACGATTGCGATCTGTCCGAGCACTGCACGGTACAGTCCAGGTGAAGAGAGTGTAGACCTCCACAAACCACCGGATATCTCTCCCTCATCGGGGCCGAAATAATTCCTGATAGATTCCTCGTTGCGATATAATTGTTCTTTTGCTTTCTTCGCCAATGTCTTAATACCAGTCAGCGCATCCATACGGAAGACGGCAACCTGTGCATGGCGGATCTGAAAGTCTTCGTTCGAAAAAGTGAATTCTATAACCATTGGATGTAAAAGCAGGCAAAAGTAACACAGCGCGGATGCAACTCCCATATTCTAACGCCTTTCGCGTTCATTGAGAACAATCAGATTCGAACTGAGCCGCTGCACAAATTTCAAGCGAGCTAGTTGGTCCTGTTTCTATAGCATTGTAAGTTTCAATAGATTAAAGGATTCCATTCCTTGCACCTCAAGGGAGCGGATCGGGTGGACAAGTCACTGCCTCTGTGGGATCAACATCGGATACAAAGCAAACTCTCAAACCGAATGCCGAAAAGGACAAATAGTCCACGTAGACATACAGGGTTAGCGTCCCAGCCCCACCGCTTTGGCTTGTACTTATATTAATCTCGTTTCGACATATGCCACCTGTGTTGCAAGGTTTATAATGAGCGAGTGACGAGCTAAGGAAGTATTGGCGCTCCAACGACCGAATCGTGATTGCGATCCCGCCCGACTTAGACGACGAAAAGGATCCGCCACACCATAACGAGTGAAAACTGGATAACTGATAATCTCCCACCACGGCCGGTAGCTCTACAAGGGCATCGATGTAACCATAGCTAGAGAGCACGTCGTCATAGTTGCCGTTGGGCCCTGTCAGTGTCGTAGCGACCTCCACAAGATGCTCGTAACCGTGCATCGGAGTGTCATCCGAAACTCCAAGTCCCCAGACAGTCACACTACCATCTCCATTCTGCTCTGCCCACATATCCGAATAGCTCGACCCCGTGGCATAGCCGGAAGTCACAAAAACCAGCAATAGGAGAGTTGCTCCGACCAAAAGGCGAAGCATCGCTCCAAACCTGTTCACCGTATGAGCAACTAGTGTCATCACAATACCTCCTAAAGTTTACTTTTGTCCGGACAGTATCTTGGTGGTGCATACCACTTGGCTTAATGCATAATCGTCATCTTGCGCTTCATTCCCTCAATATGTAATCGCACTTTGGCCGCACTGGCGAAACCAAGCCGATTCGTTAGGGAGGCGATAGCTGCGCCGCAAATCAATTCCTTTTCCCGTCGAATTCGGTCCTGTTCGGTGTCCGGCCCATCGCTTAGCAGTTGCTCGGCTAGTTCCTTAATCCTCACATCCAGCGGCTGCGCACTGGTAGAAAACTCTTCTCCAGCGGCTATTAGGTTGTCGATCTGTTTCTCTACTTCGGTCAAATCTTCGGAGGAGTCTGGGCAAGATCCGTCCCTGAAAATCTGTCGGATGTAAGCCCTAATGGCATTCCGCTCCCGACCCACACGGTTTGAAATGAATCGGAAGAACAACGAGTACGCTCGGTAATCAGAGATCAGCTCCGGATTGACCGCTCCGTCAACAAGAACTTTGGCCGGTGGGGTCTGGCGTGACAAAGCCGGCCTTGCGACCGGAGCCTCGCTTCGAGCCGCAACAATAAACGGCACGGGAAGGAACAAAAGGGAAATTAGTAGAAGTGTTTTCATTGAGCCCTCCTGATGTTTGTGACTTACTTCTTATTCATCAAATTGAAATTGTCGCTAGGCTATCGTACTCAAAACGACAACTAAGTCAAATAAACTATCGCGCGAACCGCGTGCGCGCCTGCCGGGCCAATGTTTTGGCTGACAATACTATTGACGCATCCGTCAAAATGACTTAGATTTGCCGCACTCCTAAAGACCCCGACTTCTGCCCCTCGACCAGTTTCCTCAAAGCCCCAAAATTCATGCAGGCGCTCGTATGTCTAACCCTAGCGGGTTATCCGACAGCATCCTCATACTCGCGGACGAAACGAAGTCAGCGCGAGCTATGCAGCGGTTGCTGGAGGCCTCAGGCTATGATGCAGTATCACTCGCTTCCGCCGAAGCTGCTCGCGACGAGATGCGCGCCCGCGAAGTCTCGCTGATCATCATCGAATCTTCCGCTTCACGCCTCACCGGCTCTTCCTTAGTTCCTTCCAATGACGACTCGGGTGAGAGCCTGCGGCGGCTCCGCTGGGCTCATCACGCATTGACCTTTTGCGAGGATGTTCGCGCTGATACCTCAACGGCCGATGTGCCGATCCTGGTCATCTCCAAGAGCCATCGCCCGCAAGATAAAGTTGCTTGCCTGAACCAGGGCGCGACCGATTACATCATCAGACCTTATCAGAGAGCGGAGCTGCTTTCTCGAGTCAAAGCGCATCTACGCTCCTCGCGCTATGAGCGCGAAAGAGCTGAAAGATTCGAGCAACTGAACGTGCTTCACACGGTCTCCTCGGTGCTGGCCAGCTCGCTGGAGCCCGAGGTGTTGTTGCAAGGCACACTCGCCGCGCTGATCAAGTACGTTCGCGCGAACGCCGGCGTGGTCTTTCTGCGCGAAGCCGATGAGAGGCCGATTGGCATCGCCTCCGTGCAAGGGCTGACGATGGATGAGGGCGCTCAGACGAGCCTGCTCGAGTGGTACTCTCGAATCGTCCCGCTGATAAATGGAAAACCGCTGGTGCTTGTGCCACTGCCCGACTCGGCGCGCAGAGGAGGGGCAAGTGAGATCTTGAAGGATGTACGCGGTTTGGCGTGCGCGCAACTCACGCTGAAGGGGAAAGTATTGGGCGCCGTATGCCTGCTTTCAAACGACGAAACGCCGTTTCCCAGCCATCAGACGGAGCTGCTTTCCACTGTCTGCAATCAACTGACTGTCGCGCTGGAGAACGCGCGGCTCTATTTGGAAACCAAGAAGAGCGCCGCGCAGCTTTCCTTTGTCTACAACCTCGGCCACAACTTGATGACCTCGCTCGAGATGGACGAGCTATTGAGCTATGCCGTGTTCACCGTCGGCAAGAGCCTGGAATGCGACGCGTGCGCCGTTGTGGTTAGAAGCTCAACCGACTCGAACGATCTCGCGTCGGCGATTTGCTCGCGCTCGCACCAGGATCAACCCGCCGGCGATGACTGGTTTAGCAGGGAGCGTGTCGTCAGCTATCTAAGCTCGGCCGACTGGCGCGTGCAGCCGTCCATTCAAATAAGAACCGCCGAACGCTTCCTTCGCGATCCGGGCATACTGCTTGAAACCGTCGTTCCTCTCATGTTCGATGATCGAATGCTGGGAATTCTCATCTGCGGGAGCTACGCGGCGCACCCGATCAGCGCCGACGATCAAAAACTGCTGGGCGCCGTCGCGCAGCAACTGAGCCTGGCTATCAGAAACACGGAACTATACCGGCGGACCAAGGACACCTCGATCAACCTTGCGGTCGAGGTCTCGCAGCGAACGCGCGAGGCGGAAGAACAAAAGCGATTCACTGAAAAGATCATCGATTCCCTTCCTGTCTCGCTCTACGTCGTCGATCGCGATATGCGCATAGTGGCGTGGAACCGCAATCGCGAAGTCGGAGGGCTCGGCATCAATCGCGAACAGGTGCTCGGCCGCAATGTGTTTCAAGTGCTGGTCCGCCAACCGCGCCGCAAGCTCGAAAATGAGTTCGTCGATGTGTTCCGAAGCGGCGAAATGGTTCACATGGAGCAGGAGTCATGGTTCGACGGTCAGAAGAAAACGTGGAAGATCAGCAAGATCCCTATGCGGGTCGATAACGCCGAGGTCACCCACGTCATCACCGTCGGCGAAGACATAACCGAGCAGAAGAAAATGAACGAGGCGGTCATCCACGCTGAGAAACTCGCTTCGATTGGCAGGCTCGCCGCCGGCGTGGTACACGAGATCAACAATCCGCTGGCAACGATCGCAGCTTGCTCGGAGGCGCTGACTGCGCGCGTCGAAGATGTTGAGGATGCCACTCTGCACCTGGACTTCGGCGAGTATCTGCAGATCATTCGCGATGAAGCATTCAGATGCAAGACGATTACCAACAGCCTGCTCGAATTCTCTCACCAGCGTCAGGCAGAAAAGCTTGCGGGCGATATCAATCAAATCATCGAGCAAACGCTTCAGCTCATCAGGCATCACCCCAAGCTTGGGAAGATGCGGATAATCAGGGAGCTCGATAACTCGCTTCCGCCGGTTTACGTGAACGAAGGCCAGATGAAGCAAATCTTAATTGCGCTGATGTCGAATGCGTTTGACGCGCTGGAGGCTGATGGCAGCATGACGATTCGAACGCATTGGAGCGATTCAGAGACAGAACGCCTGATCTGCGTTGAGCTCAGCGACACCGGCTGCGGAATCCCGGCTCAGCATTTGCCGAGAATATTTGACCCTTTCTTTACAACCAAACCGCTGGGCCGGGGGACCGGACTGGGCCTGTCGGTCTGTTACGGGATTGTCTCCGAACACGGCGGAAGAATCGAGGTCGATTCAACTGAAGGCGTGGGAACGACGTTCCGTTTGTTGATGCCACCGCATCATGAAATGAGCGCGCACGCGCGCGAGCAATCATTCGGAGCCATACTTGAAATGGAGGGAGTGCTGTGAGTTCAAACTCAAACATAAGACTGTTGATAGCCGAGGACGAAAAGAATCTCGGTCTGGTTCTTGAAAAAGAGATGTCAAGGCTCGGCCATGAGGTCACACTGGTGCACGATGCGGAGGCTGCGATCAAGGCGTCGCGCGAAGCTGAGTTCGACGTTGCGCTGCTGGACATAATGATGCCGGGACGCAGCGGGCTCGAAGTTCTGCGCGAGCTGCGTCAACAAGAGCAGCCACCCGAGGTGTTAATGATGACCGGGCACGCGACGGTGGAGACGGCGCTCCAGGCAATGAAGCTCGGCGCCTACGACTATCTCACAAAGCCATGCCATATCCGCGAGCTGGAGGCGATAATCAGCAAGGCCTATGAGAAGCGACAGCTCAGGGTTGAAAACATGATTCTGCAGTCGCGGCTCACCTACAAAGAGAAGGCGCCGGACATCGTGGTGCGCAGTCAGAAGATGAACGACGTGATGGCGCTAGTTCGCAAGATCGCGGCTTCGAACGCGACCGTGCTGGTGACCGGTGATTCAGGCACTGGAAAGGAACTGGTTGCCAACACGGTTCACTGCTTCTCGCCAAGGAACGGGGGTCCGTTCATCGACATAAGTTGCGCGGCGATCCAGGAGACGCTGCTTGAATCCGAGCTGTTCGGCTACGAGCCCGGCGCATTCACCGGCGCGCGAAAACGGAAGCTCGGGCTGCTGGAACTCGCTCACGGCGGGACCCTGTTTCTCGATGAGATTGGCGAGATGAGTTTGACGCTTCAGTCAAAGCTGCTCCGCGTGCTCGAGACGCAATCATTTTATCGAGTAGGCGGCACAAAGAAAGTCGAAGTCGATGTGCGATTCATCGCGGCAACCAACCGCGACCTGAATCAAGACGTAGTCGAAGGAAAGTTCAGAAGCGACCTTCTCTTCCGCATAAACAACTTCACCATCAAGCTGCCTGCTCTGCGCGAAAGGCCCGAAGACATTCCGGCGCTTGCCGACCACTTCCTCGGGTTGGTTAGCGGCGGCGACCGCGTGCGCCTGAGCGACGACGCGATGCAAGTGCTGATGAACTACGCATGGCCCGGCAACGTGCGCGAGTTGAGAAACGTGATCGAGCGCGCGGTGATACTCTCAACCGGGGATGAGATCGGAGCCGACGATTTGCCGCTCGAGCTGCGAACGCACCGCATGATGAGCATGGAAGCGGCCGACGGCGACGAGTCCAAGGCCGGCAGCCTCGACGAGCTGCGTCGCAAGCAGATACTTTCGGTGCTCGAACAGACGGGCTGGCATCAGGGCAAAGCATCGGAGATTCTCGGTATCTCGCCGAGCACGCTATACCGGCAGCTCAAGGAGTATGGCCTCACGCGATCGAGGAGGATCCACGAGCAAGCGTTCTGATATCAGTCTCGAACGTTGATCGAGTTGAAGCGGGCGTCCGGTTTGAGCGCTCCGCATAGAGTTAACGACCGGGGGAGATGCTTAACAGCTCATCGATATCCTCAACCTTCCAAGAGAGACTGCTGACCGCTTGAAGTTTCTCTGCGCCCTCTCTGCGTGCTCCGCGACTCTGCGGTGCGTGATTTCGGCGTTCGGTTAACCGCAGAGACGCAGAGGACGCAAAGGTCACGCAGAGACGACATTCGAATCAGGACACTACGCGTTTGACCACTCAGTTGCGCAGATGTACACACCTTAGCTAAGCTTGGCTTGTTAATCTCTCGACCGTGAGGATGAAGATAATGAACGACACTGGCAATGATAGCGGGTCCATCGGGCAACAGAACCCCCAGGATCCACGGAAGCAACGGCGGGGTGCTCGCGGCGCATGGATAGCTATCTCTTTCCTGGTCGCTGCGCTGGTGGTCACCGTAGCCATCATCCAAGGCGCATATCATCGCTCGTCAAAAAACGTGCCCGTGCTGCCTGAGCCACGCGCGGTCGCGTCTACCAGCGCGCCATCGCCCACCGAGCTTTCAAACTCGTTTCGCGAGGTGGCCAAAGCCGTGAAGCCCGCCGTCGTGTATGTCGACGTAGTCGAACGCTCCGAGGCCGATCCGACCCAGACCGATCCGTTTGGGTTCTCAGAGCCCAGGGGACAGCGGCGTGAAGGGGCAGGCTCCGGTTTCATAGTGACCGAGGACGGCTACATTCTCACGAACAATCACGTCGTGGGCAACGCCAGCAAGATCAACGTCACTCTCGCTGATGGTCGCAAGTTCAAGGCGACAGTGATCGGAAAAGATGCGCCCACCGACCTCGCCGTCATCAAGATCGATGCCACGGGTTTGCCGGTCGCAATGCTTGCTCGCGATTCGGACGAGGTCGAGCAAGGCGATTGGGTGCTTGCTCTGGGCAGTCCGTTTGGGCTTCAGCAAACGTTGACCGCCGGCATAGTCAGCGCCACCGGGCGCGAGCTACGCGATGGACGCAACAACCAGATGTTCAGCCGGTTCATTCAGACCGACGCTTCGATCAATCCCGGTAACTCCGGCGGTCCGCTGGTTAATATGAAAGGCGAAGTGATCGGAATCAACACCATGATCCTGACCGGGGGACCCTTCAGTCAGGGCAATATCGGAATTGGATTCGCTATCGCGTCGAACGGCGCGCGAAAAGTTTTTCCCAGTCTGGTGAAGAACGGCAGGGTCAGCCGCGGCTATCTGGGCGTGCTGGTGAGCGACCTTGACCAGGCACATGCGCGCGCCGTTGGCTTGGAACCAAACACCGGTGTTTTCGTCAGTGATGTTCCGGATCCCAACAGCCCGGCCGGCAAAGCGGGACTACAGCCCAAGGACGTGATAACGGCTTTCAACGGCAAGCCGGTGAAGGCCGGGCAAGAGCTGACCGACGCAGTTGCATCTACATCAGTCGGTCAGCAGGCGCGAGTGGACTTCATACGAAAGGGCCAACCCCAGTCAGTCACCGTTGAGCTTGTCGAGCGGCCATCGGACCCGAACGCTCGCGCCATACCAAGAGGCCAGGGAGGAGATGGAGACCCGGACGCAGTTCAGCAAAGCCGCCTCGGCATTCAAGCGCGAACCGTTACGCCGGAGCTTGTCGACCAGATAAAGCCAAAGCTAAAGACGCCGGCCGGCGCGCTGGTTGTCGCGGTTCAGCCTAACAGCCCCGGCGCTGACGCGGGCGTGCAGCACGGCGACGTGATTCACAACTTCGATCAAACCGAGATCAAGACGGTTGAAGATCTGGTGAATGCCGTGCGGTCGATCCCTCCTGGTGAGTACCTCATCGAAGTAGAGCGAAAAGGCCGGACCGCCTTCTTGAAGGTTACGCTGGAGTAGCGCCCGGTCATCGAGCGGGTCAAAGCAGTTGAAGAAGGGTTTGTCACCCGCCTTCATTTTTTCGGGGTCGCATCAATCGCCGACTCTCGCAGTTCACATCGCGAGACCGCCATCGGCCTGGATCACCTGCCCGGTTATGTATCGCGCGTCGTCCGACAGAAGAAAGGCGGCAACTCGGGCGACCTCTTCCACGGTCCCGTAACGTCCCAGCGGAATCTGATCGAGCATCTTTTGCTTGTAGTCTGCGGGTAACGCCGCGCTCATATCAGTTTCGATCAAGCCCAGCGCAAGAGCGTTCACTGTTATGTTACGCCGGCCAACTTCCTTGGCGAGCGCCTTGGTGAAACCGATCAGCCCGGCCTTCGATGCCGAATAGTTAGTCTGTCCCGCCATTCCGACGATCCCGCTGATGGATGCGATATTTAGAATCGAACCGCGTCGCTGGCGGACCATAACCGATACCGCGTGTTTCGTAATGTTGAAAACGCCCTTCAGGTTTGTATCGAGGACCGCGTCCCAGTCTTCTGTCGTCATCATCATTATCAATTTGTCACGAGTGATGCCGGCGTTATTGACGAGATAGTCGACTGATCCGAACTCGCTCTTCACCGCCTTTACCATTCCCTCCGCTGCACCCAGATCGGTTACATCAGCCTGAAACGCCTGCGCCCGGCTCCCGGCGTTCTGAAGCTCGGCGACAAGCTGATCAGCCATCTCGCGATTCCTGGTAAAGCTGAAAGCCACGTTTGCGCCTCGCGAGGCAAGCTCCTTCACTATTGCTCGTCCAATGCCTCGCGACCCGCCGGTCACTATTGCCGCTCTTCCCTCAAATTCTGACATGGGCTTCCCTGAGTATCTCCATCCGCCTGTGATTTACTAAAGACGCACTTGTTCACGCCTTTTACAAAGCGCTTCGACCCGGCTCTCGTTTACCTCGTATCCGATGCCCGGGCCGGCAGGCGCGGCAATCGTGCCTCGGGGGCTCACGGTGACCGGAGGCTCGATAATGTCTTCTTCCCAATAGCGCGCCGATGCCGAAACATCGCCAGGCAAAGTAAAGCCTTCGAGCGTCGACATCGCTATGTTGTGCGCGCGGCCGACGCCTGATTCAAGCATGCCCCCGCACCATACCGGCGTCCCGCGGTCGGAGCAGAACTTCTGAATCGCCCAGGCTTCGGCGTGGCCGCCCACGCGGCCTAGTTTGACGTTTACGATCTTGCACGAGCCGAGCTCATGAGCGTGACGGGCGTCGGCTACCGTGAGGATGGATTCATCCAAACAGATCGGCGTGTTGATCTCGCGCTGCAGCTTGGCATGATCGACCAGATCCCCCGCTGTCAGCGGCTGCTCGATCATAATCAAGTTGAACTCATCCAATCTCTTCATCACCTTGATGTCCGCAAGCGAGTAGGCAGAGTTGGCGTCCACGGAGAGTCTAATGTCAGGGAACTTGGATCGAACGGCTTCCACCAGTGCAACGTCTTGTTGTGGTTTGATCTTGATCTTGATGCGCTGATAACCCGCTTCAACTTCGCGCGCAACTTTTTCGACCAGTGCTTCAATGCTCGCTTGCAAGCCGATCGAAACGCCACAGGCGATCTCTGCGAACGTTCCACCGATGCGCTCCCAGAGTGGCATCGAGCAAAGCCTGGCTTCGAGGTCCCAGACTGCGGCTTCCACTCCACCCTTGGCCATGCGGTTGCCGCGTATTCGCGCCAGCGCGCCGTTTACTTCGTCGGCGCGTTCGATTCGTGCAGCCGCGAGAATCGGGCCAACAAAATCGCGTACGATGGTCCATGCTGTGTCGATAGTCTCGTGGTTATAGAAGGGGTCTTCGGGGGCAGTACACTCGCCGTAACCGTAAGCCCCGGACTTGTCGAAAGCGCGCACGATCATGATCCGTCTGCGCGTCGTGCGTCCGAAGCTGGTTTCGAACGGCGACTTCAAAGGCAATTCGATTTCCCGCAGTTCGATTCGTTCAATTGCTAGTCTCATAATCTGATCATCTCAATGGATTTCGCTGCGCGCTTCGAAACTGAAACTGCGGCTCATCGAGCCCCAGCAGGTACCGGCTGGTACCCCTCTCCCGCTCGAAGCCGCGCACGATAAGACCGCCCGCGAGTTTGCGTTGAAAATCCTCACGAACGCGCAGCCGCCAGTTGAGGTGCTTTTCAACAGACTGGTCGCGCACGTTGTTTATGTTCTCGGGAATTAGAACAGATTCAGGCTCACCTTCAACGGTTGGGCGATTACCCGCAAGCACCGACTCGACGTGAGGCGACGATACCCACCATTCTGCGAATACGCGATCGCTCGGCACTTGTGAATCGAAAACGGTTGATAGCCCTTCACTGTAGTAGTTGACCTCGTAACGGCGAATGATTGCGCCGAGCTTGTTGACGTTCAGGTGCGCGTTGCGTGACTGAAGCGGATCAAAGGTCCAGATTATCAGAGGGACGCCGGCCTTCATCGCGTGCTGACGTTGCGCGAGTTTCATCCTGTAGCCGATGTCCTTGTGCCGCAAGTCTTCCCGAACCGCGGCCAGATGCGAGTGATACACCACATGCTTACCCATCAACGCGATCATCGTATGGACGAAGCCCACCAGCCGGCCTGACGATTCGAACGCGCCGATGGTTGGTGCGTTGCAAGCCCTGGAAATCATGTAAAGCCTGATCGGCATTATCCCGAGGTCGTGATCTTTCCAGACCTCTCGCTCGAGCTCGATGCATTGCTGGAAGTCTTCGATTGAAGAACACTCTCTGATAGCGACCTCGGCCTCAGCCATAGCCGAGCAGTATAGTTAGCGAGCCTAACACATTCAAGCACTGAGCTGGCTGCTCTCGTTTGATCGAGCGTATACTCTTTTGAAGAATGGCAGACGCGAATGACACCGTGCTTGACAAAGCCGAGAACCTCGCTCGACGGGTCCTGGAGCGGCTTGGGTCCAGGGTCGACAGCAAACTCGCCTCAGGAAAAGAGCAGACGCTCAGCCCGCAGGTCATCAGCGATCTCGCCTCACGCATCGAGCACGTCGTCGATTCCGGTCTCAAAGAAGACGAACACGGCGTTCGAAAAGTCGCGCCCAATCGGTTCAAGGTGCTTTTCACCTACGAGGAAACTTCCGCGCTCAGCGAGCAGTATATTGAAGCGGTGGGTAAGGAATTGACGGCCACGGTCTTCGAGTACATCAACAACCGGCGGTACGCCACGCGCGGGCCCGTTGAGGTAAATGCGAGTCGAGACCTGTTCACAAAAACAACGGCGGTGAAAGCGAGTTTCGACGGCGTCAACGATCAGGCAGTTGGTTCGTCGCAAACCAGTCCGGTCCCCCAATCGGAACAATCGAAGCACGTTTGTTTCAACAGCACCAACGGACTGGCTTATCGAGTCGAGTTGAAGCCGGATGGCGCTCAAGCTTATATAGGCCGCGCCGCTGGGAACGCTGTGCGACTGGACGACCCGAGCGTTTCGCGGCTGCACTGTTCGCTAACTCTTAAAAGCAGCGGAGCCGCGCTAATAGCCGATGTGGGCAGTGCCAACGGCACTTATGTGAATGAGCATCTTCTCGGCCGAGACGAGACGCGCCTGCTCCAGGCTGGCGACGTTGTTGGAGTGGGCGACTTCAGGCTAACCGTGTCGGAAATCACTTAAGGGCGAGACACTGGAGCGAGGCCCCAACGCTCGCTGACGTTTCCGGGCTCAACATCCCGGTCGAATATCGATGTCCACGGTGTGAGTATAGGAGCTAGCTCTAATGTGGGCGCCCGTCATCCTCACTTTCATATTTGTACTGCTCGGAATTCTGATAGTGCTCATCCTGGCATGGGCGGCTTGGCGTCATCGAAATCCGCCGGTTCCGATCCGCACCGAATCTCAAATCGAGGCGAAAGACTTTGGGCCGGCTGAAACCAACCGCTGGCTCCGCGGGCTAAGAGTTTCCTTTCTGGTATTGGTTCTCACCGTTCTAGGCTTTCACAGCTACTGGGTGTTCTGGGCCGATTCGAGCAGGGACTCGCATTTCAACAAGGCCAAGCGGTTCGACGCGCGCAACCTCAGATTGGCCGAAAGCGGGTTAAAGGGCTGGGTGCTGGACCGTACCGGCAAGCTTGAGAACGCGCTTATCAGATACAGGGCCGATGCCGGCGTAATCAAGCGGGAATACCCACTGGGCGCCGCAGCCCTTCATATTACCGGTTATTCGGACTTCATCTTCGGCGCGGGAGGCATGGAAGCCGCTTTCCGAGATTGGCTCACCGAACCGATCAGCACGTACAACCAGCTCAAATCGCCCAACCCGGTCGGCAAAGACCTGAAGGTCTCGGTTGACTCGAGGCTTCAACGCGAAGTGTTCAGCCTTCTCCAAGCCAGCGGGAAGCCTGCCGCCGCCGTTGTGCTGCTCTTGGCGAATAACGAGGTGCTGGCGATGGCCTCGACACCCAGTTTCGAACCGTCAACGATTATCGATGAGAGCAGGTGGCGGCTGCTGAGCGAGCAAGCCGAAGACTTCACTACCCAGCCGTTGAGCCCCCTGGTCAATCGCGCGCTGGGCACTCTGGTGACCGGCGGTGCGGCGTTCTACTATCGGCCGGGGTCAACCTTCAAAACTTTCGTCGCGGCCGCGGCAATCGACTTGGGGATTACAGGCGAAAGATTCACGTGTCGCGCCGGCGGCTTCACTCCCGAAGGCTCAAATCGCGCGATCAGGGATTACGGCGGCGAGGTGCACGGCGTGATCGGGATTCACGACGCGTTTCGCGTTTCGTGTAATCAATACTTCGCGCAGTTGGGATTGAAGATCGGCGCAGAGCGATTGGCAAACTACGCGAAGAGGCTGAGGTTTGCTACGTCGCCCGAAGACAAAACGGCGCGCGCGTTCGATCTCTGGCAGGTGACGCACGGCGAGAAAGACCAATTCGATTACGTCTTTGCGCCGCCCACCCCTCGAATGAACCTATCGAGCAAAGTAAGCAGATTCGACGTCGCGCTTCAGAGTTTCGGGCAAGGCTACGACGACTTGACCGTGATGTCGATGGCTTTGATAGCCGCGGCTGCGGCTAGCCCGGATGGTTCATTGGTCGCGCCAACGTTCGAGCTCGGCGCGACGCGAAAAGTGATTGGCCCGTTCATATCCGCTCAGTCTGCGACGCGGCTTCGAGCGATGATGCGCTCGGTAGTTGAAAGCGGAACTGCTGCAGGCGCTTTCGCATCGCTGGCAGGACGAATCGCGGTGGCAGGCAAGACGGGCACCGCAGACCGCGATGTTTACGCCTATGATCGACAGGGTAATCCTATCATCGATCAGGTTGATGAAGAGGGGCGCACACACTACAAAAGAACCGGTTCTACCGACTCGTGGTTTGTCGGGTTCGCGCCCTTCGACGATCCTCGGATCGCATTTGCCGTGCTTGTCGAGGACGGAGGCCAGGGCGCCAAGGCTGCGGCGCCCATAGCGGCGAGGATAGTCGCCAAGGCAGCTTCACTGGACTATCTGAAGTGGGCTGGAGGCGTGAACTCCAGATCAGTTGCTCGCCGCTAACCGACGGGCAACCTGACTTGCGTGATTAGCAGGCGCGACCCGCAGTTTGCGCCACTGATTCAGCGAAGAGTAAGGGACGAATGGCAAGTACTAAGGCACGGACCGCGCGAATGAGGCCCTCACTGCACCTGCTGATGTTTATCGTCATTTTCGGCGTGGCGCTGGTGGGATACGTTGCCGTGATTTGGTCCGCCGAAATTCGCGGCTACGAACCGAGCAAGATCGTAGCGGCGCGCGATCTCGCGTTGTTTATCCCGGTGCTCGCGGTCTTTTTCTGGCTGATGCGCGAGCAGAAGTTCCGCGGCGAGATGATAGTGCTGACCGCAGCCATCTTTCTCTTCGCGGTTGGACAGTTGATGCAATTCCGCCTCTTCTCCGACCCGGAATATGGAGCGCGTGGCGCCGCGCGTGCAAAGGCTCGCGAGGCAAAGGCTCAAACCGTACGCCTTCTCAACGTAGAGACTGGCTACGACGACGAGAAGAAGAACTTCATGTTCGGCTCGCCTGCAGCGGTTCCGAAGATAGCCGGCGGTGAGAGGCTTCCCGTGTATGAGTATTCGCTGAAGGACGTTCTCACTTCGGTCAATACGTACATTCCAATCGCTGCTCTGCTTGCGATGGCGGCGGGCTTTCGGCTTTTTAAGAGCGACAAGTTCTTGCTCTGGTTTCAGCGACACGCCCTGATACTCGGGCTTGCAACCCTCGTCCCGTTTGGGATTGTCGTGCTGATCAGCGAGGATGGAAAGTTTCTCGGGCAGACGACACCCTGGGAGGGTGTGAAGATACTTTTTCTTCTGAGCTTCGCCGGAATGCTCGCAGATACGTATAGGCATCTGAGGCGCACACGCTGGGGTCTGCCACCCGCGCGCTACTTTCTCCCATTCATCGTCATCGCCGCAATGCCCGTGCTTCCCTTCTTCGCCCTGTCTGACTTCGGCCAGATGCTCGTTTTCTTTGGCGTGTACCTGATGCTCTACGTTGTTGCGGTTCGGAGAAAAGCTCAGTTGGTTTATGCCGTAGCACTTGTGGCTGTTCTGTTCGCGATGTTCTTTGGCGCGACGAGAGCCACGACCGGATTCGGCGTTCCCGGCAGGGTCTATTTTCGCTTCTACCAATGGCAGCACACCTGGGAAGCGCCACCGCCTGACACCTGGTGGTGGAAGCCGGACTTCCAGAGATACCTTCAAGCAAAGAAGCTCATGCTTGATGTCAACGATCCACAGGAGACCAGGCAAAGAAACAACGAGGCGTGGGCTGACAAGGTGCTCCAGCAATCGCAGGGACTCTTCGGCATAAACTCAGGAGGCACGCTGGGTCAAGGCTTAGGCCTCGGGTTCCCAGAGACGATTCCAATTTCGGATTCGGATTTCATCTACGCTGCCCTCGCGGAGGAGACTGGGCTGGCCGGCGGGCTGGCTATACTGATCGGACTGAGCGCGTTCGTGTTTGCAGGTGCGGCTATCAGCATAACGGCTTCCGATATGTTCACCAAGTTACTGGCTGCCGGGCTCACAGCGTTTATAGGCTTTCAAGCGATTGTCAACATGGGCGGCGTGCTCCGGCTGCTTCCGATGACCGGCATCACGCTTCCTTTCGTAAGCCACGGTGGTTGGTCTTTGATCACGTCCTTTGCCATGCTCGGCATTCTTCTAGCCTTTTCGCACAGAAACGCAACCGCCCATCCTGTGATCGAGCCGCAGCCTCAGTTCATTGCGGTCAAATGATGGTTATTGCGCCAGCTTTCCACACTACGGAGCATTTGTGTCTCAAGAAGGCTAGGACGTCAATAGGAGTCTCAATAACCCATCCTGCATACTTATAGCAGTGTTTTGAGCACTTAAGTAAAAATCCTGAAGAGCCGTTCATTTTCGGCACACTCATTGCTCAACTCGAAGCCATACTTATGAGCATCACCCACCAACGATGCTCGCAAGATACAACCTGAGGGGCCAAGAGGCACCGGATTTATTCGGTGCCTTTTTCTTTCGGACCCAGAAAAGACCAACGGAACGGCGTACGCTCAACGTACGACAAGGACCTTCAAAGCGGACTAGTAGGGCCTATGGTACCTCGGAGGGTGAGAACCTTTAGTGCGAAGCTCGATGCTCTGGTTATGAGACATCAAGAGTATTCGGCGTAGGTTGAGAGTGTTGATTCCCGATGGCGTGTATACCAGCCTGTACCAGTTCTTTCTCAGATCATCTGAGATGGTCTTTGCGGCCTCGGCGGCTTTCGCAAACGGATAGACAGCGCCGCCTGTGCCGACGGTCAACTGCTCGATCGCAGCCGGCGGCTTTGGCTTGTCGCGAAGAAGCGCGCCTCGTGTGCGGTCGGGAACCTGGATAGTGTAGAGCACGATGTTCCCGTCTTGAAGCACCCGCAACGTGTCATCGAACTTGGTTTTGCTTTCACTATCATAGCCGTCGCTTATCAGTATGATCGCTCGTTTCTCAACGCCGGTGCTGGCCTGACCCGCAAGCGCATCGGCTACGGCGACAAGTGCGTCGAACAGACTGGGAACTCCCTTACGGATGAGTTTCGCCGGCGTGGCTTGCAGCTTGGCTAGCTCGGCGGTCATATCCTCGATGATCTCGGCAGTCTCGCTGTAGCCCACTACCATCATCTGATCGTCCTGATACAGCTCATTGATGATGGCCTCCATCGCTTTCTGCAACGCGGCTGCTTCGGCCTTGAGGTTGGAGCTGCTGTCCACAAGTAATACGAGTCGTGAACCGCTATCCAAGCGGCTGAAGCTTTCGATCTCCTGGGGAGCCCCACCATCATAAAGATCGAAGTCTTCGCGTGTTACCTGCTTGCCGTCCGGCGCGTGGGCAATCACGTTGAGAGTGACGCTACGCCGCCCGGCGGCGGTTCCCTTCCCTGACTGCGCAGAGCCAACCACGACAACGGAGGCCAGTGTCAGAATAACCAGAGAACCTATCAGCGTACCGCGTGATCTTGGCTGCATCGTTGACTGTCGAGCTTTTGAACCAGCTTGGGTAAGTCTTTTTGCCACGATTGAGTTGCACCCGGCGACCATTGTGATTATTCCAGAAGCGCGCGCGGCTCGCAACAAGCGCGACAAAACTTTCGGCGTGACGATGTACCCGGCTAGCTTGTCACCATATCAACGCATTGCTATTCTTCATTCTCGTTAGAACACGTCGTCCTCCTATGGATACTCTGACCACCACGACCAACCGCGAACACTTCGAAAGACTGGTTGGTGAATTGAAGTCGCTCGAAGAACGTCTTCGTCCTGGTGGCGGAGCCGACCGCATAGAACGAGAGCACAGCAGAGGCAAGCTTACCGCCCGCGAGCGCATAAACCTGCTGTTGGATCAGGATTCTCACTTTCAAGAGGTCGGCTTACTGGTAGCTTACGACCTTTACGACGGCCAGGCTCCAGCGGCTGGCGTCGTAACTGGCATAGGCCGCATCGCCGGACGCGAAGCTGTGGTCGTTGCCAACGATGCTACGGTGAAGGCCGGCTCGTGGTGGCCAGAGACCGTGCGCAAGGTTCTTCGCGCACAGGAGATCGCGATGCGCTGCCGGGTGCCGATTGTCTATCTCGTCGACTCGGCCGGGGTAAATCTTCCCTATCAGAGCGGCGTGTTCCCCGGGCAATATGGCGGCGGGAGAATTTTCTTTTACAACTCGGTCATGCGCCGCTATCTAAAGGTGCCTCAACTCGCGGCGGTGATGGGGCAATGCGTGGCGGGAGGAGCTTACCTCCCCGCGCTTTCCGACTTCATCATCATGGTTGAAGGCACCTCTTTCATGGGGCTGGGTGGACCGAACCTTGTCAAAGGCGCAATAGGCCAGATCGTTGACAGCGAGACTCTGGGCGGCGCGCTGACTCACAATGAGATTTCCGGGGTCGCGCACTTCCGAGTGAAGAACGATGACGAATGTATCATGAAACTGCGTGAGCTGGTGACCGAGCTTCCGCCGCCGCTGCCGCTGCGGGTGCAGATCAAGGACGCTTGCGGTCCGCCACGGCCGCTGGCTGACATCTACGACATCATACCTGCCGATCATCGGCTCCCTTACGATATGCGCGACGTGCTGGACTGCTTGCTGGACTCTGGCGAGCTGGATGAGTTTCAGGCGGATTACGCCAGGGAGATGATCACCGGCTACGCGCGCATCGGAGGTATCCCGGTTGGCATAGTAGCCAATCAAAGAGGACTGGTTCGAGGACCCGCGGGAAGACCGCCGAAGTTTGGGGGGATCATCTACACAGACTCGGCAGAGAAGGCCGCCTACTTCATCGAGATGTGCAACCGTCACGAAACTCCGCTTTTGTTCTTGCAGGACGTTTCCGGTTTCATGGTTGGAACGGAAGCCGAACACTCGGGGATTATCCGCGCAGGCGCTCGCTTCGTGGAAGCAATGGCTACCGCGACTGTGCCGAAGCTGGTGTTGACGATCAACCATGCATCGGGCGCAGGTTACTATGCGATGGCGGGTCAGGGGTTCGATCCTGACTTCATATTCACCTGGCCGACCGGCAGGATGGGCGTGATGGAAGGCGAGTCCGCGGTGATGGCGCTGTTCAGCTCGGAGATTGAGAAGCTCGAGCGCAAAGGCCTCGAGCCGGATGAGAAGATGCTCGCCGAGATGGAGCGAGTTCGCGCGAAGTATGAACACGAACTTGAGGCCCGCTTCGCCGCGGCACGAGGCTTCGTTGATGCGATACTCGCTCCTGAAGACACACGCGCGGCGATCGAGCTTGCGCTGCGAACCACGCTCAACAATCCCGGGCCGCATCTTGGCGTCCCGGTTCTACCCTACAGCGCGCCAAGCGAGATCGATCGCTAGTTGCAGTGTTATCTCGAAGCGGCGCTATGTCCGGCAAACTTAAGTTTGCCGCTGACGGCTGAGGGCGGCACTTTACGAATCACGACAAACTGAAGTTTGTCGGACTGCTCAAAGGAGGGTTTCAAATGAAATCAAAAGTTGAATTTAGGAAGACCGTGGCGGCGATAACATTCTTGCTCGCGCTTTCAGCGTTCGCCTGCGAGAAAAAGGAAACATCCGAATTCAAGCCGGAGGTCCTCCCGCTTCCCGCGACGCTTGCCCGTTATGAGGCGATGGAGATTCCGGCAGATAACCCGATGACGCCGGAAAAGGTCGCTCTGGGAAGGCAGTTGTTCTTCGACAAGCGGCTGAGCGGTGATGAGTCACGCTCGTGCTATTCCTGCCACGTCTGTGAGCGCGGGCTCACCGACGGATTGGCGAAAGCGATCGGGGCGTTCAATAAGCCGCTGCCTCGCAGCAGCCCGACACTCTGGAACATCGGCTACCACAAGATGTTCTACTGGGACGGGCGCAGCCCCTCTCTAGAGAAGCAAGCGATGGCTGCTTGGACAGGCGGCAACATGGGCGCCAAGGACCATGAGAACGACATCATTGCAAAGATCAATGGGCTGCAGGGGTACCACTCCCAATTCCAGAAGATCTTCGGCGGGGACGCTACCGCGGAGAACATGATGCAGGCGATTTCTGCCTTCGAACGCACGATCATCAGCGGCGATACCGCCTGGGACCGCTGGCAAGCTGGCGACCAGTCGGCCGTATCCGAAGGAGCGAAGCGCGGGTGGGAGGTCTTCAAGTCGGCGAAGTGCACCAACTGCCACGACGGCGTGCTCATAACCGATCAGCAGTTTCACAACGCCGGGGTAGGGATGGACGCGCCGGAGCCCGACAAGGGGCGATTCAACGCCACAAAGAAAGAGGAAGACACAGGCGCGTTCAAGACGCCCACGCTCAGAGATGTTGCCAAGTCGGCTCCGTATTTTCACGACGGCAGCGCTGCGACGCTGGAGGAAGCTGTGGATTTCATGCTGAACGGGGGCAAGCCCAACCCATACTTGGACAAGAAGAATCTTGAGAAGCGAGTCATGACGCCTGAACAAAGGCGTGACCTGTTGGAATACTTGAGATCGCTGAACGTTGACTGCAGGCTTGTCGAGCCGCCTCTGCCGCAGAAGTAGCAAGAAAAAGGTAGCACAGCCTTTAGTCTGTGTGCGTTCACCTGCGGAAGTGAATTCACAGGCTAAAGTTCTGTGCTACCCCTGCTGAACCGTCTGCGTTTATCGGCGGCTAGTTCAATCGCTTAGCTCAACTGTGCGAACTATCGCCAGAAAAGTCCTTTGATAACTCTGGTACTCGTCCTGCGGCGCGACGGCAAACACGTAGAACAAATTGCCGTTTCGCAACAGCGTGGTGTACACCGTGACAATCTCGGGGCGGCCGGTTACCTCCGAGACGTTGCTTAGTCCAATCGAGAGTCCCTCGCGTCTACCGATGTATTCGCGCTCGTACCCGCTGTATTTGCGCAGGTTCCGATTGCCCTGCCCGAGCCCGTTGATGAACTGATCGGTTGCCGCTCGCAACGATCCAGAAGCTCCACGAGTGGCGCCAACCTGAATTCCATGAGTGAAAACAAACTGCCCCTGACTATTGCCGTACGCACCCTCCGGAGCGAACGTGATGTTGTCTCCCTCAGGCAGCTCGCGCCAGTTGTCGGGCACGCTGACTCGGAAGGCGTTCCCGCTGTAGGTTCGAAACCGCGATGAAGGATGCTCGACCTGTTGGCGGCCGCTCTGCTGCGGATAGCGCTGATCGCCCTGCTGAGGATAACGCTGGTCGCCCTGCTGCGGATAGCGCTGATCGCCCTGCTGAGGATAACGCTGATCGCCCTGCTGAGGATAACGCTGTTGGCTGCGGCCGATTTCCTGCATCGAGCGTGCCCGAGGCATATCACGCAACACAGCTTGAATGTGAACGAAGTCGTTCGTATTGCGGGTGGGATTGGTGACACGCAAAGCGTCAGCTTCGCGATTTATGTATTCAAATCGATTACCCGGGTTCGGGTGATCGCTCATCCATTGCGGACCGCCGCTGCCGCCCTGTCGCTCCAAAGTGCGAAACATATTCGCCAGATCGTGAGGATCGTACCCAGCGCTGGCCATGATTTGCGCGCCGAGTATATCCGCCTGTTTCTCGTACTCGCGGCTGAACTTCAAAAAGTAAGCTCCGATTCCTGCCGCGCCCAACTGCCCGACAGCCGGCCCGCCCAGGATGGCGCCCAATATCCCGACGACCGCGGCTCCGGTTTGATACTTCCGCGCCTTGGCGACTTGAGCTGTCCCGTGACGCAGCGCGACGTGGCTCATTTCGTGCGCCATCACGCCAGCCATCTCACCCTCATTTTTGGCCCCCTCGATCAAGCCACGATTGATGTAGGTGAAACCGCCCGGCAGTGCAAAGGCGTTGAGGTCGCGAGCATCTACTACCTTGAATGAGTAGGTGAATTGCCGGTGCTGAAACTCAACCGGAATCGCCTCAGCAAGCCGGCGGCCGACGCGCTCCACGTAAGACTGCACGTCCCGGTCGTCGAGCAATGGCAGTTGCTGTTCGGCTTGCCGCGCGGCCTGCCTGCCAAGCTCCACGTCCTTTGCTTCATCGTAGGGATTTTTCGGGGCTACAACGCGCGTCTGCGCGAATACCGCGATAGGAGATGCGAACAATAATAGCAACACCAAAACGCTGACGTTCGCTCTTAACTTGCTCACCGTGTTCATGTAACCTCCAGGTTGGTGCTCATACATTAACGCACGATTGGATATTGGGCTAGGGAGTACGCCCGAGATTTAGGATTCTTACGCCACCCAAAACGTTGTAGGGTTCGCCGGAGCCTTTCCGCCTTGCGTTCCAATCCTAGAACATTGGATTGCCATTTCGGTTTCGCGCCTTTTTCTCAACGGGTCTTACGCGAAGCCAGGGATTTGTTCCAGTTCGGTTGTCGGCGCCTGTTTCAGGGTCGCCGACCGGCTCGGTTGCAGGCGGCTGTCTACGGGTCGTCCTGCCGTGCAGCTCGCTGCTGCACATGTCGCGTGGCTCCCTGCTGAGATCAAACGTCCGCTTCTGGGTTCGGGGGCACTCGGGCGAAGCCAGCAAACCGGTGTCGGCGCAGACTTCAAGTTGGATCTTGTCGTAATCACGGAATTCCGCCTCGGTCTCCGATCCCAGGTGGTCGCGCGGTCCTTGCTCGTCCATGGGCTCATCGAGGGTCTCATCGACCGACGCCTCGGCTATCAACTCCTGCGAGCAATTGGAATATGGCTCGGTACCCGCGATGAATACTTCGGGTCTGCGCGAAAGAGAATCAGGGCCTGCGAGACAACCTGTCGCCGGGTCGATCTCCACAGTGACAATTCCGCCAGGTTTGGCAAACGAATCGCCGCCAAGCTCAGGACGAAGATCGAGAGCCTGTTTCATGAAATCAGCCCACATTGGAACCGCCGCTTCTGATGCTTTCAGTCGAAGATCGGTGTTATCGTCGAATCCCAACCACGCAACGCAAACAATCCTGGGTGTGTAGCCGACGAACCAACCATCGCTAGTCGTGCCGGTCTTTCCAGCTATTGCGCCCTTTAGCCCCATTGCGCGGAGCCTCGATGCAGTTCCTTCATCAACGACCGACTGCAATAGGTTGGTCATCAAGTAAGCGACCTGTGGTGAGAAAACGCTCACGCGGTAGGCTTGAAGAAGTTCGGTTGTTCCGACCTTATCACCGCGACTGATGCTCTTGATCGGAATCGGTCTAAGGGCCGTACCTTCGTTCGCAAAGGCCGTATACGCGGCTGCCAACTCGATCGGCGAGACCTCGCTTGTGCCCAACGCCATCGAAGGATATACCCGCGGCCTATCCAGCCCGCTTTTCTCAGCCACATCGGCAACCTGGCTAAGCCCGACGCTCATCGCAAGCGCGACCGCCGGGACGTTAAGCGAACGCCTCAAGGCTTCGCGCAGGGTCACGTTTCGATTCGTAAAGCCGCCATGATAATTGCTCGGCTTATACTCTTTCCTCCCGCCATCGTACGTAAACGTCTGAGGCGTGTCTGAAATCAGACTCGCCGCTGTATATGAACGGGTGCTAAGCGCCGTCGCATAAACAAAAGGCTTGAACGCAGAACCGGGCTGGCGCTTCGCATCGGTCGCGCGATTGAGTTGGCTCTCGTCGTAGCTGCGCCCTCCAACCATCGCGAGCACCTCACCGGTGTGCGCGTCCAGGGCAACGAGCGCTCCTTGTACTTGCTGGGGAACCTGCCCCTTTCGAGCCGTGCGGGAGAAGATCTTATCCAGTTTTTCCGTTTGTCTCGTGACGGCTCCATAAGCCGCACGCTGGAGCCGAGGGTCCAGCGTCGTCGTGAGTCGCTGCTGAGACGACATGCGGTGCGGTCCGAGCCGGTCGTCTGCAAATCTCTGCACATAGTCGATGAAGTAGCTCGTGCCGGAATCATTCTGAATCTCGTGCTTCTTGATCTGAAGCGGCTCGCTCTTCGCTGACGCGGCTACTTCGGGGGTGATCGCGTCCGTATCCACCATCGCGTCGAGAACTATGTTGCGCCTCTCCAATGCGCGCGCTTGATCCCGATGCGCCGAGTATCTATTTGGCCCGCAAATTAAGCCCGCGAGAAACGCTGTCTCTCCAAGCGTCAGATCGCCAAGGTCCTTGTCGAAATAAACCTGTGCGGCCTGGGCGAACCCGTTTATTGCGAAAGTACCGCTCTGTCCGAGGTACACATCATTGCAGTATAGAGTGAATATCTCCTGCTTCGAGAGCCGCGATTCCAGGATGATCGCCATCGCGGCTTCTTTCAGCTTTCGACTCAGGGTCCGGTCGGCAGTCAGGAAATCGTTCTTGATGAGTTGCTGCGTAAGCGTCGAGCCGCCCTGAACAACCCCACCGTTATCCAGGTCGGCCTTCAGCGCCCGAAGGATGCCACGCCAGTCGATACCGTTGTGACTGAAGAATCGGCGGTCTTCCGTCGCAAGGATTGCACTTCGTAGGTTTTCAGGGATATCAGAAAACTGCACGGCTATCTTCTTTCGACGGTCGCCGTCCCGGACCATTGCTAGTAACTCACCCTGGATGCTTGCCGATGTTAGCCGCTCACCCGTCAGCGGACTCGTCAGGGACACAATGCGCCCGTTCTTGTCTTCCTGAATTCGCACAGGATTAAGACCCGGCGAGGCCGCTTCCCCCGGGAATACTAGTATCGCGTTGCCATCGATTTCGAAAGACCCGACGACGTTTTCTTCACCGGCCGACCGCTGCTGATATCCAACCGTGCCGAGGTAGGTGGTCAACTGATCGACGGGCAAGCGGTCTCCGATCGAAAGCTTAAGAGGCGCGGTGAAGATTCCAACCGAATTATCTAGCGAACTGCCCTGAAGCCGGGCATCGATCTCGGTCGCCAGCTTGTTGTAGTAATAGATCGCCCCGACGAGGAGCGCGCCGGCGAGAACGCTTAGGATGATAAGCGTTCGTGGCTTAGCCAGAGGAGTCGCATACGGTCTCACCCTGTCGAGTACGGGATTCAGTATCTCAAAGAGTCTATCCTTAAACGAGCGACGAGCCGGATAAGGGGAGTCACGCAGAACTACGGTCTTAGGTCGTCGCTTTGCGCCCTTCACTGGCTGGACGTCAATTGCTGAGCTCATGTTCTTGCGAAAGGGCAAGGCGAATGCCAGCTATCGTGGATTCGTCACCGCGATACTAAGTGGCGTCAGGAAAAGAGAAAGGGAACACTAAGGACAATTCCTATTTTGTTCGCATGGATGCGAACCATACAGCACCTTCAATAGCTGAACGATCTACACCAACGATTTCAGAGTTCCGGGTTCAGGGTTCCGGGCTCCGGGTTTGAGAGTCCTGTTCACTTAGTCGGGACGTAGAGCGGCTTAAAATTGAAACTACGAACCCCGAACCCGGAACCACGAACCCGGAACTGTGAACGCTAGCGATAGATGTATGAACTGGTTTTCTTTTGGTCCCACTGAACGGAGTCTATGTTATCCGGATCAGATGTGAAGATCTCTTCACTGAGCTTATCGGTGCCGAGGTCCCCGGGGACGTTCACGAAGTAGACGATCTTTCCCATAGGATCGTCGGGATCCTCGCGATCGACCTTCCTTAGTTCGCTGGTCATGTTTCGCTTCTCGAATATCTCCTTAAGCACCTCATCGGTCTCTTCGACCTTACGGGTTGTAACGGTCAGTTCCATCGCGCGAAAGACCTGTTCGGGTTCGTAGTATTCGAGCAGCGACACCACCAGAAGTGAGAACAGCGAGAGAATGATCGCTACCTCGATCTTTCCAACACCGCAGCCCAGTCCTATTGCGAGGCTGATCAGTAAGACGGTGATCTCCTTCGGGTCACGGATGTTCGTTCGAAACCTGACTAGCGAAGCGGCCGCGAAGATTCCGAACGCGCGAGCCGCATTGTCAGAAACTACCATCATCAGCGCCGCGGCAACTATGGCAAGCAGTATCTGGGTTTGGGCGACGTAAGGATTTCGCATGGTAAGGGGCGAGTTTCGCCGCGGCCTGAACGCAAGCAATGCCGCCAGCAGCGATGCGAGCGCGAGCTTCAGCGTGATCCTTGCGGCCGCCGTCAGCCAGGGCTCCTTCTCTTGCTCTGAAGCCGGCGCGCCGAATAGACCCAGTAGCCCTGACTCGGCCCCTTTTTCGGGCGGTTGCGCAATTGGCGCAGGCGCGGCCTGTGATGCAGGAGGTGAGGCGGGCTTCGACGGCTGAGCAGGAGTCGGGCTCGAGCGGCCGAGGACGAGGTATGCTGCGACGGCGGCCACTACCAAGCCGGCGAGAATGATCGCGGCAGACAGACCGCGGTGCATTGCGAATCGCGCTCTCCAACTTGTCGGGCCACGCGAGGGAGCGTGCCGAGCTGTTTGTTGAGCGGTAGGGTGAACTTCGTCCCAGTGATGCTGCTTTTCTTCCTTCGAAGCCAATGGATCTTCTTGCATCTCATCTCGCTCCCGATCACTGTTCATATCGCTCCTCATCACGTCGAACTATTTCTCTGCGCAAGAGGCAAACACCTTGTGTTAGCAAACCGGACTCCGCGAGCGTAGAAGAATTTCACTGCGAATTCGAGATGGGGATCAGAAGGCGTAAACGCTGGAATGGCGGGTATTGTTGGTAAGCTATTCAACGATGATTAGCTGACGCCTTCCATTGTCTCAGCGATCAACTGATCAACCACTGCATTGAAATCGCCCGCTTGATAGAACGTCTTTAGTTGTCGGTCGGCACTGGTGCCGCCTTCTAGAATCGTGTGGATGTACTCAAGCTCCTTGCGGCTTCCCAGTTCATCAACGACGTCATCGACGAAGTCGAGCAACTCAAGAATCAAATCACGCGTTGGAACTTCGATCTGCTTGCCAAAGTCGATCAGCTTGCCATCCAATCCCCATCGCACCGCTCGCCATTTGTTCTCCTGAATAAGCGCGCGGCGATAAAGTCGAAAACCCATGTTCATCCGATAGAGCTTCGACAGCTTCGCGACGATCGCCTGAATCAACGCCGCCAGCGCGATGACTTCGTCGACCCGCGAAGGGATATCGCAAATACGAAACTCCAACGTTGGGAAGGTAGGATGAGGGCGTACGTCCCACCAGATCTTCTTCGGCTTGTCGATGCACCCTGTCTTGAGCAGAAGATTCACGTAGTTATCGAACTCGGAATACGAACCGAAATAATCAGGAATGTCGGTTCGCGGGAACTTCTTGAAGATCTCCGAGCGATAGCTCTTCAGACCTGTCTGGGTTCCCATCCAAAACGGCGAGCTTGTTGAGAGCGCCAACAGGTGCGGCAAGAAATAGCGCGCGGCATTCATCAGGTGTATCTGGGCTTCGCGGTCTGCGATGCCGACGTGCACGTGCATCCCGAAGATCAACAGCGACTCGGCCAGCACTTGCATTTCGCTTATGAGCGCCTCGTAGTGTTCGTGAGGAGTGATCTTCTGGTCCTTCCAGCTCGAAAACGGATGAGTCGAGGCGGCGGCTATGCGAAGCCCTTTGCTCTGGGCAAGCGTGGAGACCGTGCGGCGGAGCTTGATTACATCCGCGCGCGCTTCTTGAACGTTGGCGCATATGCCAGTCCCGACTTCAATCATCGACTGGTGCATTTCGGGCTTCACCTGCTCGCCCAGGAGCATGCGCCCTTCCTCCATCATCTCGGTTATGTGCGAACGCAGCTCGCGGGTCACCGGGTCGATGATCTGAAACTCTTCTTCGATTCCAAGCGTGAAGTCAGGCATCACAACTCCAGGATTTCCGATTGCCGATTAGTGGAGCGCGCGCACTAGCCCGAATCTGCAATCCCCAAAACCGGCACCAGGAAATCGCCAATCGGAAATCTACAATCGGCAATTCACTCGGCGATCATAGTCGGGACCATCCCGGCCCCGGACGTCACGTTCGCAAGCGACGACGATGACAGCCGCGTGAACGCCCCCGAAACCTTCCCAAAAAACAACAGCGGATCGAGATCGAGCAGTTGCTCTATCATATGCACCCCGCTCTCGTCTACAAACGGAAACACCTCGCGTGAGGTAGTCACCCGCTCTTGAGCGAGGTAGTCGCCAGCGAGCGCTTGCTTTATCGCGGCTTCCCAGGCGCTTTCATCCGATTCCCAACCGATGAATATTCCGTGCCCGCCGTAGTCGTCGTTCGGCTTTAACACGAGTATCTCTCGCCTGGTCCGCACGAATTCCAGGAGATCGACTTCCTGGCCGTTGTGAGTTGTCTTGGCCTCTTCGACTCTGCGCGTCCACGGCACGGACTTGCGAATTGCCTCTTGCTCCGCTTCTGAGAAGTAGTGTTGATGGCGTTCATCGGTGAGCACGGCAAAGAGCATTTTCTTGTGAACGTATTTGGTTCGAAACGAATTCACGAACACGGCCGCGCCTGTTTTGTAGGCCTCGATGAATGCCTGGCATTCATTAATCTTTTCAAGCAGCTCGGTCGTGAGGGCGCGCCTGTAGACCAGGTCGATCTTGAAATCGCCGTGGTGCAACTTCCCTTCCCTCAACTCCAGATCGCGCGGGTCGGCAATCGTCGTCGAATAACCGCGACCCTCAAAGAATTCTTTGAATAGCTCGAACTCTCGCTGGGTCGGCAAGCCCTTGTAATCCACGATCGCGATCTGAGGCGTCTCTCCACGACCTCGAACACGCTGGTAAATCGTAAGCAGAGCTTCAAGCATGTTCTGCCGGCAATACATCGGGGTGACTGAATGCTGCCGCGTGAACTCGCGCATCAACGGCAGCTCGCAAAAGATCTCCGCTGCCACGTCTTGATAAGCGATTCCTGCCGGGCACTCGGCATTCAACTCGACAAACTGGTAAGTCTCGCCGGTCAGAAAAGAATCCAGTCGCGAAGTGACCGAAACTTCTTCATAGCCGGGATCAACGGCGACCAGTTCGCGCTCGCCTTCGGTCAGGCCTATCTGCTCGAGCATCAACTTATTCGCCGGTGCGATGCGCCCGACTTTTTCGATTGCGCTCCACACGGTCTCACAGGTTCTTGTGATCTGCTGCCATTCGCTGCGCGTGACGAAGTGCGGCCGCAGATAGGGAGAAAGCATGCGACCACCGAAGACGAATCGCACTTCATTCAATCGCTGCTCAAGGAAAGCGCGCGATTCTTCGAGCAGCGCCGGCTTGCGCTCGATCAGTGAGTTGTAGTCGTGGGCTGCTTGACTGGTCATACCTAGAGTTCAGGGTTCCGGGTTCAGGGTTCCGGGTTCAGGGTTCCGGGTTCAGAGTCCAAGCTTTAGCTTGCCAGCGTTAACTCAGCAACCTGAAGGTTGTACTCTGAACCGCCGCCGTCTTAATCTGCTCCGGCCGCCGGCTTACTTACGCTCAGCCGTTTGATCTCGTGGTTCAGAAGCTCATTCCACCTGTGACTTCTTATCGTCGGCTCTCCGTGCAGCGAGGTTTCAATCGCCAGATCGGCGACCTTCTCAACCATCCATTTAAAGTAGATCGAACCTACCGACCACCAATCCGCATCCGGCGCGGGATTCATATAGTCGATCGCGTAAGGCGTCCCATTCGCGATCGCAAACTCGACGGTGTTGATGTCGTAGCCGAGCGCTTCGTTGATCTGAATCGTCTCGCGACGCACTCGCGCTTCCATTTCGGGATCGAGATAGTTGTCCACGACGAGGTAGCGTTGGAAGATCGGATCGTAAGGCATCGGACACACTTCCTTCTTGCCGATGCAATAAGACCTGACGTAGTGAGTAAACGGAACGTACTTTTGCAACACCATGCAATCGGTCCCGCTGGCGTCGTATTTTTCCATCAGCTCCTCGCGAGTGTTCACGCGAGACACCCCGCGCCAGCCGCCCCCGTCGAATGGCTTGATGAACGCAGGCAAGCCGACATGCTCGATAATGCCATCCCAATCGAGTGGATATTCGAGGTTCCTGAGCGACTCGGTAACAACGCCTTCTTTGTATTCCTTCTGCGGCAGCAGAATCGTCTTTGGCACGGCGATGCCAAGATAAGTCGCGAGCGAGTAGTTGAAAAACTTATCGTCGGCGTTCCACCAGAAAGGATTGTTAATGACCTTGGCGCCTGCGAGCACTGCGCTCTTGAGGTAAGCTCGATAGAACGGCACATCGTGTGAGATTCGATCGATGATCGTGTCGTACGGGCAAGGCTCGGCCATCTTCACACCGCCGAGCTTGAGGTATTCAGCGGTGACGCCGGCGTTGCGTTTGTTGATCTCGCTGATGAGAGCCTGAGGAAAAGTTCCTTCACGGCCCACGAGAATGCCGATTTTCATTGTGCTCCTCCGCAGTGATGACGCGGCGAATTCTATAGTAGGCCTCCGAGCCGTTGCAACCGCCCGCACCAACAGCGCCTTGCTGAATCCCACCCTCTACCGAGACTGTGTGAAGACTCCGAGGATGCCACGGGCTTGTCCCGTTGGAGGTTCACGATGGCCGCTACAACGATCACATGCGACTCGCGAGATGCCACGGGCTTGCCCCGTGGAGATTCACGCTGGCTGCTAGTCTGGCGGAACGGCTATTCGGCGGTTAGCAGCGAGCGTGAACCTCCACGGGGCAAGCCCGTGGCATCCTTGCCCCCACAACCCGGCCTTGTGTAGCAGCCACCGTGACCCTCCAACGGGACAAGCCCGTGGCATCCTCGGAGTTTTCACAGAGTCACTGTCGTTGGGGAGATTTCATAGTCTCTGGCGGCGTATGCGCGAGAGTCTGATGTGTCCTCTGTAAGAAGCTCGATGCGTTGGCGCGTCGTGCGAGATTCGGTCTATGATCACCCGGTGCTATGCGCAACGCAGCAAACAGATCGACACGAAAGGGAGAGATCATGTTTCTACCAAGGACCAATCACCGATTCAACGAGTTTCTATTACCCACACTTCTGTGCTTAGCCGTGTTTGCTGCCGCTTGCAGCAAGTCTGAGCAGCCATCGACTAACTCGACCGCCTCATCTCCTTCGGCTGCCCCCTCTGCGGGTGGGGACTTTGAAGGAACGATCGCCATGAAAGTGGAGACCGAGAATCAAGGCCGGATGGAAATGACCTACTTCCTCAAAGGCCCGCACACTCGCATCGAGACGAAAGTTCCCGACGTTCCTGAGGGAGAGGCAGTTATGCTCTGGGACTTGGAAGGGAGCAAAATAACTACTCTTATGCCGGCGAGAAAAATTTACATGACGATGGACCTGAAGGAAACGGCCGAAGCTATGAAGGCTTCGGCTAAGGAGATGAAGAAGTCTCCTGGCGGCGAAGAAGAGAAGTTTCCCAAGCTCACGCCCACAGGCAAACAAGAAACAATTGCCGGCTACACGTGCGAGCACTGGTTGATGGGTGACAACCAAGAGTTCGACATGTGCGTGGCGAAGGGGCTCGGCTACTTTGGTATGGGCGGTCAGTCGCGAGGCGGGGCTCAATCGTGGAAGAATCTGGCATTTAGTCCGAAACTGCTTGCCGAGGCGGCTAACCATCCAGACTGGGTGAAGCTCCTGGAAGGCGGCGCGTTTCCATTAAAGTTCACCGCGATGCAGGATGGTAAGGTCACCATGAAGCTGGAAGCGACTAAGATCGAACGAAAATCGTTGGACGATTCGCTGTTCGCGGTACCGGCGGATTATGAAGCAATGAATATTCCGACTCAGCCGGGTCTGCCAGCCGGCAAACAGTAGTCGCTTCGTACCGCAGGTCCTAGGATCTCGCCTTCGATTCCAGGTTCCACAAGCTCTTGCTATCCTCGTGGCGATCTTGTCATGCCTGCGCACAAAGCCTCCCAGTCACATCGATTGTTCTCCTGTGCTCTCCCTCAGTGAAAACAGATCGCGGGGATATAAGAAAGGACGGCCTGCGTTGTCTATGATCCGCAGTTGATCGGCTTCGATGCCAATCACGTCATAAAAGCTGGCCGGAGGTTAGGTCTCGATAGCGCGGATTTGGTTCCTTCAGCTTCACGATCATAATCGATTCAGAGGTTCGAGCTACGCCGAAGCAAGCGGGTTGAGAATACGAAGCCCCTCAATCCAGTCGAAGTCATCTACGTTGCGCGTAACCAGAGTCAGATCATTAGCGATGGCCGTCGCCCCAATGAGCGCATCGCCGAGGGACATCTTCCGTTGCTGACGCAGCCTGACCGCTTCGCTGATCACAAGGTCCGATACCGCTAGAATCTTCGACACTCCAAAGAATTCCTCGAAGTGCGTGCGTTCAACCTCCGAGAGGCGATGGTATCCCAGGACCTCGACTACGCTGATCGCGGAAACCGATGGAGACTGCGAGGCAATCAATCGCCGGAGATCTTCGTGATCCGGCTGGGCTGCGTAGATGATGATGTTGCTGTCGAGTAGCACTTATTATGACCGGCCGGGGAGGTCCCGATCCTCGCGGCGTTCACGCTGCCACTGCGAAGGATCTGTGATGGAGCCAACGCCACCATTCGCAGCGAGCCGCTCCAATGCTTCCGCCATGCGCAACCCCCGTGTATCGTCTGGTGCGACGGGCTGATCCGGAATGGTTACGAATACCGTCAGTGCTGTCTGGGTTCGAATCTGTTCGGGAACATCGTCGTCCCATTCGATTCGATCACCTCGAAGAATCGCTTTGTAAATCGACTGCATATGCGTTACCTCACGCACCCATGCTCCCACCAGGCTCAGCGGATGGCAAGACGACCGTTTCTCGAATGTCATCCGGCGGAACTCCTCGGAAGGCGTCTTCTCGGCGGTCCTCAAGGATCAGTTCAATCGCCTTGGCGAGATTCTTCCGGCACTCGTCGATCGTCCGCCCCTGTCCGTTAGCGCCAGGGATCTCCGGACAGTAAGCGATGAACCAGTCTTCGTCTTGCTCTATGATTGCTGTGGACTCATTGTGCATCGGAGTACCTCCGAACTAACCTACATCGTCTGGCAACCAGTATTTCAAAAAGCGAACTTTGAGACTCTTCTGATATAATCTCGCGGCAATAACCGAAGAGAGTACAACATGCCTTTCACAACCGGAACGACTCTCGGACACTATACGATAATCGAGCCGATCGGCGCGGGCGGCATGGGCGAGGTCTACAAGGCCACCGACACCAGCCTCGATCGCGCGGTTGCGTTGAAGATACTACCCGCCGCACTCGTAACCGATTCGGATCGCGTGCGCAGATTCATCGGTGAAGCGAAGGCCGCATCTGCTTTGAATCATCCGCACATCATCACCATCTACGAAATTGGCGAAGCTCTACTCGACGCGGATAACCCGCAAGACGTTGCCCATTACATCGCGATGGAGTACATCAGCGGGGCCACGCTGCACCTCAAAATTCATCGCGAGGATCTCGAGCTGAGAAAGCTCCTCGAGTATTTCGCGCAGACCGCTGACGGGCTGGCCAAGGCTCACGCGGCGGGCATCGTCCACCGCGACCTGAAGCCGGAAAACATAATGGTGACCGAGGACGGCTACGCGAAGATCCTCGATTTCGGTCTCGCCAAGCTGATCGAAGCCGCGGAGCCCGCCGCGTCATCGGCCGAGGACCCGCTCGAAGCGGCAACCGCCGTTATGGACAAAACGCGCCCGGGCATGGTTATGGGCACCATCGGCTACATGTCGCCCGAGCAAGCGCAGGGCAAGCACGTCGATCAGCGCTCGGACATTTTTTCGTTCGGTTGCATCCTCTACGAAGCGGCGACCCGGCATAAGCCTTTTCAGGGCGACTCGCTTATCGACTCGCTGCACAAGATCGTCTACGGGCAAGCGCCGCCGATCGGCAACTCGAATCCTGATGCGCCCGCGGAGCTTCAACGCATCGTTCGCAAGTGCCTCGCTAAGGATCCCGCCGAGCGGTACCAGTCGATCAAGGATATCGCAATCGATCTTCGCGATCTGATCAAGGAGTATGACTCTCAACCGAGAGTTTCGGGGATGTATGCCGCTCAGCCGACTCTAACGCAGAGTTACCCACCGCACACGGGCCAGCACGCGGCTCAGCTTGCGGTGACCGATGCCCAGTCAGTCGTCACCGCTCCAAGCGGAGCGGTCGCCAGCGGACCGGTGTCTGGAATCACGCAAACGTCAATGGGCAAAGGGGGCCACGGACGCCGGATCGCGATAGGCGCAGGGCTGCTCTTGTTAGCAGTCACTGCGGCGATCTCGCTCTACTTTCTGGTTGGTCAGAAGCAGAGCAAGATAACTGGACCTGCCTTTCAGAACACGGCGATCAGCAAGCTCACGAGCACCGGGCGAGCCCTTGGTGCCGTCATCTCACCCGACGGAAAGTACGTCGTTCACGTAGTAAAGGAAGCGGGCACGCAGGGACTTTGGGTGCGCCAGACTGCTACGTCGAGCAACGTTCCAATCGTCCCTCCTGATGAGGGCGAGTACGTCGGCCTGACGTTCTCGCGCGACGGCAACTACATCTATTTCGTCAAAGGAGCAAAAGGCGCGAGCATTCGCAGCCTCTATCAGGTGCCGGTTCTTGGCGGCACGCCCAGGAAGCTAATCGATGACGTTGACAGCCCGATCTCTTTCTCGCGCGACGGAAAGCGTTTCGCATTTGACCGCCACTCGGCCAGCGAGAGCTCGGTGATTATTGCAAACGCGGATGGCAGCGGCGAGCAAACGCTGCTGACTTACAAGTAGCCAGACATTTTCCTTCAAGTTGAGTGGTCACCGGATGACAAAGTGATCGCTGCCGCTACAAGGAAAATCTCCGGCGGCTTTCGAAACGAGCTGGTCGCCGTTCAGGTGTCGGATGGCAGCGAGAAGGTCATCGGATCGCAGAAGTGGCTCGCGCTTGGCGGGTTCGCGTGGCTGGCGGATGGTAGCGGCCTGGTCATCAGTGCGTTGGATCAAACGCCTGGGTCGCGACAGCTTCAGATATGGCAGCTCACCTCACCAAAGCAACTGACGAAGTTCACAGCCGACCAGATTTTCAGCTTTGATTGGTCGCGAGACGGAAAGACGATGGCGTGCTCGCGCGGAGTCGTTACGACCGACGTTGTGTTGATTAAAGACAATGGCCGCGAACCGAAGGAATAGTCCGCCGCAGCATTGGGGGTTTAGGTGGCAATCAGCGGGCAAGCTACCATATTTTCCGTCTAAGGTTAGAGTAGTTTACTGGAGGTAAGAACTATGAAGCCCATTGTGGTGACTATCGCGTTGCTGTCGTTCTTGAGTAGTCTAGATTTTAGAATTGGATCGGCCATCATACCTTCAATGGTTGTTGCGCACGCTAATGATGACTCACTCGAGGCATTTCCTGTCCAAGCCGGCACATCTCCAGTGTCGGAAGACGATAGTAGGGTCAAGGCGCTGATACAAGCCGTACGCGAGAACGCGCTTGATAAGGTGAAGTCACTGTTGGATCAAGGTGTGAACGTTGACGCTCAAGATAACACAAACACGACACCCTTGATGTCTGCGGCGGAGACAAACAACTTGCGTATGCTAAAGGCTCTGATCAAGGCCGGAGCGAACATCAACATGAAGAACAAGCACGGCAATACTCCGCTGATGAGCGCGGCGCTCTACGGTGGATCGGAGGCCGTGACATACTTATTCAAGGAAGGTGCGGAGATCAACGCTCAAACGGAGAAACTACAAACAGCTCTGATGTTCGCAGCAATGCGCGGTGACCAGAAAGTTGCAAAGGTACTTCTTGAGAAGGGCGCGAGCATCAACCAGGAGGATGGCGACCGGTTTACCGCGTTGACTTATGCAATCAGAGCCGGGCACGAGAAAGTCGCTCGATTACTCATAGCGGTTGGCGCGTTTGACCCTCAGCCGAATTTGAAGGATTTGCCCCGTGATTCGTCGTCAAGCGTTGACAGAAAGCCAAAGCTCTTGAACATACCTCGCCCCATATATACCGAAGAGGCGCGTCGCAACCGCATTGAGGGCATGGTGCGCGTGCGCGTGATCGTCGGAGCGGACGGAACTGTTAAGGCCGCGAATGCGTTGACTACCCTTCCGCATGGATTAACAGAAATGGCGATTTCGGCTGCAATGAACCTCAAATTCGAGCCGGCGATGAAAGACGGTAAGCCCGTTGCCTATGCGCTGCCGGTAGAAGTGAACTTCAACCTCAGAAGGTAGCGGGCGCCTGCCGTAACTCATCACCTCTCTTGATCGTCGCTGACAGTGTGAGTCGCACGCGTGTGAATGGACGCACGGAACTCTTCCTGTCTCTCGTGGCCGGCCTAAGTGAATCTTGTGACCGGGTCGAGCTATCTTTGTGTGCTGGATCCGTTTGGGGTTATATTCAGGCGATGGCAAGAGGATGGGAAAGTAAGGCCGTTGAGGACCAGATCGGTGAGGCTGAGGCTAAGAAGGAAACACGGCGCAAACGAAGATTGACCCCTGGTGAGACCGAACAACTCAAGCGGAAGGAAGCGCTGCTGCTGGAACGAGCGCGGATCGTCCGCGAGATGGAGAGAGCTTATATGAGGCGCCACCTTGAGGTGTTGGAACGCGGGCTCGCCCATGTCGACGCGCAATTGGAAAAGCTGGAACAGAGCGACTCTTGATAGGCGGCTCGTGTCAGGCAGTGACCCCAGATCAGAGGCTTTTTAGTCAGCCTGCTGCCGCCGCATCTCGACCTTGCCCGTTTACCGTTGGAACGGATAACATCTGTTCAGCCTGAGCAATTCAGGCAGGCTCGAAGTTCCCAACCGGACGCAAAATCACTAAACAGTTTCACTCCAGAGGGAGGAGAGATGTTGAGAAGAATTCTACCGCTTACCCTGATAGTCTCACTGCTGTTTGTTAACACCGGGGCCTTTGCCCAGGTCGAGTCAACCAAAAAGATATCCGCGGACGATTACCCCTCGGAAGTCGCGTCAGCCTGGTTCGAACTTCTCTATGACGTGGTGAAAGCAGAAAGGACGACGCCACCAGCGGCCTCCCGGGTTTACGGCATCACCGCCGTCGCTCTCTACGAATCGATCGTGACTGGCACTGAAGCAAACCGTTCACTGGTTGGCCAATTGAACAGCCTGATGTTTGTGCCCCAGCCGACGAAAATCAATAAGCACCACTGGCCAACGGTGGCAAACGCGGTTCTCGCCAACACGATCCGGGGTCTGTACTCAACTATTTCTCAAGCGACTTTGGAAGCCATCAACAACCTGGAGCAAAGCTTCGCATCCCGTTATCGGTCCGAGGTTGGGAAGCCTAAGTACAAACGCTCGCTCTCGCACGGCCAGGCTGTGGCCGCCGCAATTCTCCAGTGGGCTGCTACCGACGGGTTCTCTGTTTATAACAACTGCCATTACTCCGCCAGGCCGGTGCCGGGCGCCTGGGAGCCGACGCCGCCGCTGCTAAGCCCGAATCCGCTGCAGCCCTGTTGGGGATTTATCCGGCCGATGGTCTTGACCTCGGGCGCGGAGTGCCCTGCGCATGGCCATCCAGCTTTTTCTACCAATACGGCATCGGAATTCTACGCGGCTGCATTGGAGGTCTATACCGTGGGACTTGGCCTGACGACTGAGCAAAAGACTATTGCCGATTACTGGTCTGATGGCGCCAGCGCCACCGGCACGCCGCCGGGACATTGGATCGCGATCGTCAGTCAGATCGCACGGAACGACGGTCTCTCGCTCGCGAGGGCGGCCGAGGCCTACGCGCATGTAGGAATAGCCGTTCACGATGCCTTCATCGCTTGCTGGAACGAAAAGTACGTTACCAACCTTCAGCGCCCGGTGACCTACATCAATCGCAATTTCGACGGCAACTGGCGGCCGTACATAGTGACGCCGAACTTCCCCACCTACACTTCGGGGCACTCGTCACAATCAGGCGCAGCGGCGAGCGTGCTGACCGATATGTTCGGGGTCAAAGGCTTCAAGGACACGACACATACCGACCACGGCCTCGTTCCGGCCCAGCAGCCTCGCACGTTCAGCTCTTTCGTTCAGGCAGCCGCGGAAGCAGCGATCTCCAGACTCTACGGCGGCATACATTACGCGTTCGACAACGACGACGGACTGACTTGTGGGGAATGCATCGGCAAGGCAATTCACGACCGGGTGAGCTTCAAGAACAATAATTAGTTTCGAACGCCCCAGTTTAAGCTTGTGGCTGCTCTAAAGGCGGATGTTCGCAGTCCGGCCTTCAGGCGGAAGCTAGCAGTCGCTTCGGCCCGAGCCAGGCTCAAAACCTTCCGAAATTCAAGCACTCGATCCCGAGATGCCGGTTGACGTCAACACAATGGACCAGCGGTTGTTCGATTCCCTTGCGCGGCGACGCTTCTCGATGTTGTTGCTGGGCGTCTTTGCTGTTATCGCTTCGATCCTGGCCGCGATCGGTATCTATGGAGTCATGGCGTATTCGGTAAACGAGCGGACTCACGAAATCGGCATTCGTTTGGCGCTCGGTGCGCAGCCAGGTGGCGTCCTGAAACTCGTAATCCGGCAGGCCCTGGTTCTGACGTCGCTCGGCATCGCCATCGGACTGACCGGAGCGGTTTCCATGACACGAATCATGTCGAGCCTGCTCTACGGAGTCGCCGCCACTGACACGCTGACGTTTGTCGCTACACCGTTGCTGCTCGGAAGTATCGCCTTGCTTGCCAGCTACGTGCCGGCTCGACGAGCGGCAAGCGTCGATCCGATGGCCGCATTGAAATGTGAGTAAGCTGCCGGAGACGATCCACTCCGTTGCCGGTCGCTTTTTACCTTGCTTGCTTGGATCCTGCCACTCATAGGTGAGGCCGGGTTTATGGTCACAACGAGGCGTTCGTTTCTAAGTAGCGCTGTGCGTCCAATGGCGATCGCCTTCGCGCTCTCGCTGAACCGTCGAGCCGCCTCCGCTCCGCGACAATTAGCCAAAGATGATTTTGCTCGATTCCGAGATGAGCTACTCAAGCTGGTCAACGCAGAGCGGGGGTTGGCCGGTGCGTCCTCTTTGGCGCTCGACGATTTGGCCTGTCGTGTGGCAGATCAGCACGCGCTCGACATGGCCACGGGGAAGTTTCTTTCGCACTGGGGCAGGGACGGCCGAAAGCCCTATCAACGTTACGCCGACGCCGGAGCGTCTGACGCCACACAAGAAAACGTTTCTGCGGCCGACGAACTCGAAGCGTTAAGCCCCGAATACATCGCCCAGATGCTCGCCCGAATGGATATGAAGATGTACGCGGAAGTTCCGCCCAACGATGGTCATCGGCGAACTATACTTGCACCGCAGCACACCCACGCAGGGTTCGGAATAGCCTTAGCGAACCGCGACCTGCGACTCGTCGAACTCTATGTCGGCAAGCACGTTCGTCTTGATCCGTATCCGACACAGGCGAAACCCAAAGCAACTGTGCAGCTCAGTGGTAAGCTGCTCAACCCTGGTCATCAGGTGAGTTATGCGGAGATATTCTTCGAGCCGCCGCCTTCGCCTCCCGGAATAGATTGGCTACGAGCGCCACGTCCGTACTCGTTGCCGGACGAGTCCAAGGCGATTCGACTGATTGCTCCAATAGGAACGCAGTATGCGGATGGAGTGATAGGGGAAATCGAAGCCTACGAGCAGGGAAGATTTCGAATGCCAGTGAAACTGTTTAAGAGCGAGCCCGGTGTCTACACTGTAGTGATCTATTTGAGTGAGAGAGGCGGCAGGAAGAAATTCGGCGCGACGAATATTTGTATCCACGCAGAGGCCCTACCGCCTCCAAGGATGCGATTGCTGTGATTGCTGTGCTACACTCTCATTCGGTTGGTCCGCTTCAAATCGCGAGTTGGCCTGATCTACCTCAATGGAAGTGCCGGAGGAATTCTGAACTTGTTAACCAAGCCGAGGATGTTAAGCCTAACCAAGAACTTAAGGAATCAGATCCCGAGTCGTGCGGCAATGCTCGTTGCGCTTTCGTTTTCGCTATCTTGCTTGCCGGCTTCCCTTGTCGGTGCGGAACCGCAAAGCGGCGCCCGAAAACCGGCGCCGCAAGTCGTCCCGAGCAAGGATGAAGGCAAGGTCCCGGGGGCAAAGGAACTGGAAAAAGCAAAGAAGCAGGAAGAAGCGAAAGCCCCCCAGGCTAAGCTCACTCAGGTGGAGGGAATAGTAGAGCTTGCGCTGATTGCCTACGGGACACGGAAGCAGCTCGAAACAGCGAGAGCGGCTACTCAAGAAGCAGGCACCATCCGGCTCGCCACCGAACAGGGGGATCTTGCGGGCAACTACCTGCTGCGCTCGATGAGGAAAGAAAAGTCGTCGCAGGATCTGCTCCGCGTTGACCTGGAGTTGTCGGCGCCGGAGAATGCTCAAGGTCAGACGGCCCCTCCGATCAAGTATGTGATTGGCTTCAACGGCGCCAGCGTTTGGTCTGCCCAGAACGGCCAATACGTCAATCCCCGCGCGGGAGCAGACATCGCATTCCGCGCTCAACTTTCACACGAGTATATGGCTCTGCTGCGTTACAAGGAGGACGGCTCGAAAATCGAGTACGTCGGTCCGGAGACCGTTGTGGGCGTCGTCACGAATGTCGTCGATCTGACAAACGCTGATGGCGAGAAAACCCGCTACTGGTTAAGCGCGAAGAGCTATCGCGTGCTTCATTGCGAATATGAGCTGAAGCTCGTTGAAGGACAGCCGCCAACCAAGTATAGGATTGACTACTACTACACCCCGTTCAGCTCAGCGGTTGTTCAAAACACGCTACTGCCGGTACGCCGCGAGATGAAGCAGGACGGCAAGTTCGTTCAAGAGATCAAGCTGACTAACATCATCTACTCTGCAAAGCTGGACCCGGAAATATTCCAACACCTTCAGGAACAGTGAGCCGGGCGCTTCTCGCTCTTCGGGTGCATTTCCATTGGCGCCCACGTATTAGCTCGGCAGGGTGGGAGCGGCCGGCACTCAGTCCGAGGCTAGATACTCACTAACCGTCAATCCAACGCGGGCGTAGAACTGATCGGAGAGAGATGGTATGTCGTCGACTGATTCGTCCAGAACGACACGCTCGACTCGCCACATCGGCAGAAACACGTGAGTGAGCCCCATGTTGCGTTCTCCGCGAACAATCATCTGGACCCAGTCATCGAAGGTGTTCAAGTCTATTCCGCGCACGAAGGCACCGGCCGCACTTAGCTCGCGCAGAACTCCCCAAGTCTTTTCGCGCGGGCTATGCAGGTAAACAATCACCGGTGCTCCCGGCTCGATACCCATACCTGAGTGCTCAATCTCCGCCATCGAACCCCTTACTTTGCGCAATTCTCGGGTTTCATTCTGCGATTTTCATTTTCCATTTTCAATTTGCCATTTGTGATTTGTCATTGCCCTGCAAGTAGTGACAAATCAGAAATGACAAATGGCAAATAATTACCTTTCGACTATCATCGCGATTCCCTGCCCTCCGCCTATGCACAATGCAGCAAGCCCCCGTCTCACATCGCGCCTTCTCATTTCGTAAAGCAGCGTGACCAGGACGCGCGCGCCGCTCGCTCCAATCGGATGCCCTAGCGCGATTGCGCCACCGTTGACGTTGACCCGCGAAGCATCCAGCCCCAGCTTGCTCATCACGGCGACGCTTTGAGCAGCGAAGGCTTCGTTCAGCTCAAACAGGTCGATGTCCTTCAATTCGAGCCCGGCCTTATCAAGCGCCCGTTCGATCGCAGGCACTGGACCCATTCCCATGTAGCGCGGATCAACGCCTGCCGATGCATACGAAACCACCTTGGCCATCGGGGCGAGCTCCATCAAACGGGCTCGTTCCTCACTGACCACCACCACCGCAGCCGCGCCGTCGTTGATCCCCGAAGCGTTGCCTGCTGTCGCAGTACCGTCTTTTTGAAACGCAGGCTTCAAGCGTGAGAGCGTGTCGATGGTTGTTCGGGCGCGCGGGTATTCGTCTACTTTGAACGCCAACGGCTCGCCTTTCTTCTGCGTGATCATCACCGGAACGATCTCTTCATCGAAGCGTCCGGCGGATATCGCGGCTTCGGCGCGGCGCTGGCTTTCGACGGCGAATTCATCCTGCGCCTCTCGCGAGACAGAACCCAGCGCGGCAACGTTCTCGGCCGTGACTCCCATATGGCAACTCGCCATCGCACAGGTGAGTCCTTCGCTCAACATCGAATCAACAATCTCGTCGTTGCCGAGCCGATATCCCCAGCGGGCCTTCTTCAGTAGATACGGCGCTCGGCTCATGGACTCCATTCCGCCCGCTACGATCAAGTCCTCATCGCCTGCGGCGATGGCTTGCGCTGCGAGCGCGACAGCCTTCAAGCCTGATCCACATACTTTGTTTACGGTGAACGAAGGGACGCTGTCAGGAATGCCCGCGGCGATAGCCGACTGACGAGCCGGGTTCATACCGACACCCGCTTGAAGCACGTTGCCCATTATTACTTCTTCGACATCGGAGCGATCGATCCCCGCGCGTTCTATCGCGCTCTCGATCACGATGCGGCCAAGCTCATTCGCGGGAACATCGGCCAACGCGCCGCCGAATGATCCGATCGCGGTTCGGGCTCCGCTCACGATAACTGCTTTTGACATTGAATCCTCTTCTACTGGTGTCCAGCCGCGATCTATCCTGTTGCATCAGCGGGGCCGCGAGCAGCGCCTTAGAAACCATAAGAAACGCTCTTGCGATCTCGGCCAAGGCGTCTTTTCGACCTGCTTTTGCTTGCGAATTCTATCGTTGATTTGCTGTAACATCTTTGAAACCCACATCGTCAATCCATATCGCTCCACGCTCTTGAATGCGAGTCGAGCCGCCGAAAGAAAGTTGCACTCTGTTCGCTCCGGGAAAGTTTTTTCTTATCTGACTCCCGGTGATTACAAATCTGCGGTAGTTCCATTCTGTAGTCGGTTTCATCTGCCAGATACCTGTGCTGCCCAAGGCAAATTGATCTTCTCCCCAAAAGACTGCAAGAAAAGCGACGCTGCTGGTTTGGGTTGTATTTCGATACCAAGCTGATATTTCATAGTCGTGATCAGGCTCGATCTGGATCAATTGTCGCGCAGTCCACCGTAGATTCGAGCCGGCTCCAGGATTTCGAATGGACAATGAGTGATTTCCAGCATGTCCTTGCGCGGCCTTCCATCTGATCGTGCCCTCGCCTCGACCTTCTATTTCCCAACCAATCGGATAGTCTTCTCCGTCCTCAAAAGATGGATTTGGCGCCAGGTTCATCCCAGAGTTTGGGCCTCGTGAATCGTGTTCCGTCTGAAGAGTTGCTTCTGCTAACAAAGGACAAGCAACCAAAGCCATAAGTATCATCGCTGCCAAGACAGACATAAAGGTCATAGTAGAGCGATTCAATTCTTCGTCCTTTCCGAGCGGAGGCCTGACGTGTAATGCTCGGCTACGCTCGCCATTAGGTACCACATCTGAATAGAATGAAGGCTGACCACATGCTATTCCTTCACAACCCTCACATCATCGAACGCCTGGCCCTTTTGCGCGTAGCAGAATAGACCGATCTTACCGTGCCTGTAAGAACCATCTTTCACCTCTAACAACGGCCTTCCATCCACCGAAGCCTTGATCACATCTCCCTCGACGCTCACGTCGATCAGCGTTTCGATACCTGGCCGATAGCCTTTCGCAGTGGACCAAAGCTCAGTGTAATCCGCGCCTTCCCGCCTGTCCAACCTGGTGATCGGACCGCCGCTCAAGCCGTCTTGCAAGAACAGCAGGCGATAGAAATGCTCTGCATCCTGATATCGAAAGACCACTCCGAAGCCGTCGTCATCCTCCGGTTTTGCCTTCACAGACAATTTGTAGTCTTTCCAGCCAGCCCCGCCGGCGATGAGATAAGTGCCATACCAGCACCCGATGAAATCGCCGCGGCGACCCCAGACGTTACCGTGCTGATGCACTCGTCCATCTTCCTGGACGCGCCAATCCGACGGCCCTTCGATGGTGTCGGGATCGTCAACAACCGTCCATTCGATCAGACGCGTATCGTGAAAGCGCTCGTCGAGCAACACGCTGTTACCGCAGCCGCAATGCACGATCGCAGCCACGGCGGCGAAACAGTGCAGACACCTGCGAATGAGGAAGGTAAGAAGCGCACGCCGATTCGAAACCGATCTGATCATCAGCGCGTCACGGTGCGATCCGAGCAAAGGGGCTCGATGGCTTGCGGTGCCTCAGTCTCTCGACCTGAGTGGTGCCGGAAGGATAAGACTGGTAGAGAGTGAAGGTCTCGACTTGAATGCACGAAAGCGGGCTTCCATCTTCTCCGCTCGTATCAATTCCTACGCAACCGTTGTGAATATAGATGCCCCAGCGCCTGCTGCGCCCCTCGCGCGGGAGAAAGGCCGTAGGCGTGTGGCCGAAGAAACACAGCTTGCCGTCGTAGCCTTTAAAAAAGTCGAGGTCGCGCGTCCACACAAGCACGTCGCAATCCGTCTCCGACGGATGTTCTCCGGGAACCAGTCCTGCATGAACGTAGATCGCTTGCTCGTCCTCGTGGAAGTACGGCAAGCTCCTGAAAAATTCGACGTGCTCGGCCGGAATCTTTATGTCGGACACGTCCTTCAACTGATCAAGCTCAAAACCGTAAGCCGACAAAGTCGCCAGGCCTCCGTTCTCCGGAATCAGCCACTGCAGATCGCCGTGGTCGAGGCAATCGAGCAGCATCTGTTCGTGGTTGCCGCGCAGAACGACGATGTTTGGATTTTCCTTCACAAGCTCAATCACTCGATTGACGACGCCCGGCGCATCCTTGCCTCGATCTATCAAGTCACCCAGAAAGATGATTTTGTCTTGAGCGACATCCCAGGGCACATTTTGTATGAGCTGATCGAGCAGCCTCGATCGGCCGTGTATGTCGCCTATGACGTAAGTCGGCATCTATCACTTACCTTCCAGCCGTCCAGATGAATCGGCATTGTGTTTCCTCTGATCGTGAAAACGGCGCATCAACGTCCCGGCCGCGTCGAACATTTCGCTAAGGGCCGCGAAGTCGCCGCTGAAGATCGCGGCCCGGACGGCTTCGATCTCCGCAATCGCTTCATCAAGCGCGGAGGAAACTTCATCGGCGTTCGTGCGGCAGATATCTTCCCATACCGACCACCGGCTCTCGGCAAGCCGGGTCATTTCCATGAAGCCGCTTCCCGCCAGCGCAAGCGTTTCAGCTTCGCCCGTTCGCGCGACCGCCAGCGCAAGCGCTATCGACAGCATCTCAGGCGTATGACTGATCCGTGCGGCGATTCGATCGTGCCGCTCAGCAGTCATCGCGATCGGATTTGCTCCGATGCTGCTCACAACTTGAGTGACCGCGCGCATAGCATCTGAGTCCGGGCCCCCGTCTGCAACCAGGGCGTAGGCAGCCCCACTGAAGAGATCCGCGTCTGCGAATTCAATGCCCGTTCGTTCGCTTCCGGCCATCGGGTGCCCGCCTACAAAAGCGACTTCATGCGGAAGCGCCTCACGCGCCGCGCGGCAGATCTCGCGCTTGGTGCTGCCGGCGTCGGTTACAATCGCGCCAGGCTTTAACGAGTTCGCGCGCGTGCGCAGAAAATTCAAAATCGCTCCCACCGGCGCAGCGAGGTAGATGAGATCAGCCTCGCTGACCCGATCCGAATCGAACGTGCTTTCGATGCCATCAATCACGCCGCGCGCGCGAGCTTCATCAAGCGCATCTTTACGGTCCCAGCCGGTTATGCGCTCGGCGAGACCCGCCCGCCGTGCAGCAAGCGCAAACGACCCGCCTATCAGACCGACTCCCACAATTGCGACATGTTTGAATCGCATAACCAAAACTGCTGACCGATGACGGGCGACCGGTGACCAAACTGCTGACCTATGACGGCCGACCGGGGACCGATGCCGGCCGACCGGCGATCGTCCTCGGTCCTCCGTCCTCGGTCGTTCGTCCTCTCAGTCCTTCACCGCTGCTTCCTCCACACCCGGAGCAACTTCCCGGTCGACCGCCTGAGCGATCAATCGAAGCCGGTGCATCAACTGCTCAAACTGGTCCGGCAACAACGACTGCGCGCCATCGCACAATGCGTTCTCAGGATCGTTGTGAACCTCGATCAACAAGGCATCCGCTCCCGCGGCTACCGCCGCCTGCGCAACAGGAGGCACCTTATCGCGGCGGCCGGTTGCATGGCTCGGATCGGCAACGACCGGAAGATGAGACAGCTTCTTGAACACCGGAATCGCGGCGATATCAAACGTGTTTCTGAGATAAGGCTCGAAGGTGCGGATGCCTCGCTCGCAGAGCATGACCTCGTGATTGCCGCCCGCCATTATGTACTCGGCCGCGAGCAGCGTTTCTTCGATGGTCGCCGACGGCCCGCGCTTTAAGAGCACCGGTTTGTTGATTCGGCCAACCTCACGAAGCAGATTGAAATTCTGCATATTGCGCGCGCCGATCTGAAGTATATCGACGTATCGAATGAACAAAGGTATCTGCGAAGGTTCCATCACCTCGGACACCACGAGCAAGTCGTGACGGTCGGCGGCTTGCCTCATATACTTCAGCCCTTCTTCACCGAGTCCCTGAAACGAATAAGGCGACGTGCGCGGTTTGAAGGCTCCGCCGCGCAGCACCTTGGCTCCATGGCGCGACACGATCTCGGCAATGTCCATGACCTGATCGCGGCTTTCGACAGTGCAAGGCCCGGCCATCATCACGACTTCGCGCCCGCCTATAGTCACGTCCTTGATAGTGATCTGCGTGCCTTCGGGTTTAAAGCCGCGGCTGGCGAGCTTATAGGGCGCGGTTATTCGCAGCACCTCCTTGACGCCATCGAGCAACTCAATGTCTCGCCAATCGATGTCGCGTTCACCAACAGCCCCGAGCACAGTGTGCCGAACCCCCGTCGATCGGTGTATGTCAAAACCTAACCGTACCAGCTTATCTATTACGCCGGAGATCTGCTCCTCGGTAGCAGTCTCCTCCATTACGATGACCATGCGTGACCTCTTTTCTTAGCGAGCTTTGCGTATCTTAGCGTTCTTTGCGCGAAACAAAACGTCACTCAGACGCCAAGCCGCAAAGTATCAACCCTTCTCCCGTTTCTTCCGCTTCCCCGAGTTCCCGCCCTTCGTTTCCTTCTCAACCGTGACCCGTTCGATGCTCCGAGATTCATCGATGATTCTCTCGAACAGGCGGCGAACCGCGTCCCGATCCAACGGCCCCGGGTTGATCCCCGTCACGTGAGCGATGACTTCCCTTTCACGATCCGGCGAGTAGATCGCCAGCCCAAGCTCGCGTTTGATTCGTCCAAGCTCGATAGCGCACTGCGAGCGAGCATTGAGCAGCTTCACCAGCTGCTCATCCAACCGATCGATTTCGTCTCGCCAGTCTTCTATGGTCAAGTCAGTCACCGCCCGCTCGGACTGTCTAGTTTAGTCGCGCGAAGCAAAAGCAGCAATGATAACCCAGGATTTGAAGAGCGCAATGTGAGGATGGTCAACACTCGGATCGACTTGAAATCAGCCACCGAGCGAGCCTACCGACCTTCTCTACCAAAGCCGAATCGCCTGCGTTGCTTTCTATCTCGGCGACAATGCGGCTACCCACGACCGCGGCGTCTGCGTGCTGCCAGACTTCAGCAACGTGCTCGGGAGTCGAGACGCCGAACCCGACGGCGACTGGCAGATCAGTGAATCGCCTGACGCGCTCAACGAGATGCGCAGCGGCTTCAGACAAGCTCTGCTGAACTCCGGTCACTCCGGTTCGAGAGACCGCATACACGAACCCGCTGCTGGCTTCGGTCACGCGCTTGATGCGTTCATCGGTGCTCGTGGGCGCAACAAGAAAGATCAAGTCGATCTCTGCAGCTTGCATCGCGGCTCGAAACTCATCGGCTTCTTCCGGCACGAGGTCAGTGGCCAACACACCATCAACGCCCGCGCCTCGAAGCTCGTCGCTGAGCCGCTCAACCCCGAGTGACAGAAGCGGATTCAGATAGCTGAATAAGACTATCGGGACTTCGCTCTGCTTTCGGACTCGACGCACAAGTTCAAGACAGCCACGGACACTCACGTGATTGGCGAGCGCTCGCGCTGAAGCTCTTTGAATCACCGGCCCGTCGGCCATCGGATCCGAGAACGGCACACCGAGCTCGATTATGTCAGCCCCGCCGCGTTCGAGCTCGAGTATGATTTGTTCCGTCGCCTCGAGAGAAGGATCTCCGGCGGTGATGTACGGGACAAAACCCTTGCGCCCTTTGCGCTTGAGGTCATCGAACTTTGTTTCGATTCGGCTCATACTCTTTGCTTCGATTGTTCTCCCAACGCCGGCTTGCCGGGCGAACCGAACGCTGAACGACTTTCGATCGATCAGTATTTCCGTTTTCACTATACCTCAGGTTTGAGCAGAACGTCCGCTTGTTCTTGAGCCGCCTAGACTTGATAATTATATACGTCAGGCGGTTTTGTCAGTCACAGCATCAGTCACTCTGAGTGGCAGATGCACTTGGCTGGCTCACTATCTATGAAGAAGATACCAGTTGTAATGTGCATTGATGTCGAGCCGGACGAGCGTCTGATTGATCCGAGTGTTCAAAAGGACTGGAGCGGTTTTGAAGCCACCTATGAACTCTTCAGCAAGCTTAGACCTCGTCTCGAGGCTGCAACGGGATCACCCGTACATTTCTCATGGTTCTTTCGGATCGACCCTCAGATAGCAAGCACCTACGGATCAGCCTCGTGGGCCGTGACGCGCTACCACTCGTTGATAAAAGAAATCAAACGGGCTGGTGATGCGATTGGATTGCACGCGCATCCCTGGCGGTGGAATGAGAGCTTAGATAAATGGATTGTAGACCTCGCAAGTCAGGACTGGATTAACTCCTGCTTACGAATGGGCTTTGAGTCCTTTCGCGAATCGCTTAATGAACGTTGCTCATACTTCCGCTTCGGCGATCACTGGATGAACAATGCGACCCTAAAACTGATAGAAAAGCTTGGAGCGCGCTTTGACCTGACCTTGGAGCCGGGGCAGAAAGGAGGGCACATTGAGGAACCTTTCACCGGCAACTTTCTCGATTATTCACAGATCCCGCAACGTCCGTATCGCCCCTCCAGAACCGATTTTAGAAAACCTGGCTCGTACCTGAGACGAAGACTATGGATTATCCCGTTGAGCGCCGGTCGCCCTGATTGGCCCGCCATATCGTCCAGCCAGGTTGAGCTGAAAGCGTGCTCAGAGAATATCAACCCTCAAGTAGGATCGGCGCTTCCGCGAGGTTCTGGTTCTAAGCCGCATCCTTCAAATGGAATGTATGAAGGATATCTGGATCGAGCTGATTGCGAGTTCATTTCAGGTTGGGCATATGATAAGAACCGATCCGGGATACCCATCGAGGTGGAAATATATGAAGGTGACCATCCACTGACTACAGCCATCGCCGCTACCTTTAGGCAGGATCTGCTAGCCGCCGGCAAGGGTGACGGTAAGCATTCTTTTAACGTCCCCGTCCCAACCTGGTTGAAGGACGGAAAGCCACATTCGATCCAGGTGAAGGTAGCAGGCGCCAATTTCTATCTGAATAGCTCTCCAAAGGAGCTCACTTGTTACGAGGCGAATGATGAGGATTATCTGACGTTGAACTTAGCGTTCAACCCATGGAGTTTGTGTAGAATCGTAAACACTGTGCTGACCAGTTCCGACAGTCCGTATTTAGCCCTCGTTGTGAGGAGTGATGTATCAATCCACCCCGATCAACATTCTCACCTGGACCAAACCGTCAACTATCTTCTAACTCATCCATTGATCGGACAATTAGCCTTTGAGACTCCCGCTGAGATGATCAGGCGAATACGCTGATCTCAGTTCCGATGATAGAGATCAACCAAAGAGGTGAACAGACCATGTGGACTTCGTTCTTCGGACTCGCCGCACGAGTTCGAGACAGTCGCGAACACTAATGTGATCGGTGAGGGCTCTGCCCGAAGCTCTTTGAATCACCGGACCGTCGGCCATCGGATCAGAGAACGGCACGCCGAGTTCGATGATGTCAGCCCCGCTGCTTTCGAGTTCGAGAATGATTTGCTCTGTTGATTCGAGAGAAGGATCGCCTGCGGTCATGTATGGGATGAACCCCTGACGCCCTTCGCGCCTCGGGCCGTTGAACTCATTTCGATTCTTCTCATTCGGTTTGCTAGCTTGATCAGATTGCACACCGCCGCGCGCAAGCACGAGAGATTAATTCGCGATTTGCTCGGCTTTTCTAGGCGATGGCTTTCAGACCCGCCCACCGCACATCGCTCGGCACTAAGGTCAAAGAAAGACGCCTCACTATCTTCCCTACCGTCACGAGATTGTCTTGACTTAAATCTGCGTGTGCAACCCAAAGTCGCAGCGGCAGCCGTAAGCGAGTCGCTAGTACTCCTAACATTCGCGTAAGTATGTTCCCATTATTCGTCCCCCTGAAGGCGGGTCGCACGAACAACTCTTCAATATCCAAGAAGCCATCACGACAAACAGTGAATGCCCAGCCGATACACTCGTCCTGCGCTGAGTCATAAAGCTCAACACCGTGTAGTACGCCGCCAAGGAAATCTTGCGCGCCCCATTCAATCTCCATGACCATTGGTTCATCTAAGGACCATCTTGGCCGCTCGTATGGAGTGCTTAGTACCCAAGCTTCTGTCAAGTATCTATCAAAGTAAGTGTGCGGGAGGTATCCAAAGCCTCGATCGCCCCATTCAGCGCCCCACCAGGTTTCGAAGGTAAATAACCCTGAGTTATCGTCATAGTGTGTCATCATAACAGAGTGCCCTCCTACGATTGTTGCATTCGCGGATGGCACCCCTATCATCCCGTTGATTGCTGAAAACCACTGATCTGTAATATCAAAGGCTGCAGACACAGGAACACCAGATGCCAGTGCCGCTTTGCATTCGATAGAACTTCTAACGCGTTGATAGGCAAGTAATCTTGATTCTTTGGCTAAAGCATCCATGTGTGGAGGTTCTTGGGGAGGCCATTGCTCGGGAGAGTAAGGCCACGAGGATTCTGGCGGCTTGCCCCACCCTCGCATAATCCGCATAGAAGTAACAATCGATGCCCCCACTTCGCGGCCTTGAGCGTAGGTTCCTTCGAGTTGTCGACTTCTCACAAAGTTATATTGTACGCTCGTTCGACTCATAACTAAGGTCGGGCTATCAATCAATAGACTCGCGGTAGAGAGTCTATCGACGTCTAGGCGATGGCTCTTAGACCTGCCCATTGAACGTCGCTTGGCCCCAACTTCAAGGATAGGCACTCAGCCATCTTCTCTAAAATTGCGAGATTTGCTTGATCTGAATCTGCATGCGCAACCCAGAGCCGAAGCGGCAGCTCCAAACTATCCGCTAATTCCCTCAACATTCCAGCAAGTCTATTACCGTTGTTGTTGCCCCTGAAAGCAGGTCGCACAAACAGCTCTTCAATATCTAAGAAGACGTCGCGACAAACTGCGAATGCCCATCCGATACACTCATCCTCTGTCGAGTCACAAAGCTCGACTGCGTGCAACGACCCTCCCAAGATGTCTTCGGTACTCGATCGCATCTCCACAAGTCCATTCTGATCCGACGCTCCGCCCTTCCTGTACAGACCACTAGTTGCCCAAGATTCCAAGAAGTACCTTTCAAAGAAATCGTAGGATAGATATCCAAGGCTTCGATCTCCCAGATCAGCAGCCCAGCAGTTCTGGACGGTAAACATTCCTGTGTGGTCGTTATAGCCCATCATCATCAGACTGACTCTTGCTGGTGCTGATTCCGGCACTTCCCTGACGCCCTCCATTTCCCAATACCATTCATCCTTACAATCGAACTCGGCGGAGACTAGATGCCCTGAAGCAATTGCCAGCTTGCATTCAAGCGTATTCCTCACCCGTTGATATCCCAGTATCCTGGACTGCTTAGCCAAGGCGTCCATGCCCGGAGGTTCTAGTGGAGGCCAATGCTCGACAGAGTAGGGCTTGGCAGATTCTGGAGGACTGCCCCATCCTCGTAGGATGCGCATCGAAGTGACTATCCATGCTCCTACATCGGGACCTTGAGAATTGGTTCCTTCGAGCTGACGGCTCCGAAGCAAGTTATACATTCGGCTCGGATCTAGATGTTTCAAAGTTAACCCCTTTTCAGCTCCTCGACACACTCATCTCAAGACCCAGTTCGGCCTGCGCCTTCAGTCGACGCTCGATCCACAGGCCAGGACTCAGCGACGGTATTTACATCCTTGTCTCCTCGACCAGAGAGATTCACCACGATCACCTGCTCGCTCGTCATCGAAGGCGCCACCTTCATCACTTCAGCTATCGCGTGAGCGCTTTCAAGCGCCGGGATGATTCCTTCAAGCCGCGCCAAGAGATGAAATGCTTCAAGCGCTTCCGTGTCGCTCGCCTTCGAATAACTGATTCGTCCGATGTCGTGAAGGTAAGCATGCTCGGGGCCGATCGCCGAATAATCCAAACCCGCCGATACCGAATGCGTTGTCGAGATTTGCCCGTGCTCATCTTGAAGCACGTAGCTCCGAGTTCCCTGCAGCACGCCCGGGCTCCCGCCCGAAAAGCGCGCCGCGTGCTCGCCCAGCGCCTCGCCTCGTCCACCCGCTTCGACGCCGGTCATTCGCACGCTCTCGTCGGCGATGAACTCGTGGAACAAGCCTATCGAATTGCTGCCGCCGCCGACGCATGCGATCAGCAGATCGGGCAAGCGGCCCTCGGCCTCGAGAATCTGCTTGCGGGCTTCGCGGCCTATCACCGATTGAAAGTCGCGGACCATCATCGGGTAAGGATGCGGCCCCATCACCGAGCCTAACAAGTAATAAGTGTCTGCGACGTTTGTGACCCAATCGCGTAGCGCTTCGTTGATCGCGTCCTTGAGCGTGCGGGCTCCCGACTCGACCCCGACCACTTCCGCGCCGAGCAGCCGCATACGAAAGACGTTCAATTCCTGCCGTCGCATGTCCTCCGTGCCCATGTAGACGACACACTTCAAGTTCATCAGTGCGCACACGGTTGCTGTGGCGACGCCGTGCTGGCCTGCGCCGGTCTCGGCGATGATTCGAGACTTGCCCATTCGCCGCGCCAGCAAGGCTTGCCCGACGGCGTTGTTGATCTTGTGCGCGCCGGTGTGACAGAGGTCTTCGCGCTTGAGGTAGATTCGCGCGCCGCCGAGATGATCGCTCAGGCGTTGAGCTAGCATCAGCGGTGTGGGCCGCCCGACGTAGTTCGCCAGCAGGTATTCAAGCTCGCGATGAAACGCGGGATCGCGCTTCGCAGCTTCATAGGCAGCGATCAGCTCCTCGATCGGATGCATCAGTGTCTCAGGAACGAACCGGCCGCCATAAGGCCCGAAGTGCCCCGCCGCGTCAGGTTGTTGATATGACTTCTCGCCTTCGCCTTTGCTCATTGAGAGAATCCCGTTCGAACCCCGCCTTCTTCTTCGCCGACTATCAACGCGTTCGCATGCGCGACCACCGCCATGAATCGTCGCAGCTTATCCAGGTCTTTGCGGCCGGGCTCGGCTTCGACACCGCTGCACACATCAATCGCCGCTGGTCTCACGTAAGTGATCGCGTCCCAAACATTCTCGGTCGTGAGCCCGCCTGCAAGAATGATCGGCGCCAGGCGTTTCGCTTCGATCGCTACTCGCCAGTCAAACCTCCGGCCTGTACCGCCGTGGCTGCCTTCGATGCTCGAATCCAACAAAACCATGCTCACTCGATAATTCTCGATCAAGCTCAAATCGAAATCTTGCCCGACGCGAATGGCCTTGATCGTCTCGATCGAGCCGAGGCTGTCACAGAATTCTGGCGACTCGTCGCCGTGCAACTGGACCGCGCTCAGACCAAGCTCCGAAGCGATGTCCACTATGCGATTGGCTTCTTCGTCAACGAACACGCCCACTGTGCACACGATCGGCGAGAGCCCGGTGATCACTTCGCGTGCAGCGTGAGGTTCGATATAGCGGGCACTCTGCCGCCAGAAGTTGAACCCCAGCGCATCGGCTCCAGCGTCCACCGCTGCCTGTGCTTCTTCCAGGGTTCGGACGCCGCAGATTTTTGTTTTGACTCGACTCATACTCTTTTGGTTTCTTCGATCAAACGCCTGAGCGCCTCTCCAGGATGTTGGGCGCGCATCAGGTGTTCTCCGACCAGAAACGCGCTGAACCCCGCGGACCTCAGCCGGCGAATATCGGACCCCGTGTTGATGCCACTCTCGCTGACTAGAATCGCGCCTTCCGGGGCAAGAGGCGCCAGTTGAATCGATGTATCGAGATCAACCTTGAACGTCGTGAGGTCCCGGTTATTGACCCCAATCATCGACGCGCCCGCTCGAGCCGCGCGCTCCATTTCATCCATCGAATGAACCTCGACCAGAGCATCGAGTCCAAGGTCGTTTGCCAATCCAATCAATTTCGCAAGCAGCTCGTCTTCAAGTATGGCGACGATCAACAGCACCGCATCTGCGCCTGCCAAAGCCGATTCGTAGAGCTGATACTCATCGAATATGAAATCCTTCCTGAGCAGCGGCAGTTCGACGCGGTTTCGAATCGCTTCAAGATGTTCGAGCGAGCCACCAAAGAAATCTTCTTCGCATAGCACGGAGATCGCCGCCGCGCCGGCGCTCGCGTAGCTCGCTGCTATCTGCACCGGGTCGAAGTCTTCGCGGATGATTCCCTTCGAAGGTGAACGATGCTTGATCTCCGCGATGATGTTGGTGCTGTCGCCGCGGTTCAATGCTGCCGCCAGCGAGTTTGTGTTTCGAGCTTTCAACCCCGCGAGGCGATTTAGCGGCACGCGCCGCTTGGTCGCTTCCAGTCGCTTTGCTCTCGCTTCGACGATGCGATCCAACACGCCCCCTGGAGCGAGCACGCCGAAAGGTTTGGTTGTGCTTGCCGTAGTCACAGTTTGAAGTCTCGCTTGCAGAGTCTCGCTCACCTGCTACGCTTTGCCGGAGGGCTGAGCACCTCCGCGTTTTATCCTACAACTCTGGATTGTCCTTCCCGTATAACGTATCGGTCAGTTGAGGCAGTTCCGATTCTTTCCTCGCTGCAAACTCTCTGCGTGATTTGAACTCCTTGTACTCACGATACAGAAATCCCCCGGATTTAGAGGTCACATAACAAAGCGCGAAGAGCAGGACGTAGCTGACCTGCGTATAGACCTTATCAAGACTCTTCGTCCACGTATCGTGCTGCTCCCTGATAGCGGCCTCACTACCGGATATTGGGAACAGACTTATTTCGCGCTCCACGTAAAAGGAGGCATTGGAAAAATAGCCTTTCTTCGACGCCGATACCGGATAGGAGACTCCCATATTAATAGTCAACTTCAGCGGCTTGTGAATCAGTTGTTCGTCGATTCGCAAAGTCGCGTTCACCGTCGGAGTAAAACTCCGAGCAAACCCTGAGATGTACTGATCCCAGTCGTCGCGACTAGTTGGTTCCATAGAAACGATGATATCCACCGGCGGATCGAGTCTCACTTCCGGCGCCTGCCCAAACCAGAACCCTCGGATGGATTCGCGCTCCTCAAACTCGATAGCCACCTGCAGCTTCTCGGTGGAAGCGACGAGCACCTCATTGAGCTCCGCCGGGATCTTGTCCTTGTTGGCCACGAGCTTCTTGTTCTTATCCAGAATCTCTGGCAAGAACTCCTGCGGTATCGCGGGCTCTTTGGCCGTGCTCAGTTTGTAGACTTCATAAACCGATACTGGCAGGAAGATTATTCCGCCAACGAAGCCAACTACGGCAATGAGCATCAGACAGCCGCGCTTATCCGCCTGCGTGATTGTAATGTTAGAACTCATCGGGCAACGTGTTTGAGTCTCTGCGGGCTTGAGATTCAAAGATTCAAGAAATTCTGTAGCAGCTTCTTGCCGTACTCAGTCATCACCGACTCAGGGTGAAACTGAACCCCTTCCACCTGGAACTCGCGATGCCTCAATCCCATGATCAATCCATCGGGTGTTGTGGCTGAGACTTCGAGCGAATCGGGAAGGCTTTCTTTCTCGACTATCAATGAGTGATACCTGGTCGCTCTAAATCTATAGGGCAGCCCGCGAAAAATCGTGGCTGAGTCGTGGCAGATCTCAGACGTCTTGCCGTGCATCAAAGTCGCCGCGCGAACGACCTTGCCTCCAAACGCTTCGCCGATCGCTTGATGTCCGAGACATACGCCCAGTATCGGAATCTTTCCCGCAAAATCGCGGATTGCCGCGATCGTGAGGCCCGCGTCTCTCGGCACGCCCGGCCCAGGTGAGATGAGCAGCCGCTCAGGCCGAAGCTCGCGCAGCCGCTCAATCGTAACCGCGTCGTTGCGATAGACTTCAAGGTCAGCGCCCAACTCGCCGAGATACTGCACGAGGTTATAGGTGAACGAGTCGTAGTTATCGATAACCAGAATCATGCGAGTGAATTCTACCAAGAAAGAGTTCGTAGTACGGCCTTCAGCGGATGTTTGTAACGTCGGTGCCTTTGCCCAATAGAGTACAAACTTCCGCCTGAAGGCCGAACTACGAACTCTCCTCTACTGCAGCGTGATCTTCTTAATTTCGATTCGCTGCTTAGGCTTGTCGCCGTCGACTTCGGTCTCGGCTAACTTATCGACTATGTCCAGACCCTCGATGACCTTTGCGAAGGGCACGTGTTTGCCATCGAGCGCCGGGTTGTCTCTCGAGAGGATGAAGAAATACCAGCTCGTCGTGCCGTCCTGTGACTGACGCATCGACACCACTCCGCGCTCCTGTTTCACATCGCTTTTCTCTGCCGGGACCGGCCAAAGGCTGAACTGACGCTTTCGGTTCGGACTGTCCTGCGGCCAATCTCCGAGATAGCCCACTTCCATGAAGTACTTTTGTGACACGCGAAAGAACGTTGCGCCGTCATACAAACCCGCGCGCGCGAAGCGCACGAAAGATCGGGCGGTGTTGGGCGCGGACTCGGCCAGCAGTTGAAGCTTTACGGCGCCCAGCGATGTTTCAATAGTCGCGCGCATCGCCTTCATCTGATCGAGAGTCGGCGTCTTCTCGCGAATGGTCACCTTTTTGATCTCGATTCGCTCGGCGGCTACCCCGGCCGCGCTAGCCGGTGACAATGAAATGTTCGAGGCGACATCCATACCTTCGACCACTCGCCCAAACACCGTGAATGTTGAATCGAGATTCGCCTGCGCAGGGCCCGCATTGAGCACGATAAAGAACTGCGCTCCCGACGTCCCCGGTTTGACGTCTGTCGCGCCCGGGCGCACGGCTGCCAGTACCGAAGACACGGCGCCGGAGATGTGTTTGTTCTTGTTCACTTCATCCGGAAGGCCGAAGTTAAGACCGCCCGTTCCGTATCGCGCGCGGTCCTTCGGGTTTTTGGATAGCGGGTCACCGCCCTGAATCAAGCCGTACTTCACCAGCCGGTGAAAAGTAGTGCCGTCGTAAGCTCCCGCGCGTGCGTTCTTCACAAAGTCTTGGACGTGTCGCGGCGCATCTTTTGGAAAGAACTCGATCACGATCTGTCCGTTCGAAGTGTCCAGCACGGCCTCGATGCCGTCGTACTCGCCGGCGCCCGCAGTCTGTTGAGTCGACTCGCCCGCGACAGTACCATTCCCCGAATCGGCGGAAACCGGCGGCTGTTCGAAGCGCCACGCACCGAGCGCAAAACAGGCAAGCATCACATAGCAGATTCCCACCATTCGCATCGCAGGCTCTCCTTTGAATTGTTCGACAAACCTCAATTGGCCTGGTACTAGACCGTCTTTTGCCTTGACCGTTGATTGTCGCGCAATTCTCTATCGGGCACAACTGGCGGTTCGAGCGGGAATCCAAAAGAAAAAAGCCCGCCGGGGCGGCGGGCCGAAGTAAAGGGTTGCCATGATGCCAGTGATCTTAGGGGCCGTCCAGATAGTGAGCTCGCGTATCGACTCTCAAATCCGTGCGCGCTCAATCGCGTCGCAATATCGAATTGCAAGCTGGGTGCCACCAGCCGCCTCACGTTGCCGACGTCCGTTCTAACGCTTCGGCCTGCAATCACATGTGAGGTTCTGATAGATTCGAGACGCCGGAACGCGCTAGTCAACGTTCGGTCACATTGGTTGAAGGCATTCACCGCACGCGGTCAATAGCGAAAAAGCTGCTTGCTTTTCAACCGAGGATTCTATGAAATGACCGGGCGTGTGCCGTCGCGTTACTCGGAGCGAGCCTCTCGCGTGTGTGAGATTCAATGGCCAAGCCGAAATGGAACAGTAAGACCTGGGTAAGCCTGATGCCTAACGGGATCGGTCAGGTAAAGCCCAATCACTACGCCGAGATTCTGAAAACGGTCTGGCGCAATCGTGATGAGCTGCCGTTTGCGCTGCGCATTCTGACTAAGGGTGTGTGTGACGGGTGTGCGCTTGGAACAACCGGGATACACGACTTCACGATGGACGGCGTTCATCTGTGCATGATCAGGCTCGATCTAATGCGGCTCAACACGATGCCCGCGCTCGACGTGAGGAGCTTCGAAGATGCAGGAAAGCTTGCTCGAATGTCCGGCGCGGAGCTGCGCGAGCTTGGCCGTTTGCCTTATCCCATGATTCGACGGCGCGGCGAGCCGAGCTTTACGCGGGTGACCTGGGACGAAGCCATCAGCGTTATTGCGGCGCGTATCGACCGCACCGAACCGGATCGGCTGGCTTTCTATCTCACTTCGCGCGGGCTTACCAACGAAGCCTACTACGTCGCGCAAAAAGCGGCGCGCTTTTTAGGCACGAACAACGTCGATAACTCGTCGCGAATCTGCCACGCGCCTTCAACAGTAGCGCTGAAACAAGCGCTTGGCGTTTCGGCTTCAACCTGTTCGTATAAGGACTGGATCGGCACCGACCTGCTGGTGCTCTTTGGCAGCAACACGCCTAACAATCAACCGGTCACAACCAAGTACATCTATCACGCCAAGAAGCTGGGAACCCGCGTAGCTGTCATCAACCCCTATCGCGAGCCGGGGCTCGAGCGATATTGGATCCCATCCGTTGTCGAGAGCGCGCTTTTCGGGACTCGAATCGCCGACGCGTTCTTTCAGGTACACACCGGCGGCGACAAAGCGTTCATGGCGGGAGTCATCAAGCACTTGATTGACCAGGGCTGGACCGATGAGGCATTCATCGCCGAACAGACCGCGGAATTCGACGACTTAAAAGCCGCCCTGCGTGACTATTCGTGGGAACTGCTCGAACCAGCTTCGGGCTCGACTCGAGAAGAGATGCTGCGGTTCGCCAGGATGCTCGCCGAGGCAAAGACCGCGGTGTTCGTGTGGTCGATGGGAATCACACAACATCGAGACGGAGTCGCCAACGTGCGTGCAATTGTAGACCTTGCGCTTGCGCGCGGGTTTGTCGGGCGCGAGAAGTGCGGACTCATGCCGATACGGGGTCACTCCGGAGTCCAGGGCGGTGCCGAGGTGGGAGCAGTGCCAAATCAGTTTCCCGGCGGCGCCGCAGTTGACGCTGACGGCGCGAAGCGGTTCTCTGAGCTGTGGGGCTTTGACGTATCAGCCTCGCGAGGACTGAATGCTGTCGAGATGATCGATGCGGCGCACGAAGGCAAGCTCGACGTGCTGTATCAAGTCGGCGGCAACTTTCTCGAGACCTTGCCCGAACCCGGCTACGTGCGCGAGGCGGTTGAGCGAATCCCGCTGCGAGTGCACCAGGACATCGTGCTCAGTCCGCAGATGATGGTTGAACCGGCCGACACAGTCGTGCTGCTACCGGCGCAGACTCGCTACGAACAGCGCGGAGGAGGAACTGAAACATCTACCGAGCGGCGCATACTGTTCAGCCCGGAGATTCCCGGCCGGAGAATCGGCGAGTCGCTGCCGGAATGGGAAATTCCAATGATGATCGCCGAACGCGCGCGGCCCGGCCTCGCTCACCTGATGCACTTCGACGACGCGCAAGCGATTCGCAACGAACTTGCCCGAGCAGTCCCGGCATACGAAGGCATTCAGCATCTGAACAAAGCTGGTGACCAGGTTCAATGGGGCGGCGAGCGCTTATGCGAAACACCAACCGCGGAGGGCCGCTCGGTCACTCACTTTCCGACGCTCGACGGGCGCGCCAGGTTTTCCGTCATCAAGGTCGAAAAAGAAGTCACCACCACAAAGTTGAGGCTTTCAACGCGTCGCGGAAAGCAGTTCAACAGCATGGTGCATAAGAACCGCGACCCGCTCACCGGCGCGCGCCGTGAAGATGTGCTGATGAGTAAAGAAGACGCCGGCCGAATCGGAGTCGCGGACGGCGACGAAGTCTTGTTGACCAGCACGGCGGGGCAGCTTCGAGGCCGTTGCCTGATTGCGGCGATTGCACCGGGCAACCTGCAAGTTCACTGGCCCGAAGGGAACGTCTTGATTGAACGCGGCGTGTCGGATCCTGAGTGCGGAATGCCGGACTTCAACACTGAAGTCGAGATCGAGCGAATAAGCTAGTCCCCTTGGCGGCTTTGCGGCTTCGCGCCTTGGAGTTAAAGAGCCACGAATCATCAATCAAAAATGAGGAACACATTCCGTGGCTAAGATTGAATAGACCGCGGATCGGACGGATGCGACCGATTCCCGCCGATCTGACAAGAACCCATCCGTCGCATCTGCCTTATCCGCGGTCTATTTCTTGTTGTCCTCCAGCGCTCTTCAGGCAATCGACGCTAGAAACTCAGTCGCCACTCGATTGCTCTCCGCTGCCGAAGCGCTCTCACTATGAGGGCTGTGCCCGCCGCCTTCGATGATCTCCATCCTCGCGTTGGGCAGTTGAGCCCGCAACGCGTTGATCTCTCCCGGCTCAGTGCGCGGATCGCGAGAGCCGTGAATGAAAAGCGTCGGCGCTCGAAGCTGGGACAACTTGCCTTCATACAGATCTTGCTTATCGCCAGTTGCTTCATCCGCAATCCGCAACCATGCACTTCCATTGATCACGATCAGCTTTCGCCAATGGTCTTCGCCGTGGTCACGAGCCAGCGTCGTCGCAACTCGCTCGCCCAGCAGGCCAGGGTCGCCTGCCATCACCTCAAAGAACTCTCGTGAACCGGGCTTCACTCGGTAGAAATGAAACGCTTCAAGAATCAACCCTGAGACTCGATCGGGCGCAGCGAGACCCATCAGCGCCGCTATCACAGCCCCATCGCTGTGTCCCCACAAGACCGAGCGCTCAATGTGAAGCGCATCAAGCAAGCGCATCGTCTCGATTGCGGCGCGCGCGTGAAAGTCAGCGGGAAGATGCTGTATGCGCAGCGACCGGCCGTATCCGGTGCGATCGGGTATCAGAATCCTGTAGCGATCGCCGAACGCTTCGATTTGCCGATCGAAAGGGTAAATCTCGTAGCCCCAGCCGCCGTGCAGAAACACCAGCGGCACACCCGAGCCTAACTCGCGGTAGTGAATCTCTACAACTCCGATCCCGGGAGCCAATGGCGATTCATCAATGGTTACGAATAGCAAGCGTTCCTCATCCACATCGCGCGATGCACGATTCAGACATACAGTAACTTGACTTCGCTCCGTTCACCAAGCGCCGGTTGAGCTTAGGCTGCGCGTCACGTTTTCGCGCATACCCACCGCTGGCGCGTGTGGGTATGCGCGAAAACCTGAGCGCACCCCTGAGCTTCCATTCTTGCCAAAGGACGATGCAACGTTTTCCTTGCAGCCGCCGCAAACCGTGCGCTATACATTGCTCTCGACTGAAAAGGAGGTGCGCCGATGCGACTGATCGTAGCCGCCGCGCTGTCGTTTCTCGGACTGTTCTCATCCACTGTTCAATCTCCGGTGCCTGTTGCCAGCGAACCACGGCATCATCTGAAATTTGAGAACGAGTACGTGCGAGTCTTCGACGTTTTCGTTGCGCCGGGTGACGCGACTCTATTTCACATTCACGCGAACGACTACGCATTCGTCACAATCGGCGACGCCGGCTTGGACGCCGAAGTGATGGGCAGTCAGCCGGTCGAGCTCAGCCTGAAGGACGGCGAGGTCCGGTTCACAAAGGGCCCCGTCACTCATCGTGTGAGCAATCCCTCCATTTTTCGGTTTCGGAACATTACGATCGAGATCCTCGGCTCGCCGGGTCCGGCCGGAGCCTCAACGCCCGACACCTTACCCGGCCACTCGATCGTGCTCGACAACGAGCGCGTACGCGTCGAGCGCTTGATACTCGACCCTGGCGAGTCCACAAACATGCACACTCACAATCTCTCGGCGCTGAGCGTGTTTATCTCGCCGGCCAAGGTACTCGTACGGTCGCCGGGACAAGAGCCACAGACGATCGAGTATAAGCCTGGCGACTTCCGCTGGCGCGCGGCGCCGGTCACTCACTCAATCAAGAACATCGGCAAGACGAGGTTCGAAGCTGTGGGCATCGATTGGAAGTGACCAACAAAATGCTGGCTGCTCTCACATCAGACTCGCTGGTTTCGTTGCAAGAATGCATAGTCGCGTGCCGGCTCTGCCCGCGGCTGGTCGAATGGCGCGAGAGAGTCGGCCGCGAGAAGGTTCGCCGCTTTGCCGATCACGGCTATTGGGCCAGGCCGGTCCCGAGCTTCGGCGATCCTCGTGCGCGATTGCTCGTGATTGGTCTCGCGCCCGCGGCTCACGGAGGCAATCGCACCGGGCGCCTATTCACCGGGGATCGAAGCGGCGACTGGCTCTTTCGCGCGCTGCACAAAGCGGGTTTCGCGAATCAACCGACATCGGTTGATCGCCATGATGGGCTTCGGTTGCGGGACTGTTATGTGACCGCGGCGGTTCGATGCGCGCCTCCGCAAAACAAACCTCTGCCTCAGGAGATTGCCAACTGCAGACCATACTTGCTGAGAGAGCTTGAATTGCTCGGGCGGGTTCGCGTGATTGTGGCGCTGGGACGATTGGCATTCGACGTGGCGATTGCTTCGGTCGGGTTGGAGCAGCCCGTTTCGCGCCGGCCTAAGTTCCAATACGGAGCCGAGTGCCAACTGCAGCACGGAATGGCGCTCATAGCCTCGTTTCATCCGAGCCAGCAGAACACGTTCACCGGGAAGCTAACCGAACCAATGTTTGATCGAGTGTTCACCCGGACGCGCGAGCTGATTGATGCCTAAAAGAGCGTGGAGTTCAGGCTTTAGCCTGGTAGTACCATGCTCGATAAACGTACGACCAAGCTAAAGCCTGAACTCCCTCTTTTCCGGAGGACTTGAAAGATGCAAAAAACATTATCGACACTCGTAGCACTCATGCTATTTCCTGCCGCGTTCCATGCGCAGTCTCCGGCTAAAGAGATCGTGCTCATCAAAGCAGGGCGGCTCATCGACGTCCGCGCGGGCCGCGTGTTGACCGATCAGGCCATTCTCATCGAGGGTGATAGGATAAAGCAGGTTGGCCCAGCTCAGTCGGTTCAGGCGCCAGCCGGCGCTCGGGTGATCGATCTGTCTAACGCTACCGTGCTTCCCGGGTTGATCGATTGCCATACCCATCTGACTTTCGACCCTTCACACATGGGCTATTCATCGTTGGGGATATCAACGCCGCGCGAAGCTCTCTACGGGGCGAAGAATGCGAGACTGACTCTGGAAGCCGGTTTCACGACAGTGCGCAACGTCGGTGCGAACGGCTATTCCGACATAGCTCTGCGAGATGCAATCAACGCGGGCGACATACCGGGTCCGCGGATCGATGCTTCGGGGCCTGCCATTGGAGTCACCGGAGGCCACTGCGACGAAAGCCTGCTCGCCCCCGAATTTCATCACAAAGCCGACGGCGTAGCCGATGGCGTACCGGCGCTGATGGCGAAGACCAGAGAGATCGCCAAGTACGGCGCCGACTGCATCAAGATATGCGCGAGCGGCGGGGTCCTGTCCAAAGGTGATTCTCCCGAGGCAACTCAGTTCAACGACGACGAGATTCGCGCGGTCGTCGCTGAAGCTCACCGCCTCGGCCGCAAGGTCGCCGCTCACGCGCACGGCGCGGCCGGAATAAAACAAGCAGTGATGGCCGGCGTCGATTCCATCGAGCACGCATCGTTCATCGATGACGACGCTATGCGTCTTATGAAAGAGAAAGGTACCTACCTTGTGCCGACGATCTACCTTGGCGATTGGTTTATGGAGAACTATCAGCGGATTGGCGTGCCCGAATTCATGGTCGAGAAGGCTAAAGTCGTCATGCCGGCGGCTCGGCAAAACATTGCTCGCGCATTCAAGGCCGGAGTGAAGGTCGCCTTCGGAACCGATGCGGCGGTTTATCCCCACGGCCTGAACGCTCGCGAATTTGCTGTGATGGTGAAGCTCGGTCTGACCCCAATGCAGTCAATACAGGCGGCTACTGTCAACGCCGCGGATTTGCTGGGCTGGTCCGACCGTGTGGGCGCAATAGAGCCTGGACGCTTCGCGGACATCATCGCGGTCAACGGCGATCCCACCGCTGACGTGACGCTTCTCGAGCACGCGGTTTTCGTAATGAAGGGCGGTCAGGTTGTGGTGAAGCGCTAGAATCGAATGCCTCAGCACTCGCGCCTTCGGGTCGATTCGCGCGCATGACTGATCACGCCAGCCGTGTATAATTAATCTTCGTGGCGCGACAGGCACTTGCACTTCTCAACGCAGACACAAAGGAGATGGTATGAAAGAGGCGAAAGCCGGCTCAAAGAAAGGGACCGTGACCAAGTCAGGTCGCAAAGCCACATCAACCAAGAGCACGGAAAGCGAATCAAGCGAGCCCAAGGGTCCGATTCAACCGGCTGCCGAGGCTTCAGCGCCAAAAGCTCCAGCCGTTGACGAGCAGCCCCAGTTGCCAGCCCTTCATGGGAAGGCTGGCGTATTTGGCGGGCCTAAGGATCGCGGCGTGAAGCCCGAGGATAAGCTTGCGCTGCCAACCGGTCCGCACGGAGTTTACGAGCGAGTGCGCAGCCTCAACCCTAAGAGCTTCTATTGTGCGATGCGTTGGAACTATCACGTCGAGCACCTGACTCCCGAAGAAGTGAAGCGCTGGTGGGCAAACAAGAAGCTGCTGGTGACCAATGCGAAGAACGGCAACGCCGTTGTCGTTCGCGCGGTGGACTACGGACCGCACGAAAACACCGGGCTCGACATAAGCATCTCGCCGGGCGCCGCCGAAGCTCTTGGGGTAGAAGTTGGCGACGAAGTAGACATCGCACTGGCAGACCCAAAGTTGCCGCTAGGATTACAATAGTTCAGGGTTCAGGGTTCGGGTTTCCGAGTTCAGGGTTCAGAGTTCCGGGTTCAGAGTCCCGAGCGTGCAGTTCGACAGTCGAGAATGGTCGACATATCAACGGAAACTCTGAACCCGGGACCCTGAACCCTGAACCCGAAACCATTTTCTATGATCCGATACCCGGCATTCGATCCACCCGAGTACATCGACTGGAAGCCTGATCCCGAGGTCGTCGCCGGCTTCGCGCGAACAATCGATCGAGACTCGGAGCGAAGTGCGATCATCAGAGCTTTGGAGCCGGGTCAGTTGCTTGCGCTTTACGAAGGTCTGGTTCGCAATCGCCTCCACGACATCGCGCTGAAGCGATGGGTAAAGCAAGGAGTTATCTCCAAGGCATGGCTCGGCACCGGCGAGGAAGCGGCTACAATAGGGCCGGTCCACGCGCTCGATCGTTCGGTCGCGCCCGACGGACTATCATCCGACTTTATTGCCCCGATGATTCGCAACGCCGGCGGTTGTCACGAAATGGGGATGACCGTCGCCGATATGTTACGCGGCTATCTGGGCACGGCCGACTCACCGAATGGCGGCCGCGATCTTCACATTGGAGAATTCAAGCGAGGCGTGCTCGCCCCAATAAGCCACGTCGGAGACATAATGGCGGTTACCGCGGGCGTGGCGCTGACCTTCAAGCTCAGACATGAGTCTCGTGTTGCTCTCACCTGGATCGGCGACGGTTCAACCAAGTCCGGAGTGTTTCACGAAAGCATGAACTTCGCAGCGGTTCAGCGGCTTCCGATGATCGTCATCATTCAGGACAACAAGGTCGCGCTCGGCACAAGGCTGGACCAGCATCATCGAGGCTCGTTCATGGATTGGCCCGCGGCGTACGGGGTTGAAGGCGGCGCGTTCGATGGCAACAACGTACTTGACGCTTACGCCGCGGCGAAGCTTGCCGCTGATGCGTGCCGCGCCGGGCGAGGGCCGGTTCTGCTGATTGCGGATACGTTCAGGATGGGCGGGCACGCTACGCACGACGAACGCGAGGCGCGAGCAACCTTTGACTCGACCCTTTTCTCACATTGGGGCAAGCGAGACCCGATTGGGGTCTACGAAACTTATTTGATCGAGGGCACGCTGGACCTTGAAAGCGGGCGCCGCTTAGAGCGCACTGAAGCGCTTCGTGAAGGCAATGCCGAAGTGCTCCGCCGCCTTGAAGCGCGAGCGACTCGGGAAATTGAACAAGCAGCCGAGGCAGCCCTCAAGAGCGGCCGCGCCAATATGCCCAGAGCCGAATCGGCAGGCGAAGGCGTGTATGCGGAAGCTCAATTAGTTCTCGAAGAGGCGGCAACCGCTTTCTAGCAACCGTCAGTTGAAATAAGAATAAAGGTTGAGTATGAAATCCATCATCGCGAGCTTGATCATCTCTCTGTGCTTCTCTTTGTGCTGGGGCGCCGCGCCGGGGGCACAGACGCGCAAGAAGAAGCCCACGCGTTCACGCGCGGCTAAGAGCCAACCGCCAGCCGCGACCGTAACGAAGCCGCGCATCATCGGTTCGACTGTTTCGATCGTCACCAAGAACGGGGACCGCATCACCGGCGAGCTGCTCGACCTGACCGCCTACAGCGTTCGCTTCAAAGCGGACAACCTGGAATCTACTCTTGCTCTCGACACGATCGCTTCGTTGTCGTTTGGCGTCTCAGCAGCGGCTGGCGCGCGGATCGATCAAACAGTTGGCCCGGTGCGAGCCGACTTCTCTCGAGACGCAGACGCGGCGTTAGGCTTCTTCCAGAATCTGGCGGCGAGCTTAAAGCCGGGCGTCGATTACAACGAGTACGGACGCCTGGTGACTGAGTTGCGCCGGGCGAGTGAACGCTTCGTCGCCAAATACAGCTCGACTGACAACGCGACGGAAGCGCGAGTCGTATCGCTGATGGCCGGAGCGCTGACCGACTATTCCTGGGCGAGAACGATCTGGACGCTGAAGTTCGGGCGGTCGAGCGATGGCACCATCGCCGAGACAGACTCACCGGTGGTGAGCGATGCGCTGGCTTTGTACCCCGACCTGCGCGAAGCGGCCGCTTCCGGAAACAGACTGTCAGCCGAAAAACTGCTTGCGGGAATATGGAGGAAGGCTTCGGAAAAAGTAGCTCGCGCTCGAACGCTGGTCGCGGCGCCGCGTTGATCAGAGGACAGTTCCCTCTTTGACGGCAGGCTTCAGCAAGCCGGCCGAAGCCCGATGGCAACCGTCGATGTTCTCACAGACCCTTCTCACGTTCCACATCCTCATCAAAACTCGCCGTGTTAAGCTCCGACCGCTTGTCTGCAAAGGCGTACTTCTCCTGGAACGTTCTGATGATCTCCTCCAGCGGAAGATCCGAATAAGTTCCCCGGTGGCTAACATACTCCATGTGCCGATTGCCTTCCGCGTCGAACGGATGATAAAGCGAGTCGTTTCGTCCATCGAACTCCAGAGGCAAGAGTCGAAACTTCTCGCACAGCTCGATGTTGAAAGCCGGAGTCGCCTTCACCCAGTTCTCGGCAATGAGCATCTCGGTGTAGCCGTGCCAATAGAATATGTCGGTGCGCATCCTTTGTCGCATCCGCTCGGTCGATAAATGGTTTCGCACGTCAGCGAATCCGAGTCTCGCTGGAATCCCAAGCGCCCTGCAACACGCCGCCAAAAGAATCGCCTTGGACACGCACCATCCCCGCTTGGCGACGAGAGTCGTACTCGCTTTCATACCGGCTATTGTCAGATCAATCTGATACGGGTCGTATCGAAAGCCATCTCGGACCGAGTAGAACAATCTGACCACCCGCTCGACATCCGAGACCGCGTCCCCGGCGTGCAGCCTGGCGAAGTCAACCACGTTTGGATGTGTCGATTCGATTGTCTGAGTGGAGGAAGTGAGGTCGACGTCGTCCATACTGATGAAGTTTAGCCGAACATATGTTGCTGATCCAGTGGCGCCCGATTTATATTCTCAACGTCAGGTGAAGTCGTTCGGGAGCAGTTATGATCTGCCATCAATGTCAGCGCGAGCTGAAGATCGAAGGCCACATTTCGCGGACCGACGAGTGCCCGCATTGTGGCGCGGACATTCACTGCTGTCTGAATTGCACAAACTACGATCCGCATGCTCATAACAAATGCCGCGAGCCGCAAGCTGAGTGGGTGACTGACCGCGAGAAGGGGAACTTCTGCGACTTCTTCATCCCGAATAAGCTGAGTTCGGGCGGAGTCAAAGGCCCCGCCTCCGATCCGCGGTCGGCGTTCGATAATCTATTCAAGAAGTGAGCTGGTTAGTACATTGACCGGTCCGACGCCCTTCCAACATTGGCGGGCTGAATCGTATCGTCGGGTCCGAGTGAGTACTGCTGCGCTGCCAGCTTCGCTTGCGCGCGGGCGACGTCGCGAAGTGTGATGATCCCAAGCAGCCGCTTGTCATCGGCACGCGAAACCACCGGTAGCTGAGAAAGCTCGCGCTGCGCCAGCTTCAGCACCACCGTGTCGAGCGTTTGATCCGGGTGCGCGTGAACGATCTTCCTGGTCATTACGGCGTCGATCATCTCGTCCTGCCTCCCATCCGCTTCGAGCCGCCTCAGGTCACCCGTAGTTATCAATCCCGCAATTCCGCCGTCGCGCAACACAGGAAACCCGTTGAACTCGAGCCCGCCAACGATGTTGAGCGCCTCACCGACCGTAATGTCGTCCGGCAGCGTGACCACGTCTTGAGTCATCACCGACGCCGCGGTTACCCGCGATAGCACATCGGTGTTCGGCGCGCGGCCCAGACTTATTCCGTCCTGGAACAGAAAAGCCTCGTAGATCGACAACGGCGTCAAGCGTGAGGCGACCGCATACGCGATTGCGTTGGCGATCATAAGCGGCAAGATGATCTCATAGTTGTAGGTCATCTCGAATATCAGCAGGATAGAAGTGATCGGCACGCGAACCACTGCCGCGAACACCGCGCCCATGCCGACAAGAGCGAATGCGCCTCGAGCGATTGCCGCATCCGGTTCCACGAACATGAGCAAGTGCCATACGGCAACCCCAAGCATGCAGCCGACGAACAGCGAAGGTCCCAACACGCCGCCCGACATCCCCGACCCGTAGCTGAACGCCGAAGCAAGTATCTTTGCCAGCATCAGCAGCACGACGGCTTTCAGCACGAGCTGATCCTCTCCTCTGAGCACGGTCCCGAGAAAGTCGTAGCCGATTCCAAGCGCGTGCGGCTGCCACAGACCGATCACGCCGATTATCGCGCCGCCCACTGCGGGTTTTGACCACCCCGGCACGTGTACTCGATCGCGAAACACAAAGCGCAGCCAGAGGATGAGCTTCGAGAATACGACGCCAACAACTCCCGCGGTTATTCCAAGCGCACCGTAAGCGATCAGCTCTTTGGCATCGTTGAGCGCGTAGATGTTTGCGCCGGTGAACAGCGGGTTCTTGCCGAGCAGCGTGCGCTCGATCGTAGCCGAGATGACCGCGGCAATCACTATCGAGGCGGCTAGTTTTTGATTCAGGTCCCCGATGATTTCTTCGAGCGCGAAGGTCACCGCGGCGATTGGCGTGTTGAACGCGGCGGCGATGGCGGCGGCCGCCCCGACGGGTAGCTGGTTCATCTGCTTGCGCCGCGGTATCGAAAACATTCGCGCGATCGCGTGAGACAACGCCGCGCAGATCTGAACCGTTGGGCCTTCGCGTCCCAGGCTCGCTCCCGAGCCAACGCACAATGCCGAGATGACTGCTTTGCCCGCGGCCGTTCGCATCGGGACTCGACCGTAGTTCATCGTGTAGGCGATCTTCACCTGCGGAATGCCGCTGCCCCGCGCGTCGGGCACGAAGTGATGGATCAACAACCCAGCGGCCAGTCCTCCAGCGGTCGGAATGATCAGAATCCAGGCAGCCCGGCTTGGTCCCTGAATCGCGATTGCTCGTTCGATCAGGTTCGCAGAAATTAGCTTGATAAGGAGGTGGTAACTGACTGCGACAAGCCCGCAGGCGATGGCTATGGTGATGGTAAGGACAAAGTATTTCTGATTGGTAGGGAGGCGAAGCCGCTGGAATATGCGGGTCGCGTTAAGCTCGACGCGGCGCCACTTTTTTATGAACTCTGCTCGTTCCACCTTTGCCTTAGCCGGACGGTTGCGGACGGGAGGACTTCCTGCCCGGAAGCCCGTAAGCGCGATGATACATCAAACGTTTGAGTACGGCCATTTCTTAATAGCCAGGAGTTCGTAGTTCAGAGTTCAGAGTTCAGAGTTCAACCTTTAGGTTGCCAGTAGGTTGCAAGCGCCAGCAAGCTGAAGCTTGAACTCTAAACTCAAGCTGAAGCTTGAACTCTAAACTCCCGGGCGCCCAGCCGCAGCCATCACCTTCAGTTCGTTGATCACCTTTATGACTCCGGGCACGCTTTGCGCGACGCGTTCCGCGAGCAACTGTTCAGCGCGCGACCTAACAGTGCCTGAAAGAGTCACCGTGCCGTCCTCAGCCCTGACTTGGATCGCGCGGGTGTTGAAGGCTTCCGTCTGGTACAGCTCGAACTGAACGCGCCTGGCAAGGTCGGTAGTCGATTCTGCCGGAGGCGAACCTGCTGTCGGCGGTTCGGTTGCCGCTTGCGGGTTTGTGACGACCAGGTTGTTAGTCACTCCCGCAACACCATCCACCGCGCGCGCGATCTGTTCGACGCCATTCCGTTGCGTCGGAGTCTCGACCGATCCCGACAAAGTGACCGTTCTATTTTCAACCTTGACGTCGATGTTCTTGCCTCCAAGCTCACGGCTACGCGCAAGAGCTTCGAGGATTGCCACGCGAATTTCGAGGTCTTCCACGTGCACGCTTTCGCTGGAGGGCTGCGCCGCCGGATCAACCGCGATCTCATTCTTCACATCCGTAATGCCCGGCGTGTCGCGCGCGATCGCGCCGGCGAGCGACTTTATGTCTTCGGAGGGGACCTGTCCGGTGAGAGTGACAACTCCATCGCTGGCGTTCACGCCGATGTCAAAACCCGCCAGACGCTTCGAGAGCCCGAGCGCCGTCGTTACCTTTCGAGTAGTGGCCGGATCACCCGACGACGAGAAGAGCGCGCGGAAGCTTTCGGGCTTTTTCCATCCGTGCGTGTAGACGTAGTACCCAGCCGCGGCGATGACGACCAGTAGAATCAGAACGGCGATGAGCTTGCGCATTGATCAGACCTCCGCATTCTCAACCTGGAAACGAATGATAGCAGAAAACCCTTCGACGAAGGTCCAGCGCGTTTCAACTTCTCACGCCGGCATCTCATAAATCCGGTAGGTCTTCGAGCGGCGGCCGCCGATCAAATCAGCCGCCCGGTTCATCATCACATTGTTCTCCAGCACCCAACTCATTTCTCCCGTGGGAAAGCCAGCCGCAGGGCCACGGCGATATATCTCATCGAGCAGGATTCCACCCATGCCCAGGCTTTGGTACTCGAGAATGCCGCCCATCGTAATGACGCGGATCGAGTGGATCTTGCGCGAGTGCCACAACAGCTTGAGCAGCCCAAACGGCAGCAAGCGCCCTTTGATTTTCTTTAGCGCGCGATTGAGATCGGGCACCGCAAGGAGAAATCCAACCGGCCTCGGCTTTCCTCCGTCAGTCGCCTGCTCGGCGATCATGACGACACGCGGATCGACGATCTGCTTGAGGTCTTTTGCCAGATGGTCGAACTCTTCTTCGCTCATCGGCACAAATCCCCAATTGCGGCTCCAGGCATCGTTGTAGATCCGGCGAACTATCTGGACTTCGTTCTTGAAGTCTTTCATGTTGACGGTTCTAACGCAGATGTTGTTCTTCTTCCGGAGCCGCTCGGCAACGCGCTGGAGCTTGTCCGAATGGTTGAAGTAGTCCGCCGCGATGTCGTACGCGTAAAGATCCATCGCCTTCTTCATCCCGTAGCTTTCAAGCAACTTCGGGTAATAAGGCGGGTTGTAGGTCATCATAATCATCGGGTCCAGATCGAAGCCTTCGATCAGCATCGCGCACTCGTAGTTAGTCGAAGGATTCACCGGACCGCGAAACGATTCGGCTCCGCGCCCGCGAACCCAATCTCTCGCGGCATTCAGAAGCGCCGCTGCCGCCTGCTGATCATTCTCGACCTCGAAGAAACCAAAGAAGCCCACGCGTTCGCTATGGAATTCGTTATGCGCGTGATTGAGGATAGCCATAATGCGGCCAACGACGCGATCATCGCGCCGGGCCAGAAACATCTCGACGTCTGATGTTTTGTAGAAAGGGTGGCTCTTTGTGTTGAGTACGTCCTTTTGCGCGATCCTCAGCGGCGCGATCCAGTGCGGGTTGCCACGGTAGAGTTTATAGGGGAACTCGATAAACGCACGCCTGTCGCGTGAACCACGGACGGCACGGATTTGGGTTTCAGGGGCCGGTTGTATGACACGCTTTGAACTGTTCATTTTGTTGCGTCGGTCAATGAGATCACGGGCTCTCGTCGGCAACTCAGGCTGAACTCGTCAGGCCTTCTCGGTACCAGCGACACCGTAAGCGAGTATCATCGGCAGCGACCTCAGTTCTCGGCGAAGTGGATCAAGGACTAGCCCAAGCGATTCAAGCGTAAACGCGCCCAACAGCACACTGTCCCCTTCCAGGCCGAAGATGACGTCTGCCACGCCGATGTTATCGTCGTACTTGAAAAGAGCGCCTCCCTTCTTTCGAACGATCTTACTTCCGTCCGCCAAGCGAAACTGTTGCTCTGCGAAAGGCTTGATGCCGAGTCGTTCCAACGTGGGAGTTGGAACGACGGAGTAAACAGCCCCTGAGTCGATCAAAAACTCAAGCTTCTCTGTCACATCAGGGTTAGCAGGATTTCCTACTTCAACCTCTAAAACGGTCAGTCCCATGTGAGCCTCCTCCCGGCAACTGCGATCTCAATCAGAATGCGCAGCGATTATAGGTAATCCAGTGCCCGCGTACAACGAAACGCCGATGCTCTTCGACGCTGATGAGCCTGCGGGACGATCAATGCGTTCACGAAAGCTCACGTTGACCGGCTTCGGACGCGCGGCTAAGATTTTGTTTTCCTGACAACACGGAAAAGCTGTCATGGATGAACGTACTTTCAGAACTCTCGATCTCGCAGGGCTCGTCGCCCTGTTAGCGCGGCACGTTCAGACTCCGCTCGGCCGAAAGCGGGTGATGGCGGTCGTGCCTTCCACTAATCGCGATCACATCAATGTCGAACTGGATCGAACCACCGAGTGCGTCAATTATCTCGCGACCGGCGGCTCCTTTGGGCTTAGCGATGTGGCCGATCCTGAGGACTCCCTGGCCGAGCTCCAAGTTCAGGGGACCAGTCTGGAACCGCTGCAGATACTCGCGCTTCAGCGGTTGGTTGCCGCCGGCATGGATGTGCGAGACCAGTTCGCCGATACCGAGATCAAGAGCCGCTACCCTCAACTGTCGGCAATCGCCGGGCGGGTTCCCGATCTCAGGCGAATGCTTGCTTCGATTCGCGGCAAGATTCTACCCACCGGCGAGATCGACGACAGCGCCAGTCCAGTGCTGCGCCGCATACGCCGCGAAATCAACGAGCGCCGCTCGCGAATCTATCGCAATCTGGAATCGCTCATGCACGAGCGCGCGCCGTCGGCGATCCAGGAAGACATCGTCACCGTTCGCAATGGACGGTTTGTGATTCCGGTGCGCACGGACTCGCGCGGGCAGGTGCCCGGCGTGATGCACGGTCTCTCCTCGAGCGGCCAGACGACATTTATCGAACCGCTCACGATCATCGATTCCAACAACGAGATGGTCCGGCTTCGCGAGGAAGAAGAAATCGAAATCGCGCGCATCCTCCTCGAGATCACCGAGGCATTCAGAGTGAACCTCAGCGGCATCGCGGCTGTTGCCGATTCGCTCGCCGAGACCGACTTCACACACGCTAAGGCAAGGCTCTCTGCCGAATTCAACTGCGTGCGGCCTGAGATGACTGAAGGCTGCTTGATGATTCTCGAAGACGCGCGTCACCCGCTGCTCGATCACACGCTCAAGCGATCCGGCGGAAAGGCCGTGCCGATCTCGCTCGAGATGGATGACGCGCACCAAACCGTAGTCATCAGCGGGCCGAATGCCGGCGGCAAGACAGTCGTCGTCAAGACCGTTGGTCTCATTGCGCTGATGGCGCAGAGCGGACTGCACGTTCCGGCAACTCGCGCGGTGCTGGCGGTCTTCGGGCAGGTGCTTGCGGACATCGGCGATCAACAGTCGATAGCCGCGAACCTCTCGACCTTCACCGCTCACATGCGCAACATCGCCGAGATGGCCCAAAGCGTTTCAGCGCCCGTTTCACCGCCCGCCTTGATTCTGCTCGACGAAGTTGGCACCGGAACGGACCCCGACGAAGGCGCGGCGCTCGGCGTTGCAATCGTGGATTTCTTTCACCGCGCCCGAGCGACGACGATCGCCACGACGCATTACAACCCGCTGAAGACCTGGGCTTCGCAGGCCGAGGGAGTGCTGAACGCTTCGGTTGAGTTCGATGAAGTGACGTTGAGGCCGACTTATCGACTGATCGTTGGAGTAGCCGGCGCATCGGCCGGTCTTGATATTGCGCGTCGAATGAATCTTCCGGACGAGATCATCGACGAGGCGACCACCTTGCTGGATCCGGCTCACACTCAGGCAAGCGACTACCTCAAACAACTCAAGAGGCTCGTCGATGAGCAAGAGGCTTTGCGGGCGGCGCTCGAAGACGAGCGCCAGGCGACGGCAGACAAGTACGCGCGTCTCGATATTGATTTCGCTCAGCGAGAGACTGAACGACAAAGCGCATTCGAGAGCCAGCTTGCGCAGGTGATCCGCGACTTCAGCCTCGAAAGCGAGCGCTTGCTCAAGACCGTCAACGATCGGGTCACTGCCGCGAGGTTGAAGAAAGAAGCAGAAACACGTGGGGCAGAGCTACGCCGCTCGGCGGGCGTCAGGCTGCGTAAGCAAGTTGCGAGCGCCCCACACTCGAATGCCCCGGCCGCTTCTGTGGCGCTTACCGCCGAAGTCCAGCCGACGACCGGGATTGAATTTGAATTAGACCTCGCCGAGATACACGAACGCGACCGGGTAAAGATAAAGACGTTGGATCAAGAAGGCGCCGTTGAATCAATTAACGGCGATGAATACACGGTGCTTGTCGGCTCGCTGCGCTTTCGCGCGAAGCGTGATGAAATTCAACTGCTGAGGCAACGCCCGGCTCCGGCATCGAAGCACGCCGCTGCGCTGCCTCGCGGCGTCAGTGCAGATGTAAGCGTCGACGAGCATTTCTCACCCGAAATCAACGTGATCGGCGCAACGGTTGACCAGGCCACCGATCGCGTAGACAAGTTCTTAGACGAAGCGTTTATGGCCGGCGCCGAAACTGTACGCATAGTTCACGGCCACGGCAAGGGCGCGCTGCGTAGAGCAATCGCCGAGCTTCTAACCGGTCACGCTCACGTCGATCGCTTTAACCCGGCGCCCCCCAATCAAGGCGGCGCGGGCGCTACGATCGTGGCGCTCAAGAAGTAGATGTGCCTAGGTTCAGAGTTCAACCTTTAGGTTGCTCTTCGCCTAGGTTGCTCTTCGCCTACCGCAAGCTAAAGCTTAAACTCTGAACGTTTCATCACTTTGGCTGGTAGATCGGGGATCGCGCTGTAGCCGTCTGACCCTTCAAATCCTCGCCGTGAACGCCGTTGATATCTGCGTAGAAAGAAACCCTGCCTGTCTTGCCGTACATGGTTGGTGATGCAGTGGCGAAGAACGACTTTTCGTCCGCGCTAACAGTCAACGCGAACTTATAACCGCCCGCTTCTCCATCTTCGATGTCCCTGGGCACACCGCCCAGTCGTATCAGCTCCTTAAGCGATGCGTTCCTTCCCTCGAACTTCCGCGAGTAGATTATCTCGGCGCCAATGATGCGCTGCAGCATCTCAAACGCTTCTCCCTCGTTCACCAACATTCGAGCGTTGAAGAAGAAAGCGCGGCCCTGCGCATTCACCAGCGTCAGAGTCTCCTTATCGCCGACCAGCCACTCAGCGCCAATGCGCACGAGCCCAACCTGCTGAGGTTCATCCGCGCCTCCGAATTTCAACGAGACCGTCGCCGTCTCGCCGGTTATCTGCTCGCCGCTCGGCTCGATCTTGTCCGGAATCGCGGCGAACGTTCGCGCGAAGTCCGGCTCGAGATCTTTGAGCTCCGAAGGCGTCAGGCCGTCGATCGCGTTCCGATAAACGGATCGATGGAACCCCTCGACATAGCGCTTCTCTTTAAGCGCGCGATAGAAGCTGATGACCGTATCGGCAGGCGACCCGATTGTTTTCTGGGAGTGCGCTACAGCGGCAAGCGCTACCAGGGCGATGATCGAGATAACGGTTCGTCTCATGATGCTCCGGTTCTTTTGTTAATTGGCGATTGATCCCTGCGTGATACTCAGAACCAATTCTGGGGGGGCACCGCCGGGTAGCAGCACACTAAATATAGAACCACGCGTGGCTGTGTTTCAAGATTAATGGGCGAGGCAAAAACTTAAGTCTGTGCCCGTTGTTGAATCAGTACGGAGGTAGCACAGACTCTGGTCTGTGCCCGCGGTCTCGTCTCAACGAGCGCACAGAGACCATGCGAGCAATTTGCCGTTCATTCGTTCTCACTTCTTGCCGGCGCTTTTCGGCCCCATCTTTTGTTCTATAAGCTGCACGATATCCTTGTGATTGTGCTCTTCAGCGTAGGCGCTCGCGGTCCGGCCGCCGGTATCTTTCACCGAGGGGTCGGCCCCGGCATCCAATAGAATCTTCACAATCTCAATCTGCCCCGTCAGCGCTGCTTGCATCAGAGGCGTGTAGTTCCCCGATGTTCGGTGGTTCACATCGGCGCCCTTCTGTATCAGCAGCTCGACGGCTTCCCTGTTCCCCATTCCCGCTGCGTTCATCAGCGGCGTGACTCCGGAATTGCTGGCTGCATTCACGTCGGCTCCAGCTTCAACCAACCGGCGCAGCTCTGTGGTGTCGTTGCTGTTCACCGCGCGGAGAACCGGAGGATTCCCTTCTGCGTCCTTGGCATCCAACGCAGGTTGAGAGGATGCAGTCTGCGAGTTCTTGTTGGCCGTCGATGAGTTGCTGCAAGCAGCGAGTAAGAGCGCCAGGAGCAGCGGAAACAGTTTATCTTTGCGCATCGCGATTATTCCTTTCAGTCGTCCGAGGGAGTCCAGCAGCCGCATTGAACTCGGATTGTTATGAGCGATAAATCTACCATGATGGCGTCGCGGCCTCAAAAAGCTGAATAACCGCTTGCGCCGGTTGTGTACCGTAGACTGTCCAGTCTGCGGCGTCAATCCCATCTTGAGGAATACATCCGCAGACTGGACAGTCTACGGTACATCCGCCGGTTGGTACATCCGGGTTGACGCGCTATAATGAGCGACCCACATCAACCAATGAATCATAGCGAGGAAAATCATGGACCTCAATCCGACGCCAGCCGAGCAGCGCTTTCGCGATGAGTTTCGCGCCTGGCTTCATGCCAACATCCCTGAAAGTTGGGACCCGGCCGCCTTTCACGACGAAGACTCGAGGCAGCGCTTCGAATTTCTCCGCGCCTGGCAGAAGCAGATGTTCGAAGCCGGATGGGTCGGCATTAATTGGCCTAAAGAATATGGCGGCCGGGGCGCGACGTTGATCGAGCAGACAATCTTCATCGAAGAGATGGCCCGCGCCGCAGCGCCTTCGCTGATAAATGTGCTCGGGGTGTCGCTGCTAGGTCCGACGCTGATTGCCTACGGCAGCGAAGAGCAAAAGAAACGCTTTCTTGCACCGATCCTCGCCGCCGGCGAAATCTGGTGCCAGGGGTACTCTGAGCCAAACGCCGGTTCTGATCTCGCGGCGCTAAGGTCGGAAGCAGTTCTCGAAGGCGATCACTTCATCGTGAATGGCCAGAAGACGTGGACGAGCTTCGGACATTTCGCCGACTGGTGCTTCGCGGTCGTGCGGACGGACCCGGATGTTCCCAAACACAAGGGTCTGACCTACATGCTTATCGACATGCACAGCCCGGGAATCAGCGTGCGTCCGTTGAAACAGATGACCGGCGACTCGGAGTTCAACGAGGTCTCTTTTCAGAACGTGTCGGTGCCGGTTGAAAATGTTGTAGGCAAAGTAAACGACGGGTGGAAAATCGCCATTGCCACGCTGATGTTCGAGCGCGGAACGTTGGGCGCGAGCCTTCAGATCACCTTCAAGCGCCAGATCGAGAGACTGATTGAGCTGTCTCGCACTACTCATCGCAACGGCCACATGGCAAGCGACGATCCGATCATTCGCCAGAAGCTTTCGCAGATCTATGCCGAGATCGAAATCTTCCGGCTGAATCAAATGCGCGCGACCACCAGAATGGCCAAGACCGGCGTGCCAGGTCCCGAAGGCTCGATTCAAAAGATATTCTGGAGCGAGATGAATCAGCGCATGCAGCAAGTGGCTATGGAGATGCTCGGCGATTATGGTCAGTTGACGAAAGAGAGCGAGTACGCGGTCGACCACGGCCAGTGGCCGCATGCTTACTTGCGGTCCAGGGGAAACACGATCGAAGCGGGGACGTCTGAAATACAGCGCAACATAATCGGCCACTTTGTGCTCGGTCTGCCGAAGAGCTATTGATTCTTCGCGGTCTTTGCGAGTCTTTGCGTTCTTTGCGGGAAATCGGGTTTCGCGCAAAGGAAGCAAAGACTCGCAAAGGACGCGAAGAAGATCAGGAGATGAAATGGAATTCGAACTAAACGAAACTCAGAAACTCTTTCAGCGCTCCGCACGTGAACTCTTCGCGCAGGAATGCCCGCCGGCGCTTGTGCGCGAGATGATCGAAAAGAGCGCGCCTTACTCCGAAGCCGTTTGGAACAAACTGGTGGAACAAGGTTGGACCGGTTTGATCTTTTCTGAAGAAGACGGCGGGCAGGGGCTGGGCATGGTCGAACTGGCTGTAGCCTTCGAAGAAATGGGTCGCGCGCTGGTGCCGGGCGCGTTTCTGTCGACCGTCGCGCTTGCGGGCTCGCTGATTGAGAAGGCTTGTTCCCGAGACTATCGCGCCAAGCGGCTGAAAGCGATCTGCGAGGGCGAATCGAAAGCGACTATCGCGTTGCTGGAAGAGAGCGCCAATTGGAATCCCGATGCGGTTAAGATGGCCGCGACTCCGGTCGACGGCGGCTTCAAGCTCAATGGCGCCAAGCTTTTTGTGAGCGATGCCGGGGTGGCCGATTGCATCATCACGGTGGCTCGCGCAGGTTCGGACCTTGTGCTCGCGTTTGTGGATGCAAAAGCAGCAGGCGTAACCGTGAAGCCGATGCCGGGTATTGACGCGACCCGCGTGCTGTGTGCGGTTGAGTTCAACGACGTTATGGTTAACACCGAAGACGTGATCACCGACTCATCGAAGGCGGTCGTGGCGCTCGATTACGCGCTCGACGTAGGAACGCTCGCGCTCAGTGCGGAGATGGTCGGAGGAATGCAGTTGCTGCTTGAAGCTTCGGTCGAGTACGCCAAGACTCGCAAGCAATTCGGCAAACCGATCGGTCAGTTTCAAGCCGTTCAGCATCACTGCGCTAACATGCTGTTGATGACCGAAAGCGCGCGCTCGGCCGTTTACTATGCAGCGTGGCTCATGGGCAACGACCCGGAACACGCCCCTCTAGCCGTTTCGGTGGCGAAGGCGTACGCGAGCGATGGTTATCGCGAGGTCGGCAACCTTGCGGTTCAGGTGCACGGCGGAATTGGATTCACGTGGGACGAGAACATTCACTTCTACTATAAGCGATCCAAAGCTTCGGAGCTGATGTTTGGCGACGCAACCTATCATCGCGAGCGCATCGCAAGCTTTGTCATCGATCACGCGCGCGCGCCAGTCAAAGCAGCAAGCGAAGCGGCCGATTGAAGATTGAGGATCGAAGATTGAGGATCGAAGATTGAGGATAGAGGATCGAAGATTAGGCCATCATCTATCCTCAACCCTCCATCGTCAATCTTCGATCTTCGATCTTCGATCCTCAATCCTCGATCCTCGATCCTCATGAGTGATCCCACTCCACACCTCGAACGATTCGAAGGCTACGAGCAAGCCTGCCGGGAATTTTGCTGGGCGATCCCTCCCCGCTTAAACATCGCCAGCGCTATTTGCCGCAAGCACGCCGACGCCGTCGCTCGCATTGCGATTCATGACGTGAAGCACGCCGGAGCCAACACATACACCTTCGGTGGGCTCGATTTCTTATCCGACAAATTCGCGGCGGCCCTGTCGGAATCGGGTATCACCCCGGGAGACTCGGTAGCTGTCATACTGCCGCAGTCGGCTGCGCTGGCCGTTGCTCATCTCGGCGTTCTTAAGATCGGCGCGGTGGTCGTCCCGCTATCGATGTCTGCCGGCCTCGGCCTGTTGGAATATGCTTTGACGGACTGCCGCGCTAAAGCTGTCGTAGTTGACGAGTCGATCTACGGTAGAGTTGGAACTTCTCGACATCTGCCGAATCCCGCCTCTTGTTTTATAGTTCGCGACGACAGGCCGGCCAATGCGAGTTCCGGGCACCGAGACTTTTGGAGCGAGGTCGATCGCGGGTCATCAGACTTCGATGACGTGCAAACAGACGCGAACTCGACGGCCTTCATATTCTACGTCGAGTCGCAAGGTGAGATCACAGGCGTCGTTCACAGCCATCGCTCCGTCATCGGTCAGTTCACCGCGTTCGAGATGTTCTTCAATGCAGGGCACGAGGCCGACTCGGTGTTTTGGACGCCAGACGATTGGTCCTCGCCAGCCGCGGTGCTCGGAGTTCTCTACCCTGCGTGGTGGTACGGCTGCTCATTGGTCGCGAGTACGTGCGAGGGCCGTGGCAACGCACTGCGCTTGATGGAGCGCTTCGAGGTCACTCATGCTTTCGTACCTTCCTCGACGCTCAAGATGTTGGCTGAGTCTGACCCCGAACCTGACGAGCGCTCCGAACTCAAGCTCCAAACCGTGGTGAGCGAACGCGTGCAGTTGCCGGAGTATTGGGCGAATAGCGATTCGAGCGTGACGGTGAACGAAGTTTACGGCAAACCAGAAACCGGCTGGATAGCCGGAATGTGCGATCGCTGGTTCAAAACGGCGGTTGGTGGTTCTGTGGGACGGCCCGCGCCCGGCCGCCTCATTGAGATCATTGATGAAAGCGGCAACGTTCTTCCACCACTGAACGCGGGCCGCATTGCCGTTCACAAGTCCGATCCAGCTCTCTTCAGCGCATTTCACAACGCCCAAAAGAGAACTGCCGCAGCTTTCATTGGAGACTGGTTCCTCACGGGAGACGCCGGATACAAAAACGAGGATGGCGATCTCTACATCCTGCCAAACTAAGAAGCGTGGTAAGAGCGGGCTGGTTTTCAGGGAACGCCGCCGCCCCAAAACAATAACGGGTGTTAGGTGTTCGGCCGTGTGCCCAGAGCCTGACACCTAACACCCTTCGTAACGCCCGTCGAAGAGGCGGATTCTTAGAGCGTTGTTACGCCGGTTCAATAACCAAGCGGCGTGCCAGAGGGGAATTGCGGATTGCGCATTTAGCATTGCGGATTGATGATCAATTCCCATACCTCTAAGTCTAAGTCAAACCGAAGCCTTCCCTCTCAGACCGGCCGGCACAGCCGAGCGACCTGGCGGCCCCACACGATAAACGATTCAAAACTTTGAATCTTTCCGTGTTCGGTTGTGGGATCAGATTTCCCAAGTGCGCGCACCCGGTCAGCGCTTCAAGCGTCACCGCCAGCGGAGCCACCATCTCATGGAACATCTGACGAAAACTTTTTTGAGAATTCAGACAGCAACGAAAGAATGCGCTGATGCTCAGTACAACCCTGTGACCGTCGCACCACGGAAGTAATGGGCAAGTATCTCTCGGTGACCATGGCCGCGCTCGGCCATCACGGCCGCTCCGATCTGGCACAGCCCGACCCCGTGTCCCCAGCCCGCGCCAACAAGGGTGAATCGGGCGGGATACTCTGATAGGTGGCCGCGCACGGATCGAACTATGAACGCGGAGCTGTATAGGTGCGAGCGCGACAACGCGCGCCGAATCTCGAGTTCCTTGCCGATGACCAGCTTTCGTTTCTCGCCAATGATACGGAGCTTGATTATCCGCCCCGACTCTCCACGTTCCAGAGGTTCCAATCCGCGGATTCTCCCGAAGTCCACTCCGAGCCGCGCGCGCAGGATTTCACCAAGTTCCTCTTGCGAGTAGTCAACGTGCCATCGATAAAAATCCGGCGTCTCTTGATCGAAGGCCGGCACGATGCGCGCGAGAAGTTCCCCGGTCACCACGCCGCAGTATGCCGGTGGCGATGAAGTTATCCATGCTTCAGCGTTGGCTTCGACAGAGAGCGGCATCCGATAGCCGGAAGGCTCGCTGCCGGGCACATCGTATACCGAGCTTAGATACGGCACATCTTTGTCATCCCAGGCCGCGCGATAGATCTCGGTCATCCCACCGCAGCTTTTCGAATACCTCGCGTCACATATCTCACCCTGGTAGCCCAGCACTTCGCCTCGCGTTTCACGGACGGCATCAAACGAGGCTTGGGAGAATGCCTTCGAAATGCCTTGATACCTCTGGCAATGATCGTCGGCGCACACATCGAAGCCCTGATGGCTTTCGCGGTCGTACCAGCGAATGTGTTGGCCGGGCGAGTCGTTGGTCTGGTTAGTAGCTCGCTCCGATGTGCTCTCTGCATCCTTGAGCTGCGCCAGCAGCCAGCTACGCGATACGATGGCGTGAGCCCGAAGAAGCTCGGGCGGGCAAGACGCGCTCATCTCGGATGAAATCACGCTAACCAGATACGACTCGAGCGGCAATTCGTTGATCAGAGTCAAGCCTTCGCCATCGACTACCAAGTTCAGCGCGCCTTGAAACTGTTGTGACTCCTCGCGCTCCCAGTGAAAGTCGATGCCAATCTTGACGCCGTGGACGGTGAAGCGGCACGAATCGAAATCAGCGGGTGAGAGCGCAATTTCCGGCGCTGTCACCGCGCTGTTTCCTTGCAACCTCACCGCGCCGTTCGCGGCCGACGCCGTGTAAGCGCCTTCCTGGATCGGTTCGCCTCGAGCGTCGGAGAAAGACCCCTCGAGTACGAGCCTCACCTTGCTCACTCCGGACATGAGCCCGACTCGGATTGTTGGCTCTTGATCGATAGTCACCAGCCCAACTCCTCGGGTTCCGCCAACGAGCAGACGCCGTCGACCAGGTCGTTTACAAGCTCGTTGCTCATGCTCACTTCCGAAAATATTGCCGCGAGGTGCCTGTCGTCGATCTTTTCGAAGTGCTCCCGCTCTGGAACGACCACTACGCCGGCCATGTCTATTGCGCCGGGACTCACGACGAGGCGTGATTCCCCTTCGGCGTAAAAGCTCGCCGGGCGGTGCCTCGCCCGCGGGAACAAGTACACCGTCCACAGCTTTGGATCGTATGTGCAGATGATGTTGATCAAAGGCTCGGATCTGTCAGCCTGCGCCGCAAGCTGGCGGATGACTTCATAGACCCAATGCGCGACCTCCTCGGGATTGCCTCCGCGAAAGACCACGACGCTCCGGCCACATCCGCCGAGCGTGAACAGCTCAAAACTATTCCGCGCGGTTTCTTCGCAGTAGGAGCAGTCCTCGGCCAGCACCGGTTCGTCCTTGAACAGGTTTTCTTCGATCGGCAGGATCGCGCGCGAGCACGCTTGAAGGTGCAGGTGGTCAGGCGCCGACGCGCCACTCTCGGGCCCGTTGTACAGGACGAAGTAACTCGAGCCTAGATCCGCGGCAAGAGAAAGCAAGGCTTCAACGTTGCCTTCGATCTGTTGGGGCACGTGTTCGCGATGGACGATTGAAAGATGTCGATCCAACACGGGAAAAGGATTGCACAGGATGACCAGATCGTCGCCGTAGGCGATTCCCTTCTCTTCGGGTGGGAGGTTCTCGGCGCACAAAAAGCAGCGCCGATTCTCGACTGATGCTTTGTCTACTGAAGCAGCGGTGCTGCGAATGCGCCGAGCGTTGTGCTGAACGATCACTTCACACTCGTCGATCGCCACACGTTTGGTTTCGATCTGCGCAAATGCACCGCGGCCTTCGCCAAACACCGGCCACGTGTCGCATTGTTGGTCGATCAGCGCTGCGACCCGAGCTTCGAGACTTTGATCGGTTTCGTCCTCCTGATAGCCGCGCAGCTCTCGCTCGTCGATTATCTTGTCGTTCCAGGTCATCACCGGCTCATCCTCTTTCGCGCCAGTAGCTCGACAGTGCGCAGATGGTCCTTGTACGCGTCGTAGCGGTTTGCGGTTGCAAGCGGAAGTGCCGCGTCTGAGTTACCTTCCCATCGCCGCGCGAAATAAATCGGCTCATAGACGCGGCCAATCTCATACTCACGGCTGATCCGCAAAGCGACCGCGTAGTCCTCGCCGTAGCTCGCGTTGGGAAAGCCAATCTGCCGGAGCACCGGCACGTGAAACGCTCGCGGCGCGCCAAGTCCGTTGATCCTCATCGCGTTGTTGCGGCCGTTCTCACGCGTCCACTCGCGATGATCGATCAAGCCCGGCGGTATTTCTCGAAGCTCGAAATCGACGATCGTGTACGACCCGATGACCATCGCATAAAGACCTTCGCCGAACTTCGCGATAATCTTTTCCAGCGCGTGTTCATCCGAGTAAAGATCATCAGAATCCAACTGCACCGCGTACTCACCGCAGCGCAAAGAGTAGATCGCTTCATTCCAGCAGCCGCCGATGCCAAGGTCAGTCCGGGCAGGTTTGAGATGTATGAGCCTGTTATCCTTCGAAGCAATCTCTTCAAGAATCGCGGTGGTTCGGTCGGTCGAGTGATTATCAACGACGATGACGTTGAAGCCGAATGAAGCTTGCTGCGACCGCGCGCTCTCAACCGCGTCTGCAATCGTGCGCTCGCGATTGCGAACCGGGATCACTATGCTCGCTCGCACGGGAAAGTCTTGCCCGGTCCGAGGACGGGTTCGAAACTCCGGAGGGAGATAAGCGCCGATGCGTTGGAGATGCTCCGTCGCTACTCGCTCCATCTCGACCTGGTAGTCACGCTGGCGCTGATCGACATAGTCAAACTGCCGCTCGCCGCTCGTTCGGCGATCCGCGGGAACGCGGGTGTAGAGAGGCTCCTGAATTCGCAACGTCGTCGAGTAGACTGAGAGCTTCAGCCTTAGATCGTACAGCCCCGCCCACTTCAACGACTCATCCACTCTCCCGTAATCGCGAATCGCGAAGCCGGCTGCGCGTTTCGAGATAAGAATCATCGACCCAAAGTCGAAGCTATCGCGAATGCTGCCCAGTTGATAATCGATCAACGGATGATCCACTAGCTCACTTCCAAGATCTTCCTTGAAATCCGAATAGACCAGCCCCGCGCCGGAGTCTTCCGCGACCGCGATCGATCGTTCTACCGCCCGCTGTCCGAGTTCAACCGGCCCACCAGGCAACAAGAACAGCAGGTAATCGGTCGTGGCTCCATCGAGTAGTTGATTGATCGCCGGACCGCTGAAGAAATCATTCTGGACAACACGAGCCTTGCTTTGAGCCCCCGGGGAGAGACCGGCCGGCGCCGCTGACTGGTTACTGATCAGGACGAGCTTCGTCACGGCAGCGCTCGCGGCAAGCGACTCTGTCAGTGCGCGCGTTCTGGAATCGTTTTCGTAAATCAGGGCTACGGTTACCGTGGGCATAAGGGTCTCAACAGAATGAATCCCGCCATTTCGTTCCGGCTCATAAACTCACTCAGGCCTTGTTCAATCACAGCGTTGGCGGTTCGAGCAGCGTGCCTCAACAGAAGGTTCCCCTCGTGCTTCACCAACAGTCCCGTATGAAACACATCGAGGTTTTCCTTGGTCGAGACAAAGAATATCAGATCACCTGTTTCGACCAGCTCGGCAACGTCGACGCTAGCCTGCTTCGGAAAGTATCGGAAGGTCGCCGCCTTTGTGGGAAGCCCCGCGATCAGGTCAAGCGTACAGGTCTTCTCGACCGTAGCCGGAGCCTCGGTCAGGCTGGCGACGAAGCCGCGCTCTTCGTTGTTCCGAGCCCAGTCCACCATATAGTGATTGCGATGGACCCAATCAACCGTGCCGCCCTGATAGCGAATCCGGCGAATCGTGTCGATGAATTCATCGGTCGTTCGCGCGAGCGCCAGCGCAAGCACTGTCTCGATGTAAGTGACGCAGTCGAACGCTTCAAGAGACAGCCTCAACTCTTCGGGCAGGTCCGGCCCCCCGCCAAGCGAGCCTTCCACGTAAGGCCGGCCGAGGAAAAGCCTGGAGATGCGCGCTATGCGCTCGCCAAAGCCTGTCTCCGCGCCAAGGTTGATCAAAAACCGCCCGGCTTCGGAGCGGTCCAGTCCGGAAGGAGTCTTTATGTTATTCAAGGTCGCGTTTGGCTTCACCTTATGCAAAGACGGATGCATCGGCTCTACAGCACCAGCTCGCTATCGCCGAGTTGTTCCTGAGTAAGCCGCGTCATCACCTGCTTCAACGTTTCACTCGTGCCTGCGAGCACGAACTCTCCATCTTCGGACCAGTCGAACTTGTGACTGGACATGCGCGCTGAAACCCATAGCTGGCGTGTGTAAGAGTTGGGGCTCACGATGAACTTGCCCGGATCGCCCTCTTCGAAGTTGACACTTAACACGCCGCCTTCGACTTGCACATCGATGTCGCGCTCTTCGGCAAGCTCACCGAATGAGCGTTCCAACTCGGCTATCGCCTGCTCGGCGCGTTGCTGAAACTCTGCTTCGCTGATTCGTTCGCTCATCGGTCGCTCATGGACCTCCGGTCTGAACTGCGGCGGAGGTTCATTATAACGATTGCCGCGGCATATTGCTCGCGATGTAACGATCAATTAGTTGGCTGCTTGTCGGTGCGACAACCTCTCCGCTATGATTCTGAATTCTCGACTTCGACATTAAGGAGACAATATGGAAAGGACTCTAATCTTAATAAAGCCGGATGCTATTCAACGTGGACTCATAGGCAAGATCATCACCCGCTTTGAAGAAAAAGGGTTGAAGCTTGTCGGGATAAGATTCTTGAAGCTCACCGATGCCCTCTTGAAAGAACACTACAGTCAGTATGTGGACAAGCCCTTTTTCGGCGGGATCAAGCGCTTCATGCAATTGACCCCGGTTATCGCGATCTGTCTTGAAGGACTCGACTGCGTGGAAACTGTTCGCACCCTCTTAGGCATCACCAAATCGCGCCAAGCCGCGCCCGGAACGATTCGCGGAGACTGGGCCATGAGCATCCAGGCCAACCTCGTTCATGCATCCGATTCGGTCGAGACCGCCGGTAAAGAAGTCGCTCGGTTCTTTCAAGACTCCGAGCTATTCGAGTACGAATCTGCGCTCACGCGGACCATTTATTCCGAGGATGAACTCGCGTAGCGCGGCATCCGAACTAACCGCACTTCCCTTTCATCTCAGGCGAGTATGCTGGCCTAATAGAAAGAGTCACCGCACTCTCATCCCAGTCGCAAACCGGCACCGGGCTAATCGAAAGAGCAGAAGCTAATGATAGAGTCGTTCGACATAATCACGTTTGACTGTTACGGCACTCTGATCGATTGGGAAAGCGGCATCATCGGTGCGTCTAAATCGGAAGCCGCAATCGATGGCGTTGAGCTTAGTGGCGAGCAGATCATCGCGGCATATGCCTGCGAGGAGCCTCGGGTTGAGTCGGCGTCCTATCGGCCTTATCGCGACGTGCTTTCCGAGACGGCACGTTGTGTTGCGGCGACGCTCGGGTGGAAACTCGCGCCTGAACGAGCCGGCTTTCTGGCGGCGAGCCTTCCTGATTGGAAGCCGTTTTCCGATACGAATTCAGCCCTCGAGAGACTCGGGCGCCGTTTCAAACTGGGGATTCTATCCAACATTGATGACGACCTTCTGACGGCTACGCGACGGCACTTGAGCGTGGACTTCGATCTGATCGTGACCGCGCAACAGGTCAGATCCTACAAACCGGGCTTTGCGCATTTCAAGGAGGCGATCGCTCGCGCCGGAGCGAAGCGATTGCTCCATGCGGCACAGAGCTACTTTCACGACGTGGTTCCGGCCGGCAAGCTTGGAATTCCGGCTGTTTGGATCAATCGGAAAGGCAGCCACGTCGATCAAGGCGGCCCGCTTCCAGAGTGCGAGGTTCGAAATCTGATTGAACTTGCCGATCTTATGGGAGTGTGAAAACCGAGTGGGAGCCCGGGTCCGTACTAGGAGAGGCAATGGCTGGTCTACACACACAGATTGAAGAAGACGCGGCGACCGGATCATCGGCGGCCCGATCCGGAGTTCCGCCTATTCGCAAACGGCGAAGAATAATCCTGAAGCTACTGCTGGCCATCATCGTTGCGCTGTTGGCTTACACGGCGTTTGATCTCCTGGCGCCGCGCTCTTCGCGAATGCGGAGCTTCGATCCCAATGAAGTCGCGCGGCTTGAGACGGCGATGGGCCATCCTCTTGCCCGCCACCCTGGAAACCACCTGACTCCCTCCTGCAACGTATCTAGGTCGCTGCGCTGCGAATCACCTCGATAACTTCATCATCCCCAGGGCGGAAGATTGGCAATATTGATTTGCGGTAATGAATCACGCCTTTGGGATTGATCACGATGACAGCGCGCTGTGAGCCTCCCAGCAGCGACTTCACATTGAAGAGTTTCGTCACCTCTCCGCGCTCATCCGCAAGCAAGCGTTGAGGCAGCCCGTGATGCTCGGCGAACCGTTTGTGAGATTCAACAGTGGCCACCGATATCGCGACCACCTCCGCGCCGGTTGTCTCGTAGTCTGTCCAGCGATCGCGCATACTGCACATCTGCTTGGTGCAGACCGGCGTTTCGTCTCTCGGATAAAAGACAAACGCGACGACCTTGCCGCGATGATCCGACAAGCGCCACGTTTGATTGTCACTGTCCTTGAGTTCGAAGTCCGGCGCAATATGGCCCACTTCAACTCCGATCTGTGGTTTGATTCGTGATGTGCTCATGGTTTGGATTGACCCCTTTTTTGAGTGCCCCGCCTTGTAGGTAAAATCAAATTCTATTTACCAATCACTCCGTACTTGCGCAGTATCTCCCTGGTGCGGTCGATTGGAAGCGCTTCGACCGTGCGGCCGCGACCCGTCGTAGTCGTAGCTCGAAACAGCGAGTTATAGACAGCTTCCTCGGTTGCCTCGATGACAGCCAGGAAGAGCGGAGACATCGCGTCGTTCGAAAGCAGCTTCGTCTCGCGCGGCGTGTATGTGTTTCCGGACTCTGATCTTGCGCGAGTCCTTACCTCCGCAGCAGTCGAAAACGCAATTGCATAGTCGCCGCTGCCGTTGCTTGCAGCCGATCCGGTTCGAGCGAGCCCCATCATCGATCGCGCTGCCATCCTTCGAAGGTTTCGAGCATCAACCGGCGCGTCGGTGGCGATGACTATTATGACCGAGCCATCGGCGGCATCCGGACCAGCCGAGTCTGCACCCTTGCCGCCCGGTGACTTGTTCTCTTTTCCTCGCTGAAGCTCCTGCTTAAGATAGTAGCGGCCCAACTCCTGACCGACCGGCGCTCCGGCAATCGTGAGCACGCCCCCGAAATTCGTCTGCACGAGAACGCCTACTGTGTAGCCGCCGAGCGACGGCGGCAACTTTCGCGATGAAGTGCCAATGCCTCCCTTGAACCCGAACGCCACTGTCCCCGTGCCCGCGCCCACCGCTCCTTCCTCAACAGCCCCGCCCTTCGCATCCTTGATTGCGTTCAACACATCGTCGCGAACGATGTGACGCCCCCGAATGTCGTTTAAGTAACCGTCGTTTGTTTCGCCGACCAGCGGGTTGATCGATTGAACGTCTTCGTTGCCCGGAAGCGCGAGCACGTAGTCCAACACGGCGTCGGCTACGCGAGGCACACTGAGCGTCGAGGTGAGCAAGATTGGCGTTTCGATTTCGCCCAGTTCGTTGACTTGAGTCGAGCCCGCCAGCTTACCGAACGCGTTGCCGATGAACACCGCGCCTGCGACTTTCTCCCGAAACAGATTCCCGGCGTGCGGCAGAATGGCTGTTACGCCGGTGCGGATGCTGTCTCCCCGAATGATCGTGGTATGGCCGACCTGAACGCCCGGCACGTCGGTTATGCCGTTAAACTGTCCGACGGGAAGTACTCCGACAGTAAGCCCTATGTCGCGCGCGCGAGGTCGCTCGTTCTTTTGCATTGCCAGTCCAGAGCAGCAAGCACAAAGCGTAACGGCAATCAGAAGCGATTTCAATTCACCTCCTCAACAATGTCCGACCTTCACCGTGTTGCGAAGCCCGCGCCTCGCGGAGCTGCCGCGACAAACGGAAGCACTTCGGACACCCGTCGAAAATTACTGATGATTTCAGGCTGCCCATGATCTATCATTTCAGCGCTGGTAAATCAATTTTGGATTTTAGATTTGGATTTGGATTGCCTACCGCTTTGACCTGGTAACTCAAAACCGCAACTTTTAGAATCCAAAATCGTCCGTCCCTTGCCCTGCTCCCAATCAGATTCGAATTCGGCATCGTGGCCGATCTAGAATCTACAATCCAAATCCACAAACGAGACGGCAGGATGCTCCAATACTCGCTTGACGAAGCAAGCGAAAGCGCTCTCATAAACGAAGGGCTGCTCACTCAGGCGCAGCTTTCAAAAGCGCGCAACATCGCCGAACACCTTGGCGGACAGAAAAGCTTGAGCGACGTTTTGCTCGAGATGAACTGGATAAGCCGCTCGAGTCTTGACGAGCTCGTGCGCCGCTGCCGCAGCAGGCTCAGCATCGGCGACATACTTATTGCCCGCCGTCTGGTCACCGAGCACGACGTGATGGCCGCGCGCAAGATCCAACGCAAGTCCACCTCAAAGCCAAAGCGTATCGGGGAAACGCTCGTGGAGATGGGTCTGATCGAGGAGCGCCACATCGTCGAAGCACTTGCCGAGAAATTCAACCTGCCGTTGCTTGACCCGGATATCACCGAGATCGACGCCGAGCTTGTGCGCAAGGTCTCGCTGAAGTATCTCCGCCGTCAGGTAGCGCTTCCGGTGAGGCTTGAAGAGGGAACGCTACAACTGCTGGTCGCCGATCCTACGATGAGTCACTTCTTCGTAGAGATCGAGCGCTTGTTCAGTTGTCAGGTGCGGCTGGCGCTTGCGCCGAGCGCGATCATCAGTCAAAAGCTCGACCTGGTAGACGCAGTGCTTGTGAGCAAAGACGCGGGAATCGCCGACTACCAGAAGGTCAAGTACCACACGCTGGAAGCGCAGGCTCAAGCAGGCGAGGACCGCGTCGTCCCGATGGTCGATCAACTAATAAGGTCGGCAATCGAAGAGGGCGCCTCCGACGTTCACCTCGAGCCTATGGCCAACAAGCTGCGCATTCGATACCGAATTGACGGAGTCCTCGTTCATAAGCTGGACGTCCCGCGTGACTACACTCCTCGAATCATCTCGCGCATAAAGATTCTCGCCGATGCAGACGTGGCCGAACATCGCAAACATCAAGACGGCCGAATTTTCGTCAAGACGGACAAACAGGAGATCGACATCCGCGCGTCGTTTTACGCGACCGTGTTTGGTGAAAACGTCGTGCTCAGAATCTTGAACAAGGCTTCGCTGATCGGTCTTCAAGAGCTTGGCTTCGCGCCGAACATTCTGCGTTTGTACACTGAGGATGTGCTCGCGGTGCCGTCTGGCATCACGCTGATCACTGGTCCGACAGGGTCAGGCAAGACTACGACGCTCTATAGCTCGATCGACCACTGCAATGACCCAACGGTCAAGATCATCACCTGCGAGGACCCGGTCGAGTACGTCATCGACGGCATTTCGCAATGCTCGATCAACGAGAAGATCGGGCTTACGTTCAATGAGACCCTGCGTTCGATTGTGCGGCAAGACCCGGACATCATCGTTATCGGAGAGATCCGCGACAAATTCTCCGCCGACGTTGCCGTGCAGTCCGCGCTGACGGGACACAAAGTGTTTGCCACATTTCACACCGAGGACTCCGTGGGTGCGCTGGTTCGCCTGGTCAACATGGAAATCGAAACATCGCTGATTGCCTCGACCATTGGAGCGGTGCTGGCCCAGCGGCTGGTGCGCAAAGTTTGCTCGAGCTGCCGGATGAAGTACTCGCCCGAAGACCGGGTGCTTCGTCGTTTTGGGTTGAAGCGCGCCGAGCTTGATGAGTTCACACTGTTGCGCGGCAAGGGATGCTCGGCGTGCAACTTCACAGGTTATCGCGGACGGCTTGGGATCTACGAGTTGCTGGTTCCCAACGTCGCGATTCGGGACGCGATCCTCCAGAAGCGCACGATGCAAGAGATCAGGCAAATGAGCCTGGAGTCGTGCAGCTTGTGCACGATGCAAGAAGACGGGATGGTGAAGGCGCTTCGTTCAGCGACCACGCTTGAAGAAGTGTTAGAGAACGCGCCGCGAGTGTTTCATCAAAGGCCGCTGCAAACCCTCCTTAGCATTGTGGGCTGAGCCGCGCAACGTTGATCAAAATGTTGGGGATGCACAGGACATCGCGCAAGAAGCTCAGGATGCTCCGGCTGGCCTTCCTTCGAAAAAGTATGGCTGGATTTTCCTCTTGTGAAAAGCCCGGCCGGAGGCGCCGGTAGTTCGTGACAATTACTCACAGCTAAACAACCGGGGCTGTTTCCGTTATCCTTGTTCTCCCAACGGAGGAGCGATGGACCTCGGTCTAAAGGGCAGAGCGACAATTGTCACGGCCGCATCGAGCGGGCTGGGCAAAGCCACGGCCATGGAGCTTGCGGCCGAGGGCGCACTGATAACCATCAGCGCTCGCGGCGAGGAGGCGTTGCATAGCGCGGCGGACGAGATTCGTTCGGTGACCGGAACAGAGGTCCTCGCAATCGCCGGCGACGTAACCGACGAAGAGCACGTTCGCAAGCTAGTACAAGAGACCGTACAACAATTCGGCAGCGTGGACATACTGGTCACTAATGCCGGAGGTCCCCCCGCCGGGTTCTTTGACGACTTCAACGCCGGGCATTATCGCGACGCCGTCGAGCTGAACCTTATCAGCACGATTAACCTCTGTCGCGAAGCCGTCCCTCATATGCGAAAGCGTGGATGGGGCCGGATCGTCGCGATCACTTCGATTGCGGCAAAGCAGCCCGTGGACAATCTGATACTCTCAAACACTGCCCGCGCGGGTGTGCTCGGCTTCATGAAAAGCCTGTCTCAGCAAGTGGCATCGGACGGCATAACTGTCAACACGGTGTGCCCCGGTTATCATCTGACCGAACGCTTGAAGAGTCTCTCTTCAGCGATCGCGAAGAACGAGGGCGTCAGCGTCGAAGACGTCTATGCGCGCTGGGCGTCGTCCACTGCCGTGAAGCGAATCGGCGACCCAAGAGAATTCGCCGCCGTCGTCGCATTTCTCTGCTCCGAGCGGGCGAGCTACCTGACCGGCACAGTGATCCAAATAGACGGCGGCGCGTACCGGGCTTTGTATTAAGAGCTAACTTCTGAACCCCAGTTTGTTTTTCATTGGATGACGGTGGAGATTCGCGAATACACAACTGCGGACTTCGCGCGGCTCTATGAAATCGACCACCTCGCCTTCAGCGAGGACATCGCGTATTCGCGCTTGGAGCTTAAGTTCTACACGCGAGCGCGCAGTTGTCGGACGCTGGTAGCGGAAGAAGCCCGCGAAATCGTCGGCTTTGTGGTCGGCTGCAGCGAGCCACGCCAGCTTGGGCACATCATCACGATAGACGTGATTCCGCATCGACAGCGCCAAAACATCGGCAGCCGCCTGCTTGCTGAGATCGAGAATTGGTTGTGGCAGCAGGGAGCTGAAGCGATCTACCTGGAGACGGCTGTCGATGATGCAGGCGCGCAAGGATTCTACGACAGGCACGGATATTTCGTGTTCGAGCGGATTGAAGGATACTACAACGGTTCGCTTGATGCGTTCGTGATGATGAAGACTGCTAAACGGGCACAACATTCTTAAGCGAGCATCGGAAGTTACGCAACTTTCGAACAGATGTCATAGCGTGGTATCCGGCTTCAAACCAAATAGGTTCAGTCCAGAGTTCCAAATGCTTATTCACAGGATCCAGGATCGGTACGGGATTTGTTGAGCCGTCTTGTTCGAAGCGGTGCTGAACGTCATCGTTCCTTTTCTCCAATGTACAATGCGTGTAATATGCCCTATGAATTGGTTTTTAGGGTGGCCTGAGACATGAACTAGTGAATCGTTGAACAAAGAGCGGACTTCCAAAACGCAGATAGTAAGGTTCGAGTTTTCTCTTCAAGTATGCCGGTTTTGCACTCGCAGGACGCGCTGTAATTTGATAGCTAGAAGATCTTCGACCCGAACTTGTGCAACATTCAGGATCCTAAGGGCTTACGGCCAGCCGTCGGCAATAAGAGATGTTACATAATTCGTTGTCATTTATTAAGAACGTGAGCCAACGAAGGAGGATAAGTAAATCATGTCTAAGACGATTCTGTTTGAAGTAATTCACTATTCGGACGGCACTTTCGGTAGAAAAAGAATCCTCGAATTCTTCCCTACCGAGGGTGAGCACCTATTCCTCAGCTATTCAGTAGGCCGAGAGCACGGGCCGGGTATTGTTCGAGACGGGATTGGATCGCCGAGAATGGAGATTATCGGCCAACCCTGGAAGACAACCACGGATGCCAGGGAGCAACGCTACGGAACTTGGCATATTTTCCCCGAACCCACCCCAGATGAGCCGGATGCCAAGAGCCATGTCGGAGAATTTAAGAAGAAGTATCCTAACGCCGAAATACTATCCGTTGCAGGTTTTGGCGACCTGACAATGAATCTTTGGAATACAGGTTTTGTGAATAATCCGCTCACCGAGGAGCCGCGTTTGTTACACCTCTGGGATGAGCCAATCAGCAGTCGAATCTACACCTGTTTAGTCAAATGGAATCAGGGCGGATATACAATCAGCCCTGTTCGTTTCAATCGCAACCTTACTGGTCTGAACCGGAGAGACCCTGAAGTTGTCTTAATTGATGGTAAGCCGGTGGCCGACCAGATTGAGTTCGCTGTCTTTGGACAACAAGTTGTCCGCAACGGAGCGGTTGTCGACGCCAGACAAATAGTCCACCAGTTCTCTGACATCAGGCATCTCTTGGCTATACCGAATCTCAACCCAAAGTCGAACAGCCCGCGCTATTTCTTTGGAGCGCAACGTACCGACGATGTTTGGCTAGGCGAGGCGCAGTTACTAGACGACCGAAACCTGCGCCGCGCTGCGTTATCTGGCTCCGTCGAGCTTCATAGATTGTATAAGGGGCTGGGCTGTTCTAAGCAGGAACTTGAAAGCACCTTACTTCAGTACGGTGCGAACCGAAGCAATGAACCCTACAGCATTCTTGAGCCGGGTGAGTGGCGCTGGATACCCGAAGATGACAACTTAGTGGAGATTTACCTCCGCAGGAGTATATATCCCTGCACGATGTTTGGAGTCACTCAGAACGGTAATCTTCTCTCTCTGGCCTGGGAAGGAAAATACAATAGCGAAGGTGGTTGGACCATCGAGGCAGCGGCCAAGGCACTGACCAACCACGGTGCAAAGGACGCAATCTTATGCGATGAGGGGGGTGACGTGATGCAGCGCGGCTTGTCGCTGAACAAAGACTTTGATCTGGTGAATGAGAGAGCGCAGATCAGAGCGATCCTCATCTTTGCCAACGAGAAGCCTTAGGTCGGGCAGCACTCTCTTGCCCAATTCCGTTACAAGAGGACGATTGAGCTTGCTCCAGCTACCCGCAGCTTGTGAGAAGAACTTGTGCGTGATACTTTGAGAGCGAAGAAGTTCGGCTGACTCGATCTGGAGAGCGAGCGAATGAGCGTAGAAACGGGGGTGATTGCTGCAGCCGGTTCCGGTACACGAATGCTGCCAATCACGCTCGGCTATCCCAAAGAGCTTCTGCCAATCATCAACAAACCGGCCATTCAGCTCATCATCGAGGAATTCATTGACTCCGGAATTGAGCGCATCATCATTATTACCGGCGAGAACTCAGACCCCCTACGCCGCAAGTACGAGCCTGAGACGCCCATCGAGCGTGGACAGTATAAGTCCCTTGACGAGTTCATCGATAAGCTGGCGAATGTGGAGATCATCATCGAAATGCAGGAGGGTCCTTACGGTAACGGTACCCCGCTGATCGTGGCAAGCCCACACCTCATCGGAGACGACAACTTCATCTACGCCTACGGTGACGATCTCATTAAGTCTGCGATCCCCTTCACCCACAAGCTGATTGAGAAACACGAGCGTACCGGCGCACTTGTTGTAGGCACCCAGGAAGTGCCCTGGGAGGACGTCGTCCGCTACGGCATCGCGCAGATCAAACCCAACAGTGTTGAGCGGGAACTGGACGACGTGGTTGAGAAACCTTCACGCGAAGAGGCACGTTCAAACCTGGCAATCTTTGGGCGATTTCTGCTTTCGGATGAAATAATTCGAATACTGAAAGAGATACCGCTTGGAAAGTCCAACGAACTTTGGTTGACGGATGCGATTCGTGAATACATTCACCGCGGCGGCAGAGTCGTCGCCGAATCGGTTGCGGATGGGCAATGGCTCACAATCGGTGACCCGATCAACTATCTCAAAACGGTTAACGAGTATGCGCTCGCGGACCCGGAAATACGCAGAGCACTCGAGCCGCGTCTACGCGAATTGCTGGGCATAAAGTAGGGGACGCCAAGGCGTTCAGTGGGCTTCGGCCATGCGGCGGGCATCGTCGGCGGTCAGGGCCTTAAGGAATTCAATAAGGTCACGCTGTTCGCTATCGGTAAGCGAAACAGCCTCGAGTTGCCAATCGCGATTCGGATTCTCATTGCCGCCCTTTACGTAAAAGCGCACGACGTCTTCAAGCGTAGCCGCACTGCCGTCATGAAAATAAGGCGCCGTCAGCGCGAGGTTCCGAAGCGACGGCGTGCGAAAGGCGCCGATGTCCAGCGTGTTGCCGCTGATTATGAAGCGGCCCAACTCAGTGGCGCGCTCAGATCGCGTCAACTCGCCGATCGCGCGGGCACTCTCATCGCGCGATGCCGCCATCGCTCGGCGAGCGAGCGCATTGAAGCCCGTGAAGTTCGCCGCCACGCCCGTATTGCGGTAGTTTCCGTCGGTGAAAAAGGGGAACGTCGCAAACGCTGCGAAGTTCTGATTGAAGGCGTGGCAAACCCCGCAGCGCGCCTTCCCGCGGAAAAGGCTCAGCCCGCTTCGCGCCGAATCGCTTAGCGCGTTCAAATCGCCGCCCACATAGCGATCGACCGGCGAGTCTCCGGAGATCAGGGTCCGCTCGAAGGCGGCAATCGCCTTGCCAAACCCGTCTATCGTAACAGGCCCGCCAAACACTTCCTGAAACCGCCTTGCGTACTCCGGGAGCGCGGCAAGTCTTGCGACTACCGAATCGTGGGACTGATTGCCCATCTCATCCGGGTTGGTGAGCGGCATCTTCGCCTGCTCTTCAAGCGTCGCCGCGCGTCCATCCCAGAACTGACCGGTGTTGAACATCGCGTTGAGCAGGGTTGGCGAGTTGCGCACTCCATGCCGCCCGCCGATTCCCTCAGCGACGGTCCTGCCATCGGCGAACGCACGCTTCGGATCGTGGCACGTTGCGCAACTGACTGTGCCGTCGGCGGAGAGCCGCGCATCGAAGAAGAGAGCTTTTCCCAGCTCGACCTTGGCAGCGGTCATTGGATTGCCGGTGGGGATGAAGTAAGACCAAAGCTCTTGCGGGATTCCCCGCGGCATTTGAATCTCGAAGGTCGATGAGTTCGCAGTCGAGTCGGCCGCGCGGACCATCGCCGGCAGGACCAGCGCGACAGCGCCAATCACGGCTAGCTTGATGGTCGAGGTTCGCTTCATCGCTGGAACTTTAGTCTTCGAGTTCAGAGTACCGTCTTCACGCGGGAGGTCGCTACGGACTTCCGCCGAAAGGTGGGACAATGAACGCTACTGCTCTGCGTGGCCTTTCACGACAAACGCGATCGGCATCGTCGCTCCAGACTTAGTCTTGATCGCTGCTGAAAACGCTACGTGGTTATTCTCATCGGCTTCGAGCCTCGGAGCCGCTTGCGCACTCGCTAGCTGGACTAGACTCAGAATAGCAGGATGACTCGTGCCGGTCACCTTGGTGCTCATCTTCGTCAGCTCTTCAAACTTGAACTGTGCGTCCGGGCTTGAATCCGTCGCAACCGGCAACAACACCAGAAAGTCACGAATGGGCGAGATCCCCATGTGATTTCCATCCGTCGGGTGGATCGCATAACGCATCGTGTAGGAGCCGGCTTTTACCGACTGTCCTCGGAAATCGGTCGTGGCGTTTGCAAAGGTTATCACGCCGATCAGCGTCGAATCGCCAATCCAGGTGTAAACCGCTCCCAGAGCGTCGGTCTTTCCCCCGGGCACAGCATTTCGCAACCAGATATCACAATACGCGGCGCCGGAAAGGCTAACGTGCCAGCCTTTTGCTTCCAGTGCTTTCTTCAAAGCGTCCGAGGCGCCGGGATCGGCGAAAGCTCCGGTTGCTTCAAGTTTGTTGTCGGCCGCCAGCACGCTTGCGCAAGACAAGAGTGCGACCGCGATTAGCAGAACGAGTACTTCGAATCTTCGTGACATTGTAGCTGTGAACTTCTCCATCGGATATCACAAAGGCACAAAAGCCACTGTGTGGTCTTTGTGCCTTTACAAATGAGAATTACAGGTTCGCGCCAAGACCGCAAAGGGCGCAAAGAAACATCAGCGCGCGAAGGTGCCCACAAAAGCGCTGCGCTTGCCGTGAACAGTCCACGATACACCGAGGCCTGCCCCTTCGTACTGGTCGAGCTCGGCCACTGCCGGCATCGAGTGCGTCATCTCAGCAAGCGGCCGATAATAGACTTCTTCGTTGCCGCAGAGGTGGTCCTTGCCTCCGATGGCTCGAGTCTGTATCCCCGCAAGTTTTCCGGCTTGCACAAGCGTCTTGCTGTAATGACCGTCATGGCCGGTCACTTGAATCTTGATCGGCGCGATCTCGACTCGCACGACGTTATTGAGCAGCTTACCGGCCATCGCTTGCGCGAACTCCACCAACGCCTTCTGCTGTTCCGGACACGCCCGCTCGTCGACGATGACCACTGCCTTAGCCGGGTAAGGATTGTTGTACTGATCGCCGAGCGTCGCGCTGGCCTTGACGACTCCCACTACGCTAAGCCCTTCGAGCGAGACTCCCTTCCACTCGCCTTTGTTGACACGCCAGGCAAGAATTGCTTGATCGCCGGCGAGGTTCATTTCGCCGTTCGCCACGCACGTTCCAGTCCAGACGTCCGCGCTGCGTGTTTCAATGTAGTCGCCAGAAATACTCTGAGCTTTGCCGGTCGAACTCAAGACAATCAGCGCCAGAGCGGCCATGAACATCATTCTTCGCATCGTTGATTCTCCTTCCAAATTCGTGTTCTTTGCGGGTCTTGGCGTTCTTTGGGGCGAAACTGATTTCTCGCAAAGACCGCCAAGACTCGCAAAGAGCGCTAAGAACTTTGAATCGATCTTATCATACGCGGCCTGTTCCGTAACAGGCTCGACTCTCCGACGAACAATCGCCCGGTTCGGCGAGCTGACCATCAGGTCCGATGCACGTCTGCGTGTACACGCACCAGAAGTGTCCTGAGTTAGAAGGTGGCACTGACGGGTCGTGCGCGACGCCAATGAACAGTCCCTTCCATCGCAGGCACTCGCAGAGGCCAGGATGGTTGATGTTGAAGCGATCTGCTTCGTTGATCATCATTTTGCACCTCCTCCGGCGGCCGCGAGCACGGCACGCTTCACGGCAACGCGCGCGAGTTGAATCTTGTAGGCGTTGCGGCCCAGACTCTTTGCGCCGGCTACCGCGGCGTCACCGGCGACCTTTGCAGTCTCTTCGGTGATAGCTTTGCCAACAAGCGCGTCTTCGGCTTCCTTTGATCGCCAAGGCACTGGAGCTACGTAGCCCAACACAACCCTTGCCGAGCGCACTTTATTGCCGTTGAGGGTTAGCGCGACCGACGCGAGCGCAAGCGGCCAATCCATTGCATCTTTCTGCCGTACCTCATAGGTGGCAGCTTTGGCCCCGGCCAGAGGCGGCAGCACGATCTCCGTGACGATCTCGTTAGGCCCCAGATCGTGCTCGCGCTGGTTCTCGCTTTGTGGAATAACGAAAAACTTCTCCACAGGAATCTCCCGCTTTCCTTTGGGCCCGAATAGACGCACCGTGCCTCCCAGCGCGCTGAACAGCGTGCCCAGCGTTGAGGGGCTGACGAAATAAGCGGGCCCGGAGTTGCCGAGGATTGCGTGATAGCGATTGTCACCTGATGGCACGAGCGCCTCACCGCTCTTATCCTTTGCCAGCAGACCGTAACCGGCTCGGTAGTACCAACATCGTGGACGCTGGCAAAGATTCCCACCAACCGTTCCCATGTTTCTGATCTGAGGACCCGCTATTTCGATCGCAGTTTGTCCAATCACCGGAAACGCTTGGCGCACATGGGGATTGTCAACCAACTCCTGAATCGTGACGAGCGCTCCGATCCGTAAGCTTTTGTCCTTGCCCACAGTAATGCCGCGCAGCTCTTGAATGTCCTTTATGTTTACTAACCGTTTGGGCGCGACAACATCATCCTTCATCAGAGCGAGCAGGTCGGTTCCTCCAGCAAGTATGTCAGCATCAGCCCAGTTGTTGCCCAGCAGGCTGACGGCTTGCTCTTTGGTTGTAGGGCTGGCGTATTCAAATCCTCGCATTGTTGCCTCCCTTCTTTTCAAGCGCTGCCAGAACTCGATCCGGCGTCAGCGGCAGATGCGGCACCCGCACCCCGATTGCGTTGGCGACGGCGTTCGAGATCACCGCCCCCGGAGAAACGGCTGGAGGCTCGCCAAGTCCGATTACGCCGCGCTCGTCGTAGCCCTTGCCCGTCATCATGTGAACAACCAGCTCGCCGATGTCGGCGATGCCCGCCAGCCTGTAGAACTCCATGTTCGGATTGAGCATCCGGCCGGTCCTGGCATCCATGATCTTCTCTTCGTAGAGCGCCCAGCAAACGCCCATTATCATAGCGCCGTAGACCTGACTCTCCGCGGTCTTGAGATCGATGATCAAGCCACAGTCCTGCACGGCCACGATCTTGTTGATGCGCACGATGCCCGTCTCGATGTCGACGGAGACATCAGCCATCTGGGCTCCGCCCACTCCCTGATCCATCAATTTGCCGGGTCCGGGATTCTTGCCACGAACAGTGAGTGGTGTCGCACCGAGCTTCGAACAAGCCTGCGCCCACGTGAGCGACTTGCTTGGATTGCTCTTGACTCGAATAGTCCCGCCGACTGCCTCGAGATCTTCGGGGGTCGCGCCCAGAGCGGGAGCAGCCTTTGCGAAGACCTGGTCGAGCGCATCGAGTGAGGCGCGGCGACTCGAGGAGCTGATGCCTCCGATTGTCGTGCTGCCTCCCGAACCTCCCGACGCGGGATATCGGCTATCGCCGATGCTTATCTTGATAGCGTTCATCGGCAAACCGAGCGTGTCGGCAACGATGATGTTCAACGCCGTGCGTGTTCCCGTACCGAGATCCTGCGTACCCATTTTCAGTTCAATCGAGCCATCAGGCTGAATCGTGAGGTCGCAATCGCTCGGATGCCCCCCCCCGCCCCACGTATGAATAGATAGACCAAGGCCTCTCTTGATGGGGCCGGCGGTCTTATCGCCGCGTGGATGCCAGTTCTTCTTCCATCCGATGAGCTCAGCCGCGATCTTCAGCTCGTCGGTGTAGATTGGCGCGCGCTGGCCGGTCAAGGCGATGTTCTTGATGAAGAAATCGTATGGGTCCATTCCGATAGCAGCGGCGGCGTCTTCGAGCGCTGCCATTGTGATCGAACAACCCTGCGGATGGGCTGGAGCGCGCCAGGCGCGAGCGCTTCCGATGTGGTTGACCAGGGCTGTGTGCTGCTTCCGCTGGTTCGGGATGTTGAAGACATAAGGCAAAGGCGGCGAGCCTCCGCTGCCTTGCCCGCCGCTCGCCCAGGATTGAGACTCCCACGCTGTAATCGTGCCGTCCTTCTTAAGACCGATCTTCACCTTCGCATAAGCCGAAGGCCTGGCGCCGGCGACCATCAACTCGGCGTCTCGCTCGTTGAACATCTTGACCGCTTTTCCGCCAGCCTTCTTCGACAGTCTGGCAGCAGTGATATCCCATTCGTCCGGTCCGAACTTGCTGCCGAATCCGCCACCGATGTGATCTTGCTTAACTCGAACGTTGGTTGCCGGAATCTCGAGCGGTCGCGCAATCTGAGCGACCGAACCGGTGACTGCCTGAGTTGAAAGATGCGCAAGAACGTTCTTGTCGTCTTCCCACTCCATTACAGAGCCGTGCGGCTCGAGGCAGCAGTGCGTGATAACCGCCAGGCCGTAGTTGCCCTCGACGGTGACTTCGGCCTCGCTGAAACCTTTGTCGGGGTCGCCAACTTTGTTCTCGTTGGCCGGTTTCGCATACTCGCCGGCATTCTTCACATCAGTGTCGATCACCAGGTGAGGAAGCACGTCGTATTCAATCTTGACCGCGCGCATTGCGTCTTCGGCGGTAGGCTCATCGACCGCCGCCAGCGCGACCACTGAAGCCCCAGCCCAATAAAGCTCAGTGCCGACGTCCGAGACGACGTGGATGGCCTTCACTCCGGGCATTCGCTCCGCTGCGCTGGTGTCGATGCTCTTGACCTTTGCGTGAGCGTGCGGGGAACGGACGATCTTGCCAAATAGCATCCCCGGCCGATTAATGTCCATCGAGTACTTCGCGCGCCCTGATACCTTCTGCGCCCCGTCTATTCTGGAAATGCGTTTGCCGATGAAGGTCCGCTTGTCGGCGTCGGGCCACTTATATTCAGCCATTGCGCTTCCCTCCTTTTTGCCCATTCTGCGCCGCCTGCGCGACCGCTGCTCGGACGCCCACATACGTACCGCAGCGGCAGAGATTGCCGCCGAGCCCCTTCTGAATCTGTTCGGCGGTTGGGTTCGGATTCTTGTCCAAGAACGCCTTGCAGGCAACCACGAAGCCCGGGGTGCAGAAGCCGCATTGCTGAGCGTCGTTGTCGATGAAGGCTTGCTGAACCGGATGCAGATTGTCGCCTTGCATCAAGCCTTCGACGGTCGTAATTGATTTACCTTGAGCTTCAATTGCGAGCGTCGAGCAAGAGTAAATAGCCTTGCCATCGACGATCATCGTGCAAGCTCCACAGGTCCCGCGGTCGCAGACGCGCTTGGCTCCGGTTATATCCAGCTCATTGCGCAGAGCCTCGAGCAGCGTCACACGCGGCTCGACCTGGGCGTTGTAGCTCTTCCCGTTGATTTTGAATTGGAGCGGAACTTTGCCCGGGCCGTAGAGTTTGACTTCGGCGCCGGACACTTTGATCACTCGATAGCCCATCACGAGCGGGACCGACAGCGAGATGCCGGACACCTTAAGAAAATTACGTCGCGATAGCTCCGAGCCTTTCTCGTTCAATTTGCCATCATCATCTTGATCTTGCATCCCTCGCCTCCTTCTGGAGTTGCCGATTGCCGACTTGCGATTGCGGATTGGCGGAAATGAAAGCGTTTCATATTCGGCAATCGGCAATCTAAAATCGGCAATCTATGGCGGTGTTTCCCTGAACTCCAGTTCGTTGCGGCAGCACGGGCACAGACCCGGCGTATAAGCCGTGATGGTGCAGACTTCGCAGAAGTAAAAGATGTCGTAGAGCTTCCCTTCTTTGACCGATTGCACCTTGATTACCTCGAGTTGGCCGCCGGTGTGCAGCCGCGCGGTGAGTTGAAGCTCGCGCTGGCGGACCCTTACGTCGGTGAAAACCGGTGTCATTGGATCGGCCGGCAAGAACTTGTACAGCCTCCCGTCCTTACTCGCAAATCCAAAACGCTGACTCGCTTCGCTGCAACCAAAGAGCGTCTCAACCTCACGGCCGGCGGCATCCAGACACAATGCCCGCCCTCGAATCACGGTCAGTGTATAACCTTCGGCTTGGAGACTGATTGGGTTCGCGGCGGCCGCCGAGGATAGCGTCGCCGAGAGCGTCGCCGAAAGCAGAACCGTTACCAGGAGCGGACCCAGAAACCGACTCATCTATGCAATCCTTGAAACGATCAGCTCGCGATCCTGTGGTCTGAAAATCATGAAGAGAACAGGAATGTCCACTGGGAGCCGATCCACCGACTGAAATACTTTGCTTCTCTTCCGCCTCGACTTGTTTCGGCCGCTACCTTACCATAGTCACGGTTAGTCGAGCAATGAAGCGAGGGCTCGGGCAGAAGTCATGTTTGAGCAATTGCGTGGACGATTCAAGGAAGACGTAACGGCTGAGAACCTCAGCACGTAATGTGTTGTTTGTTGATTGCGTTTCAATGTGGGGGGGCGACCACTCCGCAAATCTAATTGATGACGGGCACAGGAAGAACTGGGACGTGAGTGAAGAAGTGAAACATCTGGACGTCGCGGCGGCGGCGGAACTCGAGTGGGATGTGGTCGTGGTCGGGGCAGGGCCAGCCGGCTCGATGGCCGCGCTTAACCTCGCGAGGCGCGGGCACCGAACCCTGCTGCTCGACAAAGACACTTTCCCGCGGGACAAAGTCTGCGGTGACGCGCTTATCCCAGATACAATCCGCTCATTAAAACGCAGCGGTCTGCACGCGGAAGTCTGTGGCCGAGCCCTTCAAGCAAGTACTAGCACCTTCTACAGTCCATCGAGAATAGAGTATGACGTACGAGGCGAGTTTCTCACTCTGAAGCGAATTGAACTGGATGCACTGATGGTTCGAGGAGCAGTTGCAGCGGGCGCGACGTTCTCCCGAGCGAAGGTGACAAACCTCTCGGTTCAACCCGACGGGACTCTCCGACTCGCCACCGAATCTACTGAGACGCGATTGGCGGCGCGCGTAGCACTTATTGCAACAGGAGCCAATGTCGAGATGCCATCGAGGCTTGGCTTAGTGACTCAGCACGGCCCAAGCGCGGTTGCACTTCGCTGTTATGTTCGCTCGTCTGTTGACCTCGATCGGCTCGTCATCTCGTATGACCGTTCGATAACCCCCGGTTACGCTTGGATATTCCCTCTCGCCAATGGTGAGTTCAACATCGGGTGCGGCATCACGTACGGAAAGCAATCGAGCTCGCCTATTAACCTGCGAGAGACGTTCAGATCCTTCACCACCAGCTTTCCGCTAGCTGTCGAAATAATGCGTTGCGCTGAAGCCGTGTCGCCGCTCCGGGGCGCCATGCTTCGTTGCGGACTCACTGGTACGCGCGCGCAGGGCCCGGGGAATGTCCTTGTGTTGGGGGAGAGCATTGGAGCAACTTTCCCACTTACGGGTGAAGGAATCGGAAAGGCGATGGAGACGGGCGAACTGGCAGCCGATGTTGTGCACGAGGCTCTGGCATCTGATGACATGCGCCGCCTGAGCGATTTCCCGCTCCGAATCGAGCGCGAGTTGAAGCCGAAATTCCTTGGGTATAGAATCGCGGAGAATTGGTTCTCCCGACCATGGCTGAACGATTTCGTCGCGCGTCGCATTCGCAGCAGCCGGTTCTTGCAGGAACTGGTTGCGGGAATCGTGAACGAGACGGTCGACCCGCGGGAGGTCTTCTCGCTGCGCGGCATCCTCCGCTCCTTTGTACGGTGAAGACTGCCAACAGGCTCAGGCAGAGAACGCAGGCCTCCCGCGTCGACCTTCCGGGAGCTGGCGGCGCGTAGCTGAACTCAGTTCCTCCGCGAAAAGTGTTGTATATTTGTTAACGTCGTAGACCTGCTCTAAGACCTGTGCTATTGTTAGGGCGATGCGAGATGCGTGAAGGTCGCAGCCCCCCGTTCAACAAAGTCTATGAACGTTAGTGAGTCACTCTGGCGGGTTTCGTCATCAGACCTATCGCAATTCAAGACGACGAATCCGCTGAACCCGTGGGCGCTGCAACGTTGAGAACAGGACGCGCATCGGAACGCACAGATCGCGCCAGGATGGTAGTTCAATCCAGGATGGTAGTTCAATCAATGATGCCCGTATCCCTTCCCAGGCTCAAAATCCTTTCAGCATTGGTCGCGGTGATCTTCATTTTCTCCCTCTTCTCAGTGGAGCCCATTAGCGGGAGCCCTAAATCGAAGAGGTCAGCCAAGTCTGTGAAGCGAGGCGCCAGGAGCAAAGTGCAATCGCGATCAGCCCGAAAAACCGCGCGCCGGGGCGGATCGCGGTCGTCACGGTTGAGCGCGCGCTCATCCAGACGGGGTGGCCGCTTATACTCTCGGGGTCGCGGCCGTCGAGGACGATCGCGATGGCGCAGTCAAGTAGCCACCAGCTCGCACAGCGCCGGGGTACACAAGTTTCTAAGCCAATCTTGGACTGAGCCGCTGGGCCCTGCCGAGAAGACCGCCAACGACGCGGTATCTGGCAATCCAGCGCCGGGTACTTCAACTGCCGGCGCCGATGCCAGGCCTCCGGTTGAAGGCATTCCGCACGCAGCCGAAGAAGCAACGCGACCGAGGCTTGCCAATGCCGCGACGCCAGAGCCGGCGCCGATAAATCCGCTGGTAGCCGCCTACGCTGACAGTCTTGCGGCTTTTGGTTTTAGCGCCGAGAACCAGGGATTCATAGTAACTACCTTGAAGGGCGAAGTGCTGGCGGAACACAATGCCGACCGGCTCTACAATCCGGCGTCGGTCACTAAAATCGCCACGTCACTGACTGCGATATCGCGGCTCGGTCCTGACTTCAAGTTTCGCACTACGATGTACACGGATGGCACCCTCGATCCGTCCACTGGAGTGCTGCACGGTTCGCTGTACGTGATAGGGAGCGGCGACCCCGCTTTCTTCTCAGAGAACGCGATGATGATCGCGGACAAAATGAATCGCAGCGGCATTCGCGAAGTTGACGGGAACCTGGTAGTGCTGGGCCAGTTTTTTTTCAACTTCTCCGCGTCCCGCGAGGCCTCGGCGAAAGCCTTTCGCGCGACGCTTACGCCTGAAACCTGGAACGCCCAGGCAAAGACCTCTTACTTGCGATTCCTCGCCATCCGCGCAGCGGAAGATCGAGTGAGCGACGTCGGCCGCTTACAAGGCGAGCCGCAAGCCTCGCTCGCTCCGCCGCTCTTAGGTCCTCCGTCGCTCAAGATCACCGGGCAAACGATCACCGATCCGAACGTAAGCACAACTAAGCTGACGCCGCTCGCGGTGCACACCTCGCTTCCGTTGTTGCGAGTGCTTAAGGGGCTGAACGATTTTTCAAACAACTGGATGGCGACGATTATCGGAAACCTGGTTGGCGGACCTGACGCGGTAGTGCGATTCCTGCAGACCGAAGTCGGATTCAAGGAGGACGAGGTTCGGTTCGCGACTTCGTCGGGATTAGGCGCCAACGCCATCTCTCCGCGCGGCACGATTACGATGTTGCGCAAGCTGATCGCTTATCTTGAAAGCAAGAATCTCGGCGTTGAGGACGTTCTGCCAATAGCGGGCGTTGATGCGGGGACGCTCGAGAGGCGATTTAACGACGCTTTCCGCGGGTCGGTCGTCGGCAAGACCGGAACGTTGAGCAGTGTGAGCGCACTGGCAGGCGTTGCCTACACCCGCAATCGAGGCCCGCTGCTATTCGTAATCTACAATCAAGGGGGTTCGACTCACCGCTTCCGCGCAGCGCAGGACGAGACAGTAAAGAAGCTCATCACGCTCTACGGCGGACCGGCTCCCGTTCGGTACGCGACAGCAAGTCGGCCCCAGATCTCCGAGCGGGTTCCCGAACAAAGCACCGGGCCGCGCGGCTCCTCCAATCCGAGGTGAACAGCGATGATGTCTGGCATGGATTTGTCGAAGGCACAGAAGGCCCTGTTGGCCTGGAGCGCTGGCTTCCTGCTTCTGGCGGAAGGCGTAAAGCGAATGCGCATCGAAGGCAGGGCCGCTACTATTGTTGGGCTGATTGAGCTGCTTCTCGCGATCGCGACCGGAGTCGCCTTTGGATGGGCCACGACGGCGAACAACGAGTAACGAGAACAGCCACCCCCTTGACGCCCGTCTCGCGCGCCACTGGGGCGTTCCTCTCTTTCAACCTATGAATTGATCGATAGCGATCAGTTGCCCTCATTGCGAATCGTCGAAACCTCAAGTTCAGATCCGATCAAGTTCGTGTCTCAGATTTGAGATCTGAAATCCGGCTTGCCTGGATCATCCAGCGTCTTTCATCGAGCTGCCCAAGCTTGCTTTTTGCCATTCGTCAAAACATAATCCGAGCCGAGGTTCAAACAGCGAAATCGAAAAGCAAATCAAGAACAAGTGTTTAGCGATTTGAAGTTCTCAGCCTGAGCCGACCGAACAATCAACGATATGTTGGACATCTGGTACATCTGGCTAATACTCGGCGCGTTGTTTATCGTCGCCGAGATTTTCACCAGCGGGTTTGTGCTTCTGTGGTTTGGCATAGGCGCGCTCGTTGCCGCACTGCTTGCATTGACTGGCCTGGTCGGACTGCCGCTTCAGATCTTAGCATTCCTGGTCGTCTCAATTGCGCTGACCATCGCATCGCGTACGATCTTCGAGCGCTTCCTTATGCGCGGTTCGCCCGGAGGCGAGTTGAAAATGGGGATGGATACATTGCCCGGCCGGATCGGCGTAGTGGTCGAGCCCTCTAAAGGCGCAATGCAAGAAGGAGCCGTTCGCGTATTTGCCTCGACGTGGCGCGCGTTCCCTGCAGAAGGCGAGGAACCGTTGCGCGAGGGCGAGCAAGTTCAGATCGAACGCGTCGAAGGAGCGTCAGTCTACGTCAGGCGAGTTGAAGGCGAGCCGTCATGGCGTCCGCAACAACGACTGAGTCAGTAGCGCGAAGCAGCGGTAGCGTCTTCTTCATCCGCCGAGTTGCGCGGGCTGGCCTCATAAGAAAAGGAGCGACTAAACATGGAAGCAATTGTACTTCTGGTTTTCGCCTTCATGGCGCTAGCCGTGCTCATCACCGCTCTCAAGTCTTTTCGAGTTGTAGGCCAGGCTTCGGTGATGATCATCGAAAGGCTCGGCAAGTTTCACAAGATGGCGGGTAGCGGGCTGAACCTCATTCTGCCGTTTATCGATAAACCGCGATCGGCTTACTGGAGCGGCATAAGACCGGGCCTCTCGACGCTCGACCTCCGCGAACAGCTTCTCGAGTTTCCGCCGCAGCCGGTTATCACTCGCGATAACGTTACAGTGAATGTCGACTCGGTGCTCTACTATCAAATCACCGATCCCATCAAATCCATGTACGAGGTCGCCGATTTGACGGGCTCGATTATGCAGCTTACGATCACGTCGATGCGTTCGATCATCGGCGATCTCGATCTCGACCACACCTTCTCTTCGCGAGATTTGATCAATAGCAAGCTGCGAATCGTGCTGGACGAAGCGACCGAGCGATGGGGCGTGAAGGTGACACGCGTTGAAGTGCGAAACATCCATCCTCCCGAGGACGTTCGGGTGACGATGGAAAAGCAAATGACCGCCGAGCGCACTCGCCGGGCGCTGATACTTCAGGCAGATGGTGAGAAGCAGGCAGCAATCGCGCGCGCCGAAGGTGAAAAGCAAGCGGCGATCGCGCGCGCTGAGGGCGAGAAGGAAGCCGCCGTGCTTCGCGCCGATGGTCAGGCTACGGCGCGATTGCGCAACGCCGAAGCGGAGGCTCAAGCGATCAAACTGATCTCCGGCGCGATCACCGCTGGTCAGGGAAACCCGGCGCAGTACCTACTGATGCAGCGCTACATCGAATCGCTGACCAACATGGCTACGAGCACCAATGCGAAGGTGGTCTTCATGCCGGTCGAGACGAGTTCGGTGCTTTCGTCGGTGGGCGCGTTGAAAGAGGTCTTCGGCGAGATTGGCGGACAGAAAGAGTCCGTCGACTACCGAGGAGAGCACATGCTGCCGGCGGGGCGCACGCAGCGATAACGTTTGGAGTTTTAGGCCGTTCTGAGTTCAAACTTCAGCTTGCCGCAGTACGATAGAAAGCAACCTGAAGGTTGAACTCTGAACATTCACTCTTCCTCGGCGTACACGGTTCCCTCGTCGCTCTCAAAATAGGCTTTGTACAAAGCCTGGGCGTATGCAAGCTGATTGCGCCCTACCATCAAGCGCAACTGCCCTCCGAATGCCAGGTACGGCATGACCGACAGCGAGTGCATCCCCTGGATCAGGACAGCGACGTGGTTCTGTTCAAGCGTTTGCTTGATGAACATCGCCTCCGGGTGTGATTGCGGGCGGCATAACTCGACAAATTCAACGTCCCTTTCTTCGCTGGTTCCAACCACACTTCCCGCCTCGTCGTTCAGCGTGCTCGCGACCAGTTCACATCCGCAACTCAGGCACCTGCCTGCGTTGGTTTCAAACTCTTCGGCGCAGATAGGACAAAGCATCAACATCGCCGCTGAATCCTAGCACAACCTCGTTAGAACATTGCGGGATTTCACGTAGTATTGCGGTCGATTTTGTTTTATATTCTCACTCTCGTTTTACTCCCAGTGGAAAGCTGACGTTTGATTCTCGGAGGATTCCCATGACTCTCATGTCCGCCTTTAAGCGCTTCCGTGTGGCCGTGTCTTTGTTCACTATTCTTTTCGTGTCCCTGCCCCTCGGGACATTCGCGCAGGACCCGAAGAAAGACGACGAAACGAAAGAAGACAAGAAGGAAAAGAAAGACGAAGAGCTGCCGCTAAAGACGGACAAGAAGATCGAGTTCACCACAGATGAAGGAACGTGGATGTCTCTCGATGTTTCGCCCGACGGCAAGACGATCATCTTTGATCTGCTCGGTGACGTCTACACGCTGCCGTCAACCGGCGGCGAAGCCCGGCGCGTAATGGGCGGTCTGTCTTTCGAGAGTCAGCCCAGGTTCTCGCCCGACGGCAAGAAGATCGTGTTCATAAGCGATCGCAGCGGAGCCGAGAATTTGTGGATCGCCGACGCGGACGGCTCGAACCCCAAGCCGCTGACCAAGGGACGCAACACATCGTTTCTGTCTCCGTCGTGGACCGCGGACGGTGATTACGTCATCGCGTCGAAATCAACCGAAGGGCTCGGCACCTTCTCGCTGTGGATGTATCACAAGGACGGCGGCTCGGGAGTAAGCCTGGGGCCGCCGCCACCGCCGCTTCAACCTTTTGGCTCGGGTCAACCCCAGCCGCCCCGGCAAAACAAGTACGGCGCGGTAGCCTCTGCCGACGGGCGATTCGTCTACTATGCTCAGCGTAACGGAGCATTCACCTATAACGCTCAGTTTCCGCTCTGGCAAATCATACGCTTCGATCGCGAGAGCAGCGAGACTTCGACGATAACCAACGCGCAAGGCAGCGCGATGAGACCGGTGTTGTCACCCGACGGCAAGAAGCTCGTCTACGCCACCCGCTATGAGTCGGGCACGGCGTTGCGCGTGCGCGATCTCGAAACCAGCGAAGAGCACTGGCTGATCAATCCGGTCACGCGCGATGATCAGGAATCGCGTGGGACTCGAGACACGATGCCCGGCTACGCTTTCATGCCCGACGGTAAATCCCTCATCGTTCCAATCAACGGGAAAATTCAGCGCGTCGATATCGAGTCCTGCAAAGCCACGGTCATTCCGTTCACCGCCAAGGTCGAAGCTGAACTGGCGCCGCGAGTCTATTTTCAAAATCGCGTCGATGACAGCTCGACCGTGCGCGCTCGGCTGATTCGCTGGCCTGCGCTCTCGCCGGACGGCAAGCGTATTGCCTTTAGCTCACTGAACAAGCTTTGCGTTATGGACCTGCCGGCGGGCACGCCGCGCCGCTTGACCGATTCGCCGCTTGGCGAGTTTATGCCGTCGTGGTCTCCTGACGGACGCTACGTAGCTTATGTGACCTGGTCGCGCGAAGGCGGGCACATCTATCGAGCCGCGGCCGGCGGCAGCTCGAGGCCTGAACAGCTCACTCGGCGGGCCGCGCACTATTCAAACCCCGTTTACTCCCCCGACTCGTCGAAGATCGTTTTCGGATCGGGTGCGACCACCGACCAGCTCTTCGCGGATCTTACGATACACGATCCGGACGTTCTGCCGGACGCAACGATGGATCCGAGCGAGATCACCGGCATCGGTCAGGGCACCGGTGTGGACCTCAGATGGATTCCCGCTACGGGAGGTGATTCGACGTTGATCGGCCCCGCTCAAGGTGGACGCTCGCCGCATTTTACCAACGATCCGAACCGCGTCTATCTCACAACCCAGGCCGGACTCACCTCGGTAAGGCTTGACGGCCTCGATCGAAGGACGCACTTCAAAGTCACCGGCACCGGTACCGGCCCGAACCCACCGAGTGCCGACGATATCAAGATCTCGCCCGACGGCCAGCGTGCATTCGTGAGCCTCCAGGGCAAGCACTACATGGTGAACGTTCCAAAAGCCGGCAAGGAGACGGTGGCCATCAGCATCACCAGCGGGCCCTCATCGGTTCCAGTCAAGAAAATGTCGCTTGAAGGAGGCGACTATCTCACGTGGTCAAACGATGGCAAATCGGTGACCTGGGCCTGGGGCGCGAAGTTCTATCGCCAGGACGTGAGCGCCGACAAACCCGATGTAACCGATGTCGTCGTCGAAGCTCCTCGCGCTCGACCTAAGGGCACCGTTGTTTTAAGCGGCGCCCGCATCGTCACGATGAAAGGCGATGAGGTGATCGAGCGCGGCGACATCGTGATCACCGACAATCGAATAGCGGCAGTGGCAGCGAAAGGCAAAGCGCAAATACCTGCCGGCGCAAAAATCATCGATGTGACCGGCAAGACTATCATTCCGGGATTCGTAGATGTTCACGCGCACATGTGGCCGCCGCGCGGGGTGCATCAAACGCAGGTGTGGCAGTACCTGGCGAACCTTGCTTACGGTGTGACCACCACTCGTGACCCACAGAGCTCGACGACCGATGTGTTCGCCTATACCGACCTTGTCGAGACCGGCGACATTCTTGGACCGCGAGTCTACTCCACGGGGCCGGGGGTGTTTGCTCAGTCAGGAATCGAGGATAAAGAAGCGGCCCGCAATTTCATCAAGCGGTACAAGGAGGCTTATCACACGACGACGCTCAAGCAGTACGTTGTCGGCGATCGCATCGTGCGCCAGTGGGTGGCGATGGCTTGCAAGGAATTCGGCATCACTTCGACAACCGAAGGCGCGCTCGATATGAAGCTCGATCTGACTCAGATGGCGGACGGCTTCTCTGGTCACGAGCACTCGCTGCCGATACAACCGCTCTACAAAGACGTTGTCCAGTTTGTCGCCAAGACCGGCACGTTCTACACGCCGACGACGCTCGTCGCGTACGGCGCGCCGTGGTCCGAGAACTACTACTTCGAAAGCACGGACATTCACGGCAACGCGAAGGTTCGCCGTTTCATTCCGCACGAATTGATTGACACGATGGTCAAGCGCCGCGGCCAATGGTTCTTGCCTTCCGAATATGGCCACGTCGGACTCGCCAAGGCTTGCGCCGACATCGTTCACGCGGGAGGCCGAGTATGTTTAGGCGGTCACGGTCAGTTTCAAGGGCTGGGCTGTCACTGGGAAATCTGGAACCTGCAGTCGGGCGGTATGACTACGCTCGAAGCTTTGAGGGTGGCGACGTTGTTTGGAGCCGAGGCGATCGGTCTACAGCAAGATATCGGCTCAATTGAAGCCGGCAAGCTGGCTGATCTCATCGTGCTCGATAAGAATCCGCTCCTTGATATTCACAATACGAACTCGATTCGCTTCGTGATGAAGAACGGACAGATGTTCGAAGGCGACACGCTCGACGAGGTCTGGCCCGCCCGGAAGAAGCTCGAGAAGCAGTACTGGTGGGACCGGGACCCTCGCTGACGGGGGGGATTGAAAATTGAAAATTGAAGACTAAGGCGGCGGCCCGTCCCTCAATTTGCAATTTCTAATTTGCAATTTTCAATTTCTTGCGCTTTCCAATTTCAATGTCCTGCACAGTTTCAGTTTCGGCGCATCCACCGGCCTGACATCGCTTTCTACGCTGCTGCCCCCGCGTGCTGGCCCAGACCCTTGTGGTATATCTCGCTTATCAGTTCCCTCATGGCGCGGCCGTCTATCGGCTTCGACAGCAAATAGCCTTGCACGTACTCGCAATTCAACCCGGTGAGCTGAATTATCTGGTCGCGAGTCTCGACGCCTTCAGCAACCACGTCCATTCCCAGGTTCCTGGCCAGCGTCAAAATCGTTTTAACTATCTCCGCGTTCTTTGGCAGGCTGATCCGCGACACGAATGAGCGATCGATCTTCAACGTGTCGATCGGAAACCGGTGCAGGTAACTCAGCGAAGAGTAGCCTGTGCCAAAATCGTCGAGAGACAGTCGAACGCCGAGCGCTTTGATTCGCTTCAGCATCAGAGCCGCAGCGTCAATATTCTCGATGATGGCGCTCTCGGTGATCTCCATCTTCAAGCTGCCTGCATCCAGCCCCGTTTCATCCAGGATCTGAGAGATGCGATCGATAAGATCAGGCTGCGAGAATTGTCTGCCCGAAAGATTGACGCTGATGCTGAGCGGCGGGTCCGAGGGAAATTGCTCTTGCCACAATTTCAGTTGCTGGCAGGCTTCTCGCAGCACCCACTGGCCTATCTCGATGATCAGTCCCGTATCTTCTGCCACCGGGATGAACTTCAACGGCGAGATGTAGCCGTGTTCCGGATGGTTCCACCTTATCAGCGCTTCGAAGCCGCTGATTCGCCAGGTTTCCAGCGATATTATTGGCTGATAGTGGACGCTGAACTCGCCGTGCGCGAGGGCACGGCGCAGTCCGGACTCCAATTGCGAGAGCGCCGCGTTGCGGGCATGCATCCCCTGGTCGAATAGCTCGAAGCAGCCTCGGCCCTGATCTTTCGCGCGATACATCGCGGTGTCCGCGTTGCGAATGATCTCGTCAGGCTGCTCTGACCCGGTCTGGTTGAGCGCAATGCCGATGCTGGCCGAGATGAAGACTTCGTGGCCGCTAAGATTGAACGGCGAAGATAGGTGCTCGCGTATGCGTTCGGCGGCCTGAACACAATCGCTCACGTGCCTGACGCGGTCGACGATGATTGCGAACTCATCGCCTCCCAGCCTCGCGACTATGTCGCCGGGCCGCAGACATGATTCGAGCCTGCGCGCGGTCGCTACCAGCAACTGGTCGCCGATCTGATGACCGAGGCTATCGTTGACAACCTTGAAGCGGTCGAGATCCAGGAACAGCACGCCAAACGCATAGCCGTCGCCTTTTTTCACCTCGGCCAGCGAATGTTTCAGCCGATCCATGAACAATGCGCGGTTAGGCAACCCGGTCAGCGCGTCGTGAAACGCGTTGTGCAGCAACCGCTTCTCCGCTTGTTTTTGCTCGGTCACATCGGTCAACGCGCCGGTCATCCGATAAACGTGCCGGTTCGAGTCCATCACTGCCAAACCGCGGCTCAACATCCACCGATAGCTGCCGTCTTGTCTTCGCACGCGATGTTCACTTTGGTACTGTGGTGTCAATCCGAGCAGGTGGGACATTATCTCGGACTGCACCCGCTCGATATCTTCGGCGTGAACGCGATTGAACCACTCATCGGGCCGGCTGTTCAGCTCGTGCTCCTTGTAGCCGAGCATCGCCTTCCACCGCGCGCAGAATTGCATTTCGTTGGTCTCGAGATCCCACTCCCACAGGCCGTCGGTCGCGCCGCGCAGAAGCGTCGCGCAACGCTCTTCGCTGGCGGTAAGCGACTCGAACGCTTTTGCGCGTTCCGCCATCGCTTGATCCAGTTCAAGGCTTTTGCGCCTGACCTCGAGCCCGGCCATTGCGGCGTGAGCTAATGAGCTCAGCGCACTCGACTGAGCTTCGCTCAACGTGCGAGGCCTTTGATCGATCACCGACAGCATGCCGATCACGTAACCTTCAGGTGTAGTCAGCGGCGCTCCGGCGTAGAAGCGAACCGCGGCACTGTTGGAGTTCGGAGCGTCGCTGTTGAGCTCGCCAGCGGTTTGCGTATCTGATACTACGAACAAGCCGCCGGCTTGAATTGCCAGCGAGATGAGCGAGTCTTCACCGGCAGCGTCACTCGACAACGAGCCGGCTCGCGAGAGGTGTTGGACGCGGTCAGACCTGACGACGCTCAACAAAGCACCCGCCGCCCCGCAGACTTCAGCCGCCAGACGGGTAAGATCATCGAGCAGTGAGTCGGGCTCCAGCAAGTGAGTCTGATAGCTTTGCAGAGCATCGATTCTCGAAGCTCCGCCCTCCAGCGCCGGCGCTGGAATCTCTGACTGTAGTACCTGAAACTGTACGCTCAATCGATGCCTCTCTTCATCAACGGCATTTATTCGACGAACAAGAGACTGCAGTAGTGGGGCGGGCAGACCCTCTTCATTCGCAGGAATAGTGGCAAGAGCAATGCCACTGGGCAGAGCGCTTCAAGCGAGGCTAAATGCACCAGTCACGTCATATGGCCGAGGGATAAAACGGCATGGACGGTAGGAATGACTGATTGGCAACTATCATTATGAACGATGAGCGATTGGAGTAGAGTCGGGTCAAGAAATGCTCTCCGGCTGTTGTTCTCACGTGATTTCTCAGCTTACCTTCTCAGACAGGTCATCCCTACGGGATTGCCAGCCTGGAGATCTCGATCTGCGATCCATCAAACCGAGTCTGACTGCGTACTAGTTGTAACTCGATCTGCGATCCGTCAAACCGAGTCTGACTGAGTACTAGTTGTCTCTGTCCTGTTGCGCAACACTGCTGTCAATGAAATCTTGCCGACGGCTTGCCGGCCGTTTCGGACCTGTTCTCAACCTGTCACTCCCTCGAGCTTGTCTTCGAGGCCGGCGAACACTTCCTGGAGCCGTTCGAGCACTGATTGCTCCGCCGACCAGAATCCGCGGCCGGAAGCTTCCAGCAACCGCCCAACGAGCGTTCGCGCCGAGTGCGGATTGAGCGAGCGCAATCGATCGAGCATCGCTTCGTCAAGCACGAATGTCGCAGCGGCTTCATCGTAGATCCAATCGTCAACCGCGTCAGCAGTCGCCGACCAGCCAAACGTGTTTGTTACGTGGTGTTCGATTTCAGCCACGCCGCTGAAACCATGCCGAAGCATGCCTTCGAACCATTTTGGGTTCAGCGTCTTCGTTCGCGTCTCCAGCCTGACAGTCTCTTCAAGCGTTCTGACTTTGGCTCCCGGCGAAAGCGAGTCCGACAAATAGATGCTCGGCCGCGTGCCGGTTTGTTTTTCGATCGCCTTGGATACGCCGCCCAGGTACTCGAAGTAGTGATCGACGTCGGTTATGCCGACTTCGGTTGTGTCGATGTTTTGATAGGTCACCTCGACTCGCGACAGCGCGCGCTCCAACAGCCTGCGCGCTTCCCGGCCATCGAAGCTCTTTCCCTGCGAGTCGCGCCCGTAGGCAAAACACTTTCGGGTGACGAACAGATCTCCAAGCTCACCGCTGTCCTCCCACTGGCTGTCAAGCACCATGAAGTTGACGTTTGTCCCATAGTTGCCGGCCGCGTTTGAGAACACTCGCACCGCCGCTTCATCAAAAGAACAGCCCGTCTCAGTCATCTGTTCCTCGACGTGCCGTTTGATGTAGTTCATCTCGACCGGTTCATCGAGCGCCGCAACTTTTCGCACCGCATTGTCGAGCAGCGTAATCGTCGCGCCGAATAAATCGCGAAAGATTCCCGACACAGTCATCACGATATCAACACGCGGCCGGCCCAACTGTTCGAGCGGAATGATGTCCACGTCGGTCGCGCGATTCATAGCATCGCGTCGAGGCGTCACTCCCAACAGCCAGAGAACCTGCGCGAGCGCTTCCCCTTCGGTCTTGATGTTATCAATGCCCCACAAAACCATCGCTATTGATTCAGGGAAGCGGCCCGTTTCCTTGAGGTGACGATCGAGCAGGGCGCTGGCTATCGGTTCAGCGCGCCGGACCGCGACAGGAGAAGGAACTGAGTAAGGGTTGACCGCGTGAGTGTTGCGGCCCGTTGGAAGGATGCCTGGGTTCTGAATGATGTCGGCGCCGGGACCGGGCTCGAGATACCCGCCTCTCAGAGCGCGGATCAATCCATCGAGCTCATGGTTAGTCTCCAGTTGCTCCCGAATTCGGCCGAGCAGGGCGAACACTTTTAGCGACTGCTCGCTGGCAACCGCCGCGCGCTTCGACAGCAACCTGGCCGCGGCTTCTCTTCCCTCCTCGCCCGTGCCTTTCAGGAAATGCGCAACCGCATCTCGCACGATGGCCTCAACCTGTTCACGCTCACTCAGTCGCCGTTCCGAGTGGCCGCTCTCCTGTAGCAGTGTGCCGTAAGCCTTTAAGCCCAGACCTTCGGCAACAAGGTCAGGCAGCGAGCGAATGCCAAGCTCGGGCCGGTCGAACGACGCGACCATTCTCAACAGATCGGCAAGCTCAGCATGCGTCGATGCGCGCCCGAATACGTGCAGGCCAGTCGGAATCAATCGCTGCTCGATCTCGAGAACCTTCTCGTAGAATTCAAGCACGCGCCGGTCTCGGTCTTCATTGTTCATTCGCTCAGCCATCGCTTATTCGCGTTCTCCCAGCGGCCGACGCGATTGCCTCGTAGACCGTGCGAACGTCCGGGCGAGGAAGATAGACATAGCTGGCCCCGAGCATCCGTGCAAGCGCATCACCTTCCCCGCTGGATACGAACCTCGACTTTGTATCAACCACAACTGCCGGGATCTGTTCCGATCGCAGCAACTGGCCGAGCGCCCTCAACTCGTCACCGATCGTAGTCCGCCCCTCGCGCAAAGAAACGTTAGCCCTTCCGTCGGTGAACAGCACTAACATAGCTTGCGTCACACCTCGCAGCCGCCCGAGCCGGGCTAACTCTATCGCCTTGACCACGCCCGCGGAAAGCGGCGTTCCGCCTCCGGCGGGAATCGCGTCTACCAACCGCTTTGCAAGCTCCACGCTGCGAGTTGGGGCCAGCAGAACTTCTGACCCTGCGCCTCGGAAGCTGATCAACGCGACGTTGTCGCGGTGAAGATATGCTTGCGCGAGTAATCGAGTAAGCGCGCCCTTCGCATGCGCCATACGGTTGAGAGCCATGCTGCCGCTTGCATCCACGGCGAGAATAAACATGATCCCTGAACGGCGCTTGAACTCTTTGAATCGAAGATCCTCAGGTTCGATCTTCACACGAGTAGAGCGAGTGTTAGTCGGCGATCCGGCCGGCCATTCGCCTTTCGCCGGCTGTTCGCCGTTCAAGCCACCTTGCATACGCCGCCGCAATTGAAACGGCGCGGCTGCACGAAGCGTGGCGTCGACGGCGACCCTCTGGTCCCGAGTCCGTCGTGTCGTGCTTCGCACATATCGTCCGCGCATCGATGCGGATGGTTTGAACCGCTTGCCGTCGCGAGAGCGGCCAGATGTTCGTTGCAAGGGCGAGAGCAGGTCCTTCTGCAACTCGGCGTCGATTGTCTGAATAATCAGGTCTTCGATCGCACCCGCGATGAAATCGCGCCCGCCATCTCTAGCCTCGTCCCCACTGCCTTCGCCGGAGTCCTCCTGCTGTGTAGAGTCGTTCTGTTTTTCTGTCTTCTCTCTCGCCGACGGAAGCGTTGTCGCGCGCGGCGCAAGCACAAGCTGAATAGCGACAATGACGTCGTCTTCGTTAACCGCGTCGCGCCCGGCGAGCGCTGCATTTGCCCGCGCCGCCTGCAAAGCGAAAACGTCGGCTCGATTCCCTTCCACTCCAAGCCGGATCGCTACCAGCGCTATTTGACGAATCTGATCCTTCGAGACCCGAACCCGCGGCAAATGCGCTCGCGCGTTTTCGATCACACTCTTGATCCCGGCAGTCTCAAACGCAAAGTCCTCCGCGAAGGTGGATGGGTTGTCGTCGAACCGAAAGGCTCGGTCGATCATCTCTACCGTTTCGTCCGCCGAGCATTCTGTCCCGGAGCTCACGATCAATCCGACGCGATCGCGCAACAACGCGCTCGGCTCTCCCTCGGCCCGGCCGAAAGCCCCCACAAATAGGAAATCGGCGTCGTGAATCGCGCTCACACCTTCACGTTCGACGCGCACCTGGCGACAGTCGAGCGCGTTTCCTAAGTGGGCTGCTGTGTCCGCCTCCAGCAGGTTCACATCGTCAACGTAAAGCACTCGCCCATTGGCTCGCGCAAGAAGGCCTGTTGAAACCTGGCGCTTTCCGGTAGCCAGGGTGCGCTCGAGTTCAAGCCCGCCGAGCAACGAGTCCTCGGTAATGTTGATCGGCAGTTGGACGGTATCGAGGTCGAAGTCGCTTGAAGGGTTCGCCGTTCGCAACGCGCGATTCTCATCGTCAGGCAGCACAGATCCGAACGCTCGCGCTAGAGAGCCACAAGCTGAAGCGCTCTCCGCTGCGATGAGCACGCCCCGAAGCCGCGGCTCGGCGGCCAGCAACAGCAGCGCGTGCTTCTCGGCGCGGCGCCCGGCGACCGCTGCGAAAGGATATTCGATCCGACCCGGCGACGATCCCATTCCAATCCTCTCCCAAGTGCTCAGCGTCTTTGCGTCTTTGCGAGTCTTTGTGGGCTTTGCGTGAAATCCGGTTTCGCGCAAAGATCACAAAGACTCGCAAAGACGCAAAGACGTCAATATCGGTGCTCTCATCTGATTGCTGCCAACCGCGCACTGCCCGCGTGCTTCGGAATCGTCTCACGAATCGCCTGCTCTATTCGCGCGCCGCTGTCCACTGTTTCAAGCGGATCTCTCCGCAGCCGGTGACGCAACGACATCAGCACGACTCGTTCAACATCATCAGCGCTCGCCGTTACGCGTCCCTCAAATGCAGCTAGCGCGCGCGCGGCACGAGCGATCGTCAACTCGCCGCGGTGCCCATCCACCTCGAGCGCGACACACAACTCGGCGATCAGCATCAACAGACTCCGATTGATGCCGACACGAGGGAGCAGCTTCTTTGCGCGGGTGATTCGCCTTCGCAGGTGGTACTGGTCGCGCGCCGTCGCGTCGTGAAAAGCCGCCGGGTCATCATCGAACCGCTCGCGTCTCTCAACTATCTCGACGCGCTGGTCGATGTCGGAGATGGTCGTGATCTGAGTATAGAGCCCGAAGCGGTCAAGTAGCTGCGGCCTCAACTCGCCTTCTTCGGGATTGCCCGAACCGACGAGCACGAAGCGCGCGGGATGGCTCACTGAAATGCCTTCGCGTTCGACTACGTTGCGGCCGGATGCCGCGGCGTCGAGCAAGACGTCCACCAAATGATCGTCGAGCAGATTGACTTCGTCGATGTAAAGAAAGCCGCGATTCGCGCGCGCGAGCAAGCCCGGCTCGAATGCTTTCACTCCTTCCACCAGCGCGCGTTCTATGTCGAGCGTGCCGCAAACCCGATCCTCGGTTGCGCCGAGCGGCAGATCGACGACCGGGACGGTAGCGCGCTGCGCAGGCAAGCGGCCCTCACCGGACGCTCGGTTCGCGCATTCGTCGCACAGCTCATTCGGCCGCTCGGGGTCGCAGCCGTAAAGGCAGCCTTTCACTTTCTTGATGAGCGGCAATAAATCCGCAAGCGCGCGAACGGCTGTAGACTTGCCCGTGCCCCGATGACCCATGATGATCACGCCGCCGATGTTCGGGTCGATAGCGCCCAGCATCAGCGCGAGCTTCATCTCTTCCTGGCCGACGATCGCGGTGAACGGATAGACGACGCGATCAGACCGAAGGCGGCCTTGCTCCCGCGCGGCGTGCGCGGCGTGGCTGCTACTGGGTTTGTCTTCTCGCCTGGAGGTTTTGTGCATTTCGGAAGATGGCAGGCCCTTTCTGCGTTGATCAATATAGAAGGCGAGTTTGAGATCAGTCAACTGATTGAGACTTTGTGTGCACTCTGCCTTGTAGCTCTAGAAATGTAGATGCGCCGCAGTCGCTTATTCGGCGGGCAATGTGTGAAGAGTCTGAGGATGCCACGGGCTTGCCCCGTTGGTAGGTTCACGCTGGCTGCTACAACGATTCGCATGCGACGCGCGAGATGCCACGGGCTTGCCCCGTGGAGCTTCACGCTGGCTGCTAGTTTGGCGGCACGGTACTCGGCGCCGTTAACAGCGACCGTGAACCTCCACCAGGCAAGCTGGTGGCATCCTCGGCCTTTTCACAGTCTTGCCGGCGAAGGGGCACGTTCCCCTTAAGCTGCTGCAAGAGTGGTCGCCTCAGATTGACGCTTGCTTGTCCGCTTCCAGGGAGTCGCCCGTCTGGTGGTCTTTGATCTGGTAACGCAAAAACTCGTGAATCGCCGCGACTGCTTCAGCGTTTGCGGTAGCAATCCGGACTCGAGCGCCTCGTTCCATAGTCTCAAGTGTGTAGCTGATATCCGCCTTCAAACGTTTCATCGTTGGTACGCCCGGAGGCGCTTCGCCATGAATAAACATCGGCTTGCTGAAATCGCCCTCCTTGAAGAGCTTTGCGATGTGCGAGAGGTGAGTCCTGATTTGTTCCTGGCTTGCGGCGTCATTGGGATCATTGGCGGTCACCTCGATCGCGCCGCCGTCCGCAGTCAGGCGAAAATGATGAGTGGTCTTGTCGTGGCTGAAACCCATCGCGTGGTCGCCGCGTTCGTTCACGCCATCCACACGCTGCTTGTCTTGCTGATGATTGTGATGTTGATCCGACGGCTGCTGTGTTCTGGCGGCCAAAACCAAAGGCAGCATCAGTGCTAACAAAACCCCAAAGTAGTTTTTCGCTTTTACCATTGATTCTCCTTGCTCTCTTTCTTTCGATTGATAGGTGTACGGGTGAAGCGCGATGACCGTGTCCGCCTCCCTAGAGCTTTCGTCGCTTTCGCTGCTAGCGACTCCAACAGACCGGCGCGCTCCGAAGGCAAGTTCTTCGCCAAAAGCGCGTCCCAGTTCTTCAACAGCCTGCGCAGTTCATCGCGCAGCGCTGTAAGTTCGCCAAGTTGCGTCTCAACCTCCGTAAGCTTTGTCCCCGCGAGTGCTCTCACCTGATGGCACGGCGCGCCGCCTCGGTCACGCACGCTGAAGATGCGAGCCAGTTCGTCCAGGGTGAATCCGATTCCGAGCGCGCCGCGCACAAGACGCACTCGATCGAGGTCACTGGCCGGATATTCGCGATAACCGTTTGCCGAACGGCGCGGCCGCGCGAGCAAGCCCTTGCGCTCGTAATGCCGCAATGTGTCGGTGCTCACACCGGCCAGCCGCGCCAGTTCTCCTGACCGCAAATACTCCTGTTTCGGGGTCTCGTCCCTCACTTGTTCACCTTCGAGCGATTATAGACTCTGGAACAGGTTCCAGGGTCAAGCTCTTTTTTCTTAGTTGTTCATTCAGCGCGTACGGTAACGCCGTGATAGCCCGACGATCCGCTTGGAGCCGGGGGCGCATATTGCGAGGTCTGCGTCTGACCTCGACCGTCCGTCGCCCTCACTAGGACTTTGTGCTTGCCGGGTTGCGCGGGTTTCCACCGCCGTTGCCACAGCACCCACGAGATCGGCGAAAGAGCAGGCTTGATCTCTGCTTGGTCCCAACTCGCGCCGCCATCAGTCGAGACTTCGACCTTGCTGATTCCGCGGTCGCCCGCGAATGCGATTCCAGCAATCGTAGCTTCGCCTTTCACAGAGCTATCGGGCGCGTCTATCCGCGACATCGTCTTGTACTCCGCGCGATCATCCCATCCTCGCCGTTGCCAATAGCCTTTGAAGTCGAAGTCCACCGCTTCGATGCGGGTGATCCACTTCACGTTCTTCATCCCGTAGATCCCCGGCACCAGCAGTCGCACAGGGGAGCCGTGCTCAGGTGTAAGCGGTTCGCCGTTCATCTCGTACACAAGGAGAGTCCCATCAGCCATCGCGCGATCGAGCGGAATCGAGTCGGTGTAATCGTCGCTCGCTCGCAGCACGATGTCGACAACTGCCTGCTTGAGCCCGGCTTTTGCAAGAACGTCTTTGAGGCGCACTCCCCGCCACAAGGCGGTGCCGATCAGATCGCCTCCGACTACATTGCTGATGCAGGCCAGCGTCGCATATTGATCAACCGAAGGCAGCGCCTTCATCTCGTCGTAAGTCAGCGAGAGCCTGTTGTCTACGAGACCTGTCACTTCCAGCTTCCATCTCCGCGCATCAACCTCGGGCTCAAACGCGTTCTTGGACACCTGGTAAAAGTCTCGAGTGGGCGTGATCTCGAGGGCGAGATTATCGATGTTCGGGAACACGCCATCGCCGCGCTTTACACGGCCCGAGCCGGACTGCAGCCACATTCCAAAAAGCGACTTGCCTATGTCGTAGATCCCAATTGCCAGAACTGCGTAGCCAACACCTCGGACAACGCGGCGTCTGCTGACGATCCTCCCCGGCGCGTTTGCAGAGATCGGGCGTTCGATGTATTGGGCGCTTGCTACGCGAAGAGCAATTCCGTACAGCGCGTACACGACTAGGAGCCACGCGCTCGTGAATAGCGCTCCTTGCCGCAAGCGGTTTCCAAACATTCCGCCTCCCAGCAGCGGTATCAGAAGCACAGCAGTAAAAGCCCACATCAAAAACGAGAATGCGACCAGCCAGACATAGCGCGAGAGAGTCGAGCCCCTTCCGGGTGCGTACCGAAGATAAGCGAGCGCCGCTCCGATCAACGCAATGAAATAAATCACTGTGCAGCCGAGAAATGCCAGATGCTTGGCGAACGGACCCAGCATTCCTACCGCAAGCTCGACCATCCAGATGGGAGCTATCGCGAAGATGAATTGAGCGAGAAGCTCGGGCACGAGCGGCGCGTCGAAGACGAATCGAGCGATGAAGCCTGCGATCAGCGCCGCCACTCCTGCCAATAGCCCGACCTGGAATTGAATCTCGCTCTCTGTCGGCAGGTCCGGCGCCGCTTTATTCAAATCGAGCTTTAGAATGTCCATTCGCGTGTCTTTCGGCGATACAGAATTATAGCCGCTACTTACCTAATCACCGAATTGACTCGCGGTATTCCTGCCTCGACGCGAGGTCTACGCTTTCAACTCCTGCACCCATGTTGCTGAGGCAGGGTGAAGATAGTAATCTCTCTCTGCGATCGCGCGAACCAAACGATGGCTGAGGCCGAACAAATACTGACTACCGAGGCGGACGCTCCCGCTGCGAAGAAACCGCAGGCACGCCAGGCGCGCAAGCTTGTTGAGATCATCCCTTCTCAGTTGGCGGCCTTGCGCACTTACCACAGCGCCGTTCTCGACACCGAAGCGGTCGAGGCTGTCCACAAGATGAGAGTAACGACGCGCAGGCTTCAGGCCTCGCTTGATTTGCTCGCACGCGAGATGAAGGTGCGCAAGCTGAAGAGGCGGCTTCGCAATTGGCGCCGCAAGCTCTCCACCGTCAGGAACTACGACGTATTTCTCGAACTCATCGAGAAGGAAGTGACAAGCCGGGGCCGGACTCGGCGAGAGCAGCTCGAGTTGGTAAAGACCATTCTGCAAGACCGACGCTTGCAACGCGCTGCAAAGGTAAAGAAGTTCCTGCAACACATCAACATCAACGCAATCGCCCATGGCCTGGGACTAAGCACGCCCGCGCCTAATGAGACGCCTGATCCAATTCGCGTCGTCGACGATACGCGCGATGAAGCGCCGACGCTCGAGACTGCGGCCGAAACGATGGTCATCGATGAACGAAGCGTAGCGGGCTATGCGGCCGAGCGGCTCGACCAGAGGCTTGCAGAGTTTCAAGCTCTCGCGGCGCAGTCGCAGCCGACTAACAATCCGGCGGAGTTGCATCAGCTACGAATCGCCGCGAAGCGAGTAAGGTATTTGTTGGAGCTCGTCTCGGAGATGGGCTACGGCGATGCGTCGCGCGCGTTGGCCTGGCTACGGACGCTTCAAGATCGCATAGGCGACTGGCACGACCTGGAAGCGCTGGAAGGGGAGATAATCGCGATCGTCTCGAGCCCCGAATTCATGAAGCAACACCTCGCCGAGAGCAGCCAGATGCTTCAAGCGGCGGCGCATCTGCAAAAGAAGAAAGAGGCGCTGGTGTCGCGCCTCTTTCCGGTACGCGTGCCTCGGTATCTCGAAGTTACATCACAGCGCATTGCGAGAGCGTTGCGCCGGCACTCGATGCGCGGTCAAGCACCGCGGCGACTCAGCGAGTGATTCGCACGCAGAAGGTAGATCGCTCAGAACACTTTGCTCCAGGTTCCGAACGGCTTGAACGGATTGCCTCCAATTGCACTGTCTACGAACACGTCTATCGTCTTCTTCGGCCCGGTTCCGGCTGTGGCGCCTAAGGCGAAGCCGTTCAAGAGGAAGTGGTCGCGTGTTACGCACCCGATCGTCGCAGCGAAGCGAGTGTTCGCAGCCACGTCGTTGAACCACAGCCTCGCTGTGCCGCTCCTATGGCCTGAGACTCCCACCGCTATCCGTACCGAAAGCCTGAAACTGAGGCTATCGCCGGAGTGAATATCCACAGGAGCGGATAGGGCGAGGTCGATCGTCCGCAACACGGCATTATTGAATCCGCTGCTCCCGCCGGGTATGCCGTTGAGTTGACCCGAGCCTATGAGAGCGCTGTTCTTGAACACTTCGGCTAGCACGTCGAACTTCGTGCCTACGTCATCGCTGTTCTTGAGGCCTATCCAGACTCTTGCCGGGCCGAGCGCGGTCAGCACCGGAGCATTCACCGCGGGAGCGCCCGCCACGATGTTTGCGGCAAACTCAGAAGTGTTGCCGGCCGCGTCTGTAGCGGTGGCAGTGATCAGCGTCCCAGCGGATACTGGTGGCAGGGTCGTCCAAAAGTTACCGGATGCGTTTGGAGTTGTTGAGCCGAGAAAGACAGCTCCTTCGCCATGACCTGAAGGATCACCACCTGGCGTCGGCACTGGATTGGCGAAGAATTCAATTACGACATTCCCAGGGTTCGGTGTATCTATCGTTCCCTGACCTAGCAGACATACAGGGGTCGCATCGGCCCGATCGAGCACCGGATAATTCATCAACTCGTTCGGCCCAGTGTCGAGGTCTCCTGGATCGTTGGGGGTCAACCCGGGGTTAAGCTGAATTCCCAAATCGCCGTTTGAAAAAATGCGATTTCGACTTATGGAATTGCGCACCCCGGCAGCGATAAAAACTCCCGCTGAAGCATTCCCGGCGATAACGTTGTCTTCAACTCGATTGTCATTCGACGCTGGATCTCCAGGTCCACCACTTATGTGAAGTCCAAAATGACCATTGCCAAATGACGGATTCCCATTGACGTCGGTTCCTATCAGGTTATCCTTGATTAGATTGCCATCGGATGAAAAAATCCCTACGCCGTCCAGCGCATTGGCAGAGATCAAATTGCCGATGACTACATTGTTGCGCACGTTAGTCCCGATTGAAGAGACAATGCCCACCCCCTCCAACTGATTACCGAGAGCCACTGTTCCCGTCACGTCCATTCCGATGTAGTTACCCTGAACCAGGTTGTGGTCGGCGATATTGATTCCCCCCACCAAGAAGACGCCGATGCGGAGGTTGCCGGAACATATGTTTCTGGCGGCAGGATCCGGGCCACCGATTGTATTGAACGCGGTCTCAGTGTCTACACCATCCCGCGCGTTGCCCAGAGCGATTGTTCCTGTAACATCGGTGCCAACGAAATTGCCCTGAACTACATTCTGATTCGCCCCGGGGTTCGCCCCCGAGTGCATGCTTATACCATCGAGACCGTTCCCGGACACGACATTTCGCTCGCTCGGAGTCAATCCTCCCACTCGATTGTTCGTGGCTCCGTCGATGATAAATATGCCGTTGCTAGCATTTCCCGCGATGGAAGTGCCGGTCGCGTCAATCCCCACGAAGCACCCGGAAACAACATTACCACTCGATTGCGGACCATAGATCACGATCCCGTTACCTGTGCCACCGGGTGTCCCCGGAAAACTGTTGATCACGAGACCTCGAATAACATTGTTGGCTGAGCTGATAAACAACCCATCGGACGCAGTACTCTCGGAGCTACCCGTGATTACTATCTCCGGTCCGGCGGGGTTGCTGTTCCCTGTAAAGGCCGTCTGAGTTGTTCCATCTATCGTGGTCCCGCCGCCGGACAGTGGCGGCAGCACAGATAATGGCGCGATCGTGAAGACTGCGCCGCCAAACCCTGCATCGCTGGTTGGAATGTTGAATCCGATCAGCTCAGGTCCGGGTCTGTTATTCGCGGCAATGATCGCTTCTCGCAACGAGACCAGCCCATCTGGGCCAGGCAAATCCGCGACTTGCTGGGCACCACCAAAATCCAACAAATCTGAAGTAGTCGTGACAAGAATATCCGGCGCGCTCGATTGAGCCGGGTATGCAAAGACCAACAAAGGAATCGCAGCGATGAGGAACAGCACGGTCGTCCTGCTCCGAAAATGCCGGGTCAGCATGATTCTCTTCTCCTTTCATGAACCAACTGGGAATGCATCGCTCTCATAGGTCTCGGCGTGCTGGCTTCTTCTCGGAGATTGCCTGGTATTCCCCGTAGGCCCGGCAATCGAGTCCGCAAGTGCAATGCCGCGAGCCCGATTGTGCGAGCTGGAGGCTGCTATCCTCACGGCGTGGAAGGGTATTTATCGGGAGTTGGTCCAAACTCGAACACGGTTCCGTTGTAGCCCTATCAGCTACACACGTCGAGCGCGATTCAAATCGGAAAAAGGATTTATTGTTAACGTATCGGGGATTGCTGGGCGGCTGACGGGCGCGCGCAAATGCGCATCGCTGTAGCCAGCCTGGCTACGGGCAGGTTCATAAGGCTCTCACTTCAACTCTCTTCCTCTCTTGATCATCTTGTGCAGCGTGATGCGATGCACCCCCAGCCGGGCGGCGGCTTCGGTGAGGTTTCCGCCCGCTTGTTCAATAGCTCGCTCGATCACTTGCTGTTCCTGCTCGGCAAGCGCGCGCCTCACCTCTCTTCTTCTTCGCCGAAGATCCTCAAGGTCCGCGGCCTGAGTGTGAAGCAGTTCGAACAGCGGGTCCTTCTCGATATTCACTCGGTGCGAAACGGTCTTCAGTACTTCGGCGGGCAAGTCCCCGACCCGAATCACATCATCGGTGAGGACGGCTAGTCGGTGGATCAGGTTCTCAAGCTCGCGCAGGTTGCCGGGAAAATTGTACTCCTTCAGCCACTCATACGCGTCGCGCTCCATTCGGATCGTCTTGCCGTAGATGCTCGAGAACTTGTCGAGAAAGAAATCGATGAGCAGCGGGATGTCGCCTTTGCGCTCGCGCAGAGCCGGCATGCGAACCGGGATGACATTCAATCGATAGAAAAGAGCCTCTTGAAACTTCCCTGCTTCAGTCAGCGCTTTCAAGTCCTTGCTGGTCGCGGCAACCACTCGCACGTCAATTCGAATCGTCCGGCTTCCACCGAGGCGGTCAAACTCGTTCGATTGCAGAAAGCGCAGCAGCTTGGCTTGCAGCGGATAAGCCAGCTCGCTCACTTCATCAAGGAAGATCGTTCCGCCGTCGCCTTGCTCTATGCGCCCGATGTATCGTCCGGCGGCGCCGGTGAAGGCTCCCTTCTCGTGTCCGAACAACTCGGATTCGAGCAGGTTGTCTGGAATCGCAGCGCAGTTGATCGCGACGAATGGACGATCGCGTCTTGCGCTTTGGTAATGCAGCGCCCGGGCGACGAGTTCTTTGCCTGTTCCTGTCTCGCCCTCAACCAACACCGTCGCCGGCGAGTCTGCGATCCGGTTGACCACTTCGAGCAGCGAAAGGACCTTCGGATCGCGGCCGACAATCTCCTTAGACGCCCGGCTTGCGTCGAGGAAGACGCGACTGTCGCGTTCAAAGGTAGCCGGCAGCAGGTGTGCGTGCTGAAGATAAAAGACCATGAACTCGGCGACGATTTCCAGAATCTGAGGGTCTCGTTCGTCGAACGCGCAAGGATGCGAGTTGTTTTCCAAGTATAGGGCGCCAATGGCGCGGCCTTCCTGTCTCAGCGGCGCAGCGATGATTGATTTGATCTCGAACTTGATAACGCTCGCCTCGCGAGAATATGTTGAATCCTGGGATGCGTCTTCCAGGAACAGCGGCCGGTCGTGCTGAAGAACTTCCCTCAATAGAGTCCGGCTGAAATCGTATTCTTCGAGCGACAGGTTCCGGGTTTGAAAATTACGCGCGGCTACGACTTCAGCTTCGGTGGATTCCGGCAGATAGAAGAGAACGAATCCGCGCTCGGCCCCGGTTGCCTCAATCAACGAGTCAAGCAGCGTCTCACAGAAGGCGGTGTACGAGTGCGTCTTGTTACTGACGGCCGTCATCAATACGCGGGCGACACGGCCGTCGCTGGCGTCTTGCGCGAGCTCGTCCGCCTCTCGGCCTATCTTGGCAAGAAAGTCACGCCGGGCCATCTCGGTCAAGAGATCAACGCGGTCCCGAAGCGTCTTCAGTTGCGCGGTCAAGTAATGCAGCCGCCGATCGGCCGTCTCGCTCCTGAGCGTTTCAACCGCGTCAAGCAGTGATGAGATTGAAGCTTGATTAGCGCCCTGCTCGCGCTCTAACAATGCCGCGAGCGTCTCGGCAAGATTCTTGATTCGTTTTGCGTCGGCTCTCATGAGATTCAATTCAGTCTGTATCCCCAAAGCGAGCGGTGGCGAGTGTATACGCGGACCGATTTGTCATGCTCGCCGCAGGCGATTTGCTTCCCGTCAGGGGAGAAGGCGACGGACAACACAGACACGGCGTGCGTGCCTATCCGAGTGAGGAGCGTCCGTCGCCTCACATTCCACAGACAGATTGTCTGATCGTCGCCGGCCGATGCCACTTCACTGCCTTCTGGAGAAAAGCACACTGACTTGATCCGCGCCGAGTGCCGGCCGAGTACGGCCATTAGACGCAGCGGGTTCAGATACCAAAGGCGCACCACTCCATCGTCGTCTCCTGTAACAAGTCCTTTGCCGTCGGGAGCAAAGCCAACGCTGATGAGCGGCGTGCTGGAGAGCTGGACCTTATCAACCAGTTGCCATTGTTCCGTTTCCCATAAGGTCAAAGCGCCGTTATCAGTAGCACACGCCAGCAGTTTGCCATCCGGCGAAAACGCAGCCCCGTAGGCTTCACCCATTGCGCCTGGATAAGTACGCCTCATCGCCTCCAGATCAACGACTTGCCGGCCATCGCGGCAGTCGTATACAGCATTTGTGCTTGCCAGGAAGCGGCCGTCCGGCGAAAACGCTACGCAATAGGAGCTTGCGTTTGATCCAACACCAGTGTACCCATGCGTCCTCTCTGGTTTGCGCCCGTCCAAATCCCAGAGAATGATGTTGGCGTCCATATCCGACGACGCAAGGCGCTCCCCATCACGCGAGAAGGCGACAGACGTGATCCGGTTTGCGTCGCCAATCAAGACTGCCTGTTTCTCACCGCGCTCTGTGTCCCAGACAATCACCGATCGGTCTTCGCCCGCGGAAGCGAGCCGCTTCCCGTCCGGCGAAAAGGCGACCGAGTGAACCGAGGCGCTGTGGCCGTCAAAGCTTGCTGCAAGCTCACGTTCCGATACATCCCAGACCAGGACGGAGCCATCGTCATGAGTTGAAACCAACCATCGCCCGTCAGGTGAAAACGCAACGCTCCACACCTGCGCGGAATGCTTTAGCCGCACAAGCTTCTTCTGAGTCGCTGCATCCCACAAGACTATGTCTTCGGCGCCGGACGCCGCTAGTTTTCCATCTGGAGAGAAGGCCACCGCGCGCCCGTGATAGCTGTGTACCCGCTGGCTGCTTAAGACTCGAAACTGAGATTTCTCCCAAAACCGTTCGACGTCAAAGAAGGAGACAGTGCCGCTGCTGCCGATTCCGACCAACCGGCGGCCGTCCGGTGAAAAAGCAGCAAAGTTCGTTTCGGGATCCAGCGCCCCAGTCACGCTTGCCGTTTGCAGGTCCCATACTTGATTGCAAATTAGTATGCGGCGTCCGTCAGGTGAGACAACGAGGTCCGCCCACATCGCATTGCGCGGCAACTCATAGGCCTTTTCCCATCGAGCCGTGTCCCAGACAAGCGTCTTTCCATCGTCGCCCCCAGAAATCGAACCCAGCAACCCTCCGTCCGGCGAGAAGACAACGACGTTGACCCTAGAGCGATGACCTTCCAGCACTACCGCTATTTCAAGCCGCTTGGCATCCCAGACTGTCACCGTTTGATTGGCGCCTGGCGTTGCGAACCACTTCCCGTCCGGCGAAAAAGCGACCGAGCTGACCCAGCCGCCGTTGTCGTTGAACGTAGCCAGTCGTTCCCTTCGCGCGAAATCCCAGACGATGATTCTCCCATCTTCACCGCACGTAACAAGCAACCGTCCGTCGGGCGAGAAGGCCGCTTTGCGCGCCGCCGCCGTGTGCCCGTCACTGAGCCTAACGCCTTCCCACTCTTCATTCACCGACAGCGCCGCTGCTGCTATTGTCGCTCCCATAACCAAAAGCAACGTCAGCACCCCTGCCTTCATAAGGCCCCATCGAAGGCTCTTCTTTATCAGCTCTCGCTCGCGTTCTCCGCGTGCAACGTCCGAGTAACGCCGGATAAACCAGAGCCTGTTGATTGGGATGCGAGTCTTTCCGTCTACCGAATGGTTCGACGCGTACTGTTTGAGCAGCCGGTTCGCACGCTGCGTCGCATCCATCACCTTCCCGGTCACCTGGTTGATCCTCTCGATGAGGTACTCGTGCATCAACTCGTATCGCCACGGCTCGTCTTCCTGAATCTCACGGATCAGCCGCGCCTCGACGAAGATATTCAACAAGCGCTCCGCCAAAGCGTTGCTACGCTGGGTTCGTTTGGCTATGTCGTCAACGGTCAGCGTGAGCCTGGTGTTCTCGTCGGAGATGAGGCTGCGCAACAGCAGTCGCGCTGTTTCGGCGTCACCGGATGCCTGAATGACATCTTCGAGAAAACTGTGCACCAAGGGTTCTTTACCGCCGGCTCGCCGATAACCTAGAACCGTATAGATGCGCTTGCTCTGCAATTGCTCACCGACGATTTGCAGTTCAGAAGGAGAGACAACATCTCCGCTTGCCAGATCGCCTGCGACCTGACGGCTCAGCCCATCTTCAAAGGGCAGTCCCGCCCGCCGAGCTGATTTCTCGATGATCTCGTTTGCTTGTGCCTCGTCGAAGTTGCGAAGGTGAAAGAGCCGCGAACTGATCAGAGGCTCGGCAATCCGGCCGCTAAGCTCCGAGCTGATCAGGTAGAGAAAGTCGCTGCGCATCGAAACAAGGAACTTGACGGCAATGTCGTCCGCGTCGTGACAGGCGGCGATGAATGAAAGGAACGGCTCTCGCTCCTCGCTTGATTTGTGGTTGATGAAGAACTCTTCGAACTGATCGCAGACGATGACAATTGTTGCGCCGAGCTCTCGCGCCGCTCGCGCCAAGTATTCCTTGGGAGGCTCGCCTTCGATAGCTTTCACGTGGCTGCGCTTGCGGCATTCTTCCAGCGCAGCCGCGAGCGGGTCTTTGTACGAGCGGCAGTAGACGGGGACACAGCCTTCCTCCCATAGCTTCGGCAGCAACCCCGCTCTGAGCAGCGACGTCTTGCCGCAACCGGATTCCCCGAAAAGCACGCCGAAGCGAAAGTCACCGTGGCGAATCATTTCAAAGAGCGCCGCCGTGTCCGTCTCTCTTCCGTAGAATCGATCGCGATCGGCTTCTTGAAAGGGTAGCAAGCCTCGAAACGCGGCCCCGCTCCGCATCGGGTTCAGAGTCCTTGATGCTCTCGGCCGAGCGGCGCCGTAACCCAACGCGCACGCCGCGGCGATCGCGAGCAGACCGGCTGCTATTGCCCATTCCAATCCATGCGGTTGAAGAGCGATAACATCCCACACCGCTATCGAAGCCGCTAAAGCGCCAGCCAACAGCAACCATCCTCGCTTACGTAGCGCGCCTGCTCGCAATGACGAGAATCGATCGAGGTCGATAGACGCCGAATCATCAAGCGTGTTTCCCGACCCCTGGTCGATAACGAATCGCGCCTCGCGTGCCGATTTGTTTTCAAGCTGATCTCTTAAACCGCGCAGATCGGCGATCAGGTTTTCTACATTCGCGTAGCGCTCATCGCGACGTTTCGCAAGCGCTCTCCTAACGACGCCCTCCAGTTCCAGCGGCACATCGTCGCGGAATGCGCTTAGGGGCGCCGCCTCATCATTCAAAACCGACTGAAGAATCTCAACCGCCCTGTGGCCGTCGAACGGCGATCTGGCGGTCAACATCTCGTACAGCACCGCGCCCAGCGAGAAAATGTCAGTGCGGCAGTCAAGCGCTTCACCTCGAACTTGCTCGGGTGACATATTCCCGAGAGTGCCTGAGATCACCGAAGCGGACTTCAGCCACTCCTTCCCGCTGAAGTCTCCGCTCTCAACACGTAGCTCGCGCGTCTGGAAACCATCGTGCGACGGACTGGCCGACGTGCTGGGCATGGTTACGGATGCAACTTTGGCCAGTCCGAAATCCAGGACTTTGACCAGTCCATCCGGCGTGATCATTATGTTCGAGCTCTTGATATCGCAATGAAGCAACCCACGAGCGTGCGCAGCTTTTAACGCTTCGCCAACTTCCGCCGCGATTTCGAGCGACTGCTTCAGGTCGAACGGGCCGCGCCCGATTCTTGATTTCAAGGTCTCGCCATCCACGCACTCCATGACGATGTAAAGCTGATCGCCGGCCTCGCCAAGCTCGTAGACGGTAGCAACGTTCGGATGGGTGAGCGCCGCCGCCATTTGAGCTTCGCTCCGCAATCGCGCTCTGGCTTGTTCGTCCCGCGCAAGACCAGGCGCGAGGAACTTGATGGCAACTATACGTTTAAGCCTGAGGTCTTCAGCTTTCCATACCTGTCCCGCCCCCCCAGAACCGAGCGGCTCAAGCACGCGATAGTGCGACTCAGTTTCATACATCGCGAACCTCTGGAACCCTAATCAAGCAGCTCGACCCTGCGCAGGCCGTGCCGTCAAAACCAACCGGAGACGCTTCTGCGCGCAAGGCTATCGCCCCGCGAGCCACCGGTCAAGCTGAACGTCTACGGATCGTGGCAGGACGCTTGTGCTAACCTGAGCGTTTCCCAGTCGGGTTAGTGACCCGCGCGGTTCACTTGTTAATGAAGACCGCGGTTGCTGCGTTTCAAACATGAGTGTCATGCACCTTCGCGCAAGCGAGCGTGCGTATAGACTTATGTGCATCATCAAAGGTAGAAGGCTTGAACTTATGCTGAGAAATCTCGTTCTAGTCACTTGGGGACAATCCTCGAAAACATACTGGGAATCATCTTATGAAATTCTTTGAGTCCGTATCATTGGCTCTCAGCGCGATTCTCGCGCATAAGCTTCGCTCGTTTCTCACTCTGCTGGGGATCATCTTCGGCGTGGCGACGGTCATCGTCGTCGTCTCGCTGGTGGAAGGCTTCAATAAGTATTTCAACGATAAGATCGCCGACATGGGGTCCAACGCCTTCGTCGTTAACAAAATGGGCATCGTCACCAGCCTGGAAGAGTGGATCGAACGAAGCAAGAAGAATAAAGACATCAAGCTCGATGATCTGCGCGCCATCAAGGAACACCCGACCTACGTCAAAGACGCGGCTGCGACGATGCGCAGGCGCGGAAGCATCAAACGCGACACTCGCCTTCTTGAAGACATTGAGCTTCTCGGCGTGAGCGCGAACATGGTCGATATCGATTCGATCAAGGTCGATCAGGGCCGATACATAATTCCTACCGAGGAAGAGCACTCAAAAAATACCTGCTTCATCGGTTATGGCGTTGCCAACCAGCTCTTCCCCAGCGTCGATCCGATCGATAAGGAAATTAAGATCGAAGGCCTGCCCTTCCGCATCGTAGGCGTCGCGCAAGAGGTCGGGACCGTATTCGGAAACCCGCGAGACAACTTCGTCATCATGCCGATCACGACTTATCAGAGCATCTACGGCTCGCGCGGCTCAATCGGGATCAGAGTACAAGCAATCGGCCCGGAAGCTCTGGAGAAAGCGCAGGACGAGGTAAGGGTGGTGATGCGCTCGCGGAGGCATCTGAACTACAACGACCCGGACAACTTCGGCATCGTGACTTCGGATGCGCTCAACAAACTGCGCGAGCAGATCTTCGGCACGATCTCTATCGTCGCGATAGGCGTGACTTCAATATCGCTGGTCGTCGGCGGCATCGTGATTATGAACATCATGCTCGTCTCAGTGACCGAGCGGACGCGTGAGATCGGAATTCGAAAATCGCTGGGCGCGCGACGAACCGACATCGTCCGTCAATTCTTGTCCGAGTCCACGGTGCTTTCATTGCTCGGGGGGTGCATCGGCGTCGCGATCGCGTACGGTCTCGGAAAACTGGCGACCGTTCTTTTTGATCTCCCGACTTCTCTGCCGATCTTGTGGACGTTCGTCGCGCTGACCGTCTCGGCGAGCATCGGTTTGTTCTTCGGAATCTATCCGGCGTGGAAAGCCGCGAAGCTCGATCCGATTGAGGCGCTTCGGGCGGACTAACGCGGGAATTGAAAATTGAAAAGTGCAAATTGAAAATTTCAAATTGCGGGCTCGCCGGATTCGTTCTCAAATTTGCAATTTGCAATTTGCGATTGGCTGGCGGGATTAGGTTGGAAGCATGAGCAAACAAGATACAAGAGAAAGCTTCTGGATGGCGCTGGCAACTCTGCGCGCGCACAAGTTTCGGTCGTTCCTCACCGTGCTCGGCGTTGTTATAGGCACGGTCACCGTGATGGTAATCGCCTCGTTTATCTCGGGACTCGACCAGCAATTCAAGCAGGACATCGAGTCCTTCGGCACCAACACTGTTTTCATCTACAAATTCGAACCGGGCATTCATACCGGGAGGCTCACCCCCGAAGAGCGCATGCGCAAACCGATCAGCTACGAAGACGCGATGGCCATCAAAGACCAGTGTCCGGCAGTCAAATACGTAGCTCCCTTCCTGAGCCCAGACGATGTGTTGAAGGTTCGCTATCAAGACCAGGAGCTGTACGTCACCCAGGTGCAGGGAACGACGACGGACTACGAGCGAATGTCCTCGGTGCACATTGCCGAGGGGCGCTACTTCACGGAAACCGAAAACCAACACCGCGCAGACGTGTGCGTAATTGGAGCGGACATCGCCGACAAGTTCTTTCCCAATCTTCGCGCGCTCGGCAAGGAGATCCTGGTCAACGAGAAACCCTTCACGGTGATCGGGGTCATTCAAAAGGTGGACAGCTTCTTCATGGGGGATAACGATGGGGGCAATCAAAATCGCGCCGTGTACCTTCCGTATGAATCGATGAAGAAGATGTTCCCCGCCGAAAAAGACCACTTCGTGATGGCGCAGGCCGAAGAAGGAAAGCTTGCTCAGGCGGAGGACGAGATAAGATCGCTGCTGCGGCGCCGGCGTGGCGTTGCCTATGACGCGAAGGACAACTTCGGCCTCTCGACTCCCGACGCGATCACCGAGCAGTTTCATCAGATCACCGGCGGCATCGCGATCCTGATGTTTGCGATCTCGAGCGTGGGGTTGTTGATCGGCGGCATAGGAGTGATGAACATCATGCTGGTTTCAGTCACCGAGCGAACGAAAGAGATCGGCGTTCGGAAAGCGATTGGCGCCCGGCGTCGCGACATAATGCGTCAGTTTTTGATTGAAGCGATTTCGCTGACCGGCTCGGGCGGATTGCTTGGAATCGCGATCGGCTGGGGGCTGAGCCTGCTTGTAAACCTGATTCTGCCAGTACACGTGCCGGCGTGGGCGCCAATCGCAGGGATAACAGTTTCGTGCGGCATTGGATTGGTGTTCGGGATGTGGCCCGCAATGAAGGCCGCTCGGTTGGACCCGATTGACGCGCTCAGGTATGAGTAACAGCCGTGAGGTCCGACTCATCGCCCGAGTAACCGCAAATCATCGTCACTTCCGCTAACGGTTTGAGCTGTCCATATCCGAAACGATTAGCCATCGCCCGTCAGTTCCTTTGCGTAGCGTGAGGGTGAATTTACCGATATCAGGTTCGCCCTTCTGGCGCGCAAAGCCTCCGATGATGTATCCGACTTTACCCTCAGCAGCAAAGGCGATTGCTCGGAGTGATAGCGGCCCACCCTTGCCGGTGTAGAAGCGCTCAACCTCCGCTCGACCTCTAACGGGTAAGGAGCCGTTCGGCAGCACGAACCCATCCTCGGCAAATAGAAGAGCGAGTGCATTCGCATTGCGGCTGCGCCACGCGCCTTCGTAGTCGGTCAACACCCTGGCAAGCTCGGCCGGCAGTTGAACGCTTGGCTGCGATGGCGCGATCGGCACGTCTTTCACCTGCGACCCAGTACCCTGCTGTCCGCCGACGACAACCAATCCCGAAAGCAGTATGCTCATCAGAGTCGCCATCATTTGACATCCCTCCCAAGAACCTTGGTTCAGAGTTCAGGCTTCAGCCTGCGCGTGCGATTCTACGATCCTGTCTATTTCTTCTTCAGTAGGCTGCTTCTTCGCCGGCTTCTTTCTCGATTTCATAACTGCGACGCAGCCGAGGCAGCCATGCTACTTGAATCGAGGCCTATGATACTTTTTCTTGCAGCCAAAGGTTTACCAACGTCTCGGCCGATACGCTCGCTCGCGCGCAGCATGGCGCAATTTCTGATATAGGCTGCTATCGACTGAGATCTGATATGTGCGCCGCTTTATATCAATCTCGCATTGCACATCCTTCCAAGCTTCTTCGTAATCGGCGATGCTGTGCGTATCCCAGAATTCCACCGCGTCATCGAGGCTATTGAACTGCTCTGGCAGCGGATCTCGTTGCTTTTTGACTCTACTTCTTGCCATAGCTCTTCTTCTCGCGTTCATCCATAAGCCGTACAGTGCTCGACTGAGCCTGCTTAGGATCTTCCTTCAGTTCCATCACAACTTTCTTAATCTTTCCGGTGAACTCGAACGGTGACTGATAGCTCTCCGTAACCGGGGTCGAGGGATCGCGGCCCACCGTCAGACCTTCACTCAGTCCGAATGTCACAGGAACCAGACGCGCGATCTTCCCTTCGCCGACGCGCTTGTCATTGATGAACAGCGCCGCTGTCCCACTGCTCGGGCCGGCACTCGTGAACTCGACTCGCAGCTTCACTGATCCTGCAGGCGCAGCTTCTGTCGAAGTCACCGTGTAGCGCTCGAGGCCAACCCAGTTGTAAACGTAGCTCAGCCGATGACTTTGCATGAACAAGCTGAACCCGCCAAAGCGCCCTCCGAACGAGAGCAGCACGCCGTCGGCGCCGCTCCGCGGAACCTCGACCTCAGCGGTTATGCTGTACGAGCGGTTGCGGAAGTTCAGCATGTTGCCTCTGGGCACCGATGACATCCCCGGGTAGTAAGTCACGATCGTGCTCGGACGATTGGTCGCCGGCTGCTCTAGCGAGCGTATGACCCCTCGATCGTCGAGCGGCAAGACGTTGTACCTTCCCGCCTCGCTCCACCATCGTTCGACCATCTCGCGCAGCTTGCCGGGATTCTGCGCCGCCAGATCGTTGCTCTCAGAAAAGTCTTCGTCAATGTTGTAAAGCTCCCAGCGGTCCTTGTCGAAGTCATCGCCGCGCGCGTGCACAGCGACGGCGTTCCACCCTTTGTAGTAGATCGCGCGGTGGCCGAGCATCTCGTAGTACTGAGTCTCACGCCGGCTTGGCGCCTTCGCGTCGCTAAAGGTGTAAGCCATGCTCAGTCCGTCCATCGGCCGCTGATCGACGCCATTCACCACTCGCGGCTGTTGAAGCCCGATCATCTCGAGCACCGTTGGCGTGATGTCGATCATGTGATGATACTGGCTCCGAATGCCTCCCTTCTCTTTTATCGTCTTCGGCCAGTGAATGATCAACGGGTCGGTGATTCCACCCGCGTGCGTCTCCTGCTTGTAGCGCTTGAACGGCGTGTTGCCGGCCATCGCCCATCCGAGCGGGTAGTGCGGATAGGTCATTGGCCCGCCCAGCTCATCAATCAGCTTCAGATTCATCTCGAGGTTTTCGGGAATCTGGTTGAAGTACAGACTCTCATTGAACGAGCCGGCCTCGCGGCCCTCCTGACTCGCGCCGTTGTCGGAGACGACGACCAACAGAGTGTTCTCGATCAGGTTTCCCTCGTTGAGAAAACTAAGCAACCGGCCGATGTTTTCGTCACAGTGAGTCAGGAACCCGGCGTAGACCTCTTCCATCCGCGCGTACAATCGCCGTTCATCGTTGGATAGCTCGGCCCAGGCCTTAACATCAGAGTTGCGAGGCGCAAGCTGAGCATTGGCCGGTACGATGCCCATTTGCTTCTGCCGAGCGAGCGTTTCCTCGCGAACCTTGTCCCATCCCTTATCGAACTTGCCTCGGTACATCTCGATGTACTTCCTGGCGACGTGATGAGGAGCGTGACCGGCGCCGTAGGCCAGATTGAGGAAGAAGGGTTTGTCGGGTGTGACCTGCTTCTGTTCGGTGATGAACTGAATCGCCCGGTCGGTCAAGTCTTCAGTCAAGTGATAGCCCGGCCGCTGCGGACGCTCGACGCGGTGATTGTCGTAGACCAGATCGGGAAACCACTGGTTTGTCTCGCCGCCCAAAAAGCCGTAGAACCGCTCGAAGCCCATTCCAAGCGGCCAATGGTCGTAAGGGCCCGCGTCGCTTGTTTCTGATAGCGGCGCCTGGTGCCACTTGCCAACGTAGAATGTGCTGTAGCCAGTCTGCTTCAATATCTCGGCGATCGTCGCCTGACTTCGCGGCATCCGGCCGTCGTAGCCGGGATAGCCGGTCGCGGCCTCGGTTATTACCCCAAGATGGTTGCTGTGATGGTTGTGCCCGGTCAACAAAGCCGCGCGCGACGGCGAGCACAGCGAGGTCGTGTGAAAGTTGCTGTAGCGCAACCCGCCCGCGGCCAGCCGATCAAGGTTCGGCGTCTGAATCTCCGAGCCGTAGCAGCCAAGTTGCGCGTAGCCCACGTCGTCGAGAACCAGGTAGATGACGTTAGGCGCGCCCTTAGGCGGTTGAGGCGGCAACTCCCACGCCGGCTTCGAGTCTTTGTAAGATCGGCCAATGCTGCTGCGCTGCGGCTCCTGTTGCTGCTCCGTTGCTGTGCTCAAGCCGTGGCCGAGCATAAAGACCGCCGCTAGCGCCATCGCCAGTGCCGCGATTTTGATCGGCGCTAGAACCGACATCTTAGTTCTATTCATGTCGAACTCCTGCTTTCGTCTTCATTTCAATTAGGGTGAGATTGTAGCAACTGCGCGACAAGCCGCAAACGGAACGACCGGTCAATTCAGCTATGGCCGGTCGAATCCGCTAACGCATACGATGGTCTTGGCCGCGTCCTCAACTTTCGCATGCGCGAAGCCGAGATTGGCCGTGCAGAGCATGCCCTTGTGCCAAATCAAACTGGTATTGTTGTCGAGCGGCGCGGTGCGCTTGTTGGCGACCAGCATACGCTGCGAGCCGTCAGGCGACAGCACCCATATCTCGCTGCGCAGGATCTCAGACACATAGATGTTGCCACGGTCGTCGAGCTCTATGCCGTCAAACGGTGAATGACCGCGCGAAATTATCGCAGGCTCGCCCGCCGAGCCATCTGGCTTGATCGGGATCTTCAGGATCATGGGCTCGCCATCGGTAGCCGCGTAGATGTTCTTTTCATCTTTGTCCATGACTAGCACGTTGACCCCGAGCGGGAAACCAGAATAGGGTGTTGATGACCAGTTCAAGAGCGGATGCGAGGACCACATCTTGACCTGCTTGCCGTCTGGCGAGATCTTCCAAATCCCTGAATAAGTCAGATCGCTGAGATAGATGTTGCCACTCGAATCAATCTCAACGTCATCAGGCAAGCAGAAGGCCCATCCGTCGGCACGAGTCGCCAGCGCCGTGACACGCCGTGTTTTGTTGTCGATCTTGTAGACCCCGCTCAGGGTGACGGTGGCATCACGGCAAGCAGCGTGCTGCGGGTCGTTCAAGTTGTTAGCCTCGTATTTCGGCGAGTTCTGCTTGTAGGCAACGTAGATGTTCCCGTCCTTGTCCAAGTCGATCCCTACAGTATCACCCTTGCTGGCATCCTTCTCAGACGGCACGACGGCGATGACTTCCTTCTTGCCGTCGGGCGTGAGCTTCATGATCTTCCCGGTGTGGAACAGCGCTGCGTAAATGTTGCCGCTGGCATCGACGGCCAGTCCCTCTGGCGTGTCTTCGAAAGTCGCGAACACCCAGACCCTATATTCCGCGGGCCGGGCCGGTACGACCAGCGCAATGCACATAACGACGATGGCTACAATCGATCCGCTGCGGGCCTTCAAACCAGACATCCGTCACCTCCTTCACGATTGAATCACGATAGAACGTTCGACCATTGTTTCGGCTGAGCTGAAGATTCGGTTTGTGCAACCTGACTGCCGTAAGACTTGAGACTCCTTACTGCGATTTCACACACCGAAAACCAGTATTCGATCCTCCGCTGTCAACGGCGCCTCGGCCTCGGCTCCCGACTAGGTACCGCGAGCAATAGCGGTCGCTGCACAAGAAAGAGCCGCCCTTCTGCACGCGCTTGGCGATTCCCGGCTCCTGAGGATCGTAGCTATCCGCCGGACCTTGCGGATTCCTACTCACTCCGCTCGCCGCCAGCGTCGCGAAATAATCGGGGCGATACCAATCGGCGCACCATTGCCAAACATTGCCGCCCACGTCGCACAGGCCGAAGCCGTTAGCCGGAAAAGCGGTAACCGGCGACGTGCGCTGATAACCGTCTTCGGCAAGGTCGTTTGTAGGAAAGCGGCCCTGCCAGATGTTCGCTAACCACTTGCCGCCCGGCTTCAACTCGTTGCCCCACGCGTAACGGTTGCGATCCATTCCGCCGCGCGCGGCAAACTCGAACTCCGCTTCGGTTGGCAAACGCTTCCCTGCCCACTTCGCATAAGCGACCGCGTCCTCCCAAGCGATATGCACTACCGGATGATCCTCACGGCCTTCTATCGTGCTGGCGGGACCTTCCGGGTGCTTCCAACTCGCGCCCGGCACGTATCCCCACCACTGCCTTATGTCGTCAAGAGCCACATCCTTCGCGGGAGGAGAGAACACCGCCGAGCCGGCGACAAGCTTACCCGGATCCACTCCGGGGTAGTCTTTCGGATCTGGCTTGCGTTCCGCGATTGTGACGTAACCGGTGGCTTTCACGAACTGCGCGAACTGGCCGTTCGTCACCGGTGTGCTGTCCACCCAGAAGCCATCCACGGCAACCAGATGCACGGGCTGCGTGTCCGGCATATCGCAGTCATCGCAACCCATCCAGAACGTCCCGCCGGGAATCCAGACCATGCCATCCGGCGCCGTGCCGGGCGGCGGTGTGCTGCTTATGCTGACAAGCGCGGCTGATTCCGCATCCGGCTGCTTTGCGCTGGAGCCGTGACCGCCTGAGTGTTGAGCCGGGTGCGAAGCATCCCGCCGCTGGGCCAACCACTTATCCTTGCCAAGGAAGAATGCGATTGACGCGGCCAAAGTGAGAACTACAGCGACGCCGTACAACAGCCGGGGCCTTGAGCGAGCCGATGATGCGTTGCTCCTTTCATTCGCTGATTGCATCGCCTTCTTCATTCGTTCGTTGACTCTTCGACCAGCAAGCGCTTGAGCTGATCAATCGAAGCATTGGGCGCGAACTCTCTCGCGCGCGCCACGAAGCCGGTCATATTCGCCACCGCAAAGCTGATGCCGTTCAGATTGCGCTCACGCGACACGCCCGGGATATCGCGAGGGTATGCAGACGCGATGAACACCGGATCGACATCCGAGCGATTCACGTCATAGCGGTCACGCGCGCACTCCCAATCCGCAGTCACACCGATAACCGATGAAAGACAGCCGGGCAAGGACGACTTGTCGGACATCTCGCGCGCCGCGACAAGAACAGATCCCTTCTCTGCGGCGCGCGCGACGGCCCTCTCGATCTTATCCCGATGCTCCAGGTTCACGGTGCCCAGGCTCAAGTTGATGACATCGATTTGATTCTCGACACACCAATCGATCGCTTTGATGATCGCTTCGATGTTAGTTGTCAGCGCGCGGTCAAAGACCTTGACGGCGTAGAGCTGCGCATCGGGCGCCTTTTCACGAATCGCCCCTGCGACGGCGGTGCCGTGACCGATGAAGTCCAGATAATCGTTCGAAGAGTCCGCTTCGCTCGCGGTTATTCTCGCGCCGCCGGCCACACCGCCGACGTGGGGGTGAGCGGGGTTGACTCCGCTATCGATGACTGCGACCTTAACGCCTCGGCCGGTGTAGCTAGCAAAGGGTTCGCGCACTAATGTGAGTTTCTCGATCGTCTCCACGAAATTTAGACCCCGATGAAGAATCCGTGTGAATCCGTCAAATCAGTGTCATCCGTGGTCTATTTCGTTTCGTTCCTTCGATAGACCACGGATGACACTGATTTGACGGATTCACGCGGATCATTTGCTTCCTGGGGCAGGTAGGAGAACAGGGTCGCGAGCGCCTTGCCGCTCGCTAGTAGTTCGGCAGGCCGGCCCGTCTCGATCACTTTGCCGTCGTCTATCACTATCACCCAGTCGGCGCGTTCGATCAGCGACAGCCGGTGAGATATGACCACCGTCGTGCGCCCTCGCATCACCGACGCAAGCTCGGCGGCTATCGTCTGCTCGGTGATCGGATCGACCGAGGCGGTTGGCTCGTCGAGGACCAGCACCGCGGGGTCTCTCAAAAGAGCGCGCGCTAGAGCGACGCGCTGGCGCTCGCCCGCCGAAAGCGCCTGCCCTCGCTCGCCGACCTCTGTGTCGTAGCCGTCCGGCAATGCGCGAATGAAACCATCTATGGAGGCCGCCTTCGCAGCTCGAATGATTTCTTCTCGAGTCGCTTCGGGCCGGCCGTACCTTATGTTCTCGGCGATGGTTGCGTTGAACAGGAAAGCCGTCTGCTCGACGAGAACAACCTCTCTGCGCAAATCGACAAGCCGAATATCGCGCAGGTCGTGACCGTCCAGCCGAATCGTGCCGGCTTGTGGATCGTAAAATCGAAGCAACAAGTCGGCTACCGTCGATTTGCCGACTCCGCTTGGCCCGGCAATCGCGCAAAGCGAACCGGCAGGAATCTTGAAGCTCACCGCGTCAAGGACTACAGTGTCGCGATCGTACTTGAGCGTGACGTCGTCGAACTCGATCTCACCTCTTACAGCCTGAAGCGCGACGGCATCGGGCGCGTCATTCACTTCGACCGGGGTGTCAAGTATCTCGAATACTCGATTCAAGGACACGCGCGCAGTAGCAATACTAGTGTAAAGCCCCATCAGATTCTGCACCGGCGCAAGCAGGCGCATGTGATAAGCCATGAACGCCACCAGCGAGCCGAGTTCCATCACGCCGTCGATGACCAGCTTGCCGCCATAGAGGAACACCAGCGCGGTGCTCAGCGTCAGCACCGTTCCCGGCAGCACACCGGCGAAGTAAGATACGAGTTGCATCGATAGCAGCGCGTCGACGAAGCCTTGGTTCTTCTGCCGAAATCGAGCGACTTCCGTGTCCTGAGTGTTTGACGTCACGACCAGACGCATGCCCATCAAACTCTCGATCAGAAAGCTTCCGATGTCGGCGCTGCGCTCGCGCATCTCTCTCACTCTGTCGGTGAGCTTCTGGCGATAGTGCTTCAGCGCGATCACCGACACAGGGATGAGCAGAATGCTCAACAAGAACAGCTTCCAATTGAGCCAGACCATTATCGTCACGCTGCCAATAAGAAAAATGAAATTGCTGATGGCCGCAAGCAGCGTGTCGGCGGCGACGCGTTGCACCTCGCTGATGTCGTTGTTCAAGCGCGAAACGATTTCTCCGAGTTTCGTGCGAGTGTAAAACCGCGGCGACAGCTTCTGCAGGTGTTTGTAAACCGCAAGCCGCATGTCGAACAACACCGCCGCCGATACTGCTATATAGCGATAGCTGCTCGCTATGTTCAGCGCGAACCCGAGCACAGTCACAACGACCATCAACGCCGCGACCATCGTCAATGCTTGCCTGTCGCGCCGGAGTAGCGCTTCGTCGATCAGCAGCTTGGTTATGTATGGTTGAGCTAAGCCGACAAGAGTCGAGACGAGACTTAACCCAAGCACAAGCGCCAGCCTGCGCCAGTACGGAAAGATGTAGTCGAAGATTCGCCTATAGTCGTTGTTCATTTGAAGTTTGCGGCCTTTGCGAGTCTTAGCGTGCTCTGCGCGAACCCGGTTTCCCGCAAAGCACGCTAAGACTCGCAAAGACGCAAGGCCGTCAACCCTCGTCACGCTTCAACTTTGTAGTAGCACATATATCCGGAGTCGCAATGCTTGCGGTCGCCGCGCAAGGACTTCGCCCGTTCGATCACTACCAGCTTATCCGGCCCGCTTCGAACCTGATCGACGATCGCTCGAACCATTCGCACGCTGGCGAGCTTCTTAAACGGCGAAGCTTCGCGGCCCACGATCTTCAATGAAGCCACGCCGATTCGCTGGAAGTCGTGAATCGCGCACAACCCGCACGGCCCGTACGGTAGACCGTTCGCTGTTGCCCCGCAGCCGTTGCCATTTACATACCAGATCCATTCGCGATAGTCGGTGAGGTTTCGGCGCAGCCGCGAATTCTGCCTGCGCGTAAGCTCGCGCCCGCCGCTGCGTTCAAACTCCGTGTCCATTTCGGAGAGACTGGTGCAGAAGGCGCCGACCGTGTGATGGTGAGTGGTCGCGCAAAAGCCTTCTTCAAAGGCGCAGCCGTCGTTGAGCATGAAGACTTCGATTTCGACTTCATCACGAGTGGCGTTCACGATCCTCTCTATCTCAGGAATGGTCAGGCTTCGAGGCAGAATGATTCTGCTCGGACCAAACTGAAGCAGAAAGCGAATCGCTTCGGTGTTCAAGGTCGCGGCGACGGAGCTGACGTGCAGTGCTGCGTTCAGCTTCGCCTTCGATAGCTGCATCAGCAGATTGATGTCGGTCACGATCAACGCGTCAATTCCTGCTTCGCCATCAAGCGCTCGAGCGAGCTCCATCACCCACGACATCTGTTCAGCCGTGTAGTACGGAGCGTTGAGCGTGAGGAAAACCGGAATGCCCAGCCGGTGCGAGCCTTCTACCAGCCGTTTCAACTCGGAGAAAGTTTCAAGGCTCCCGCCCTTCGGACTGCGACGGTTCAGCCAGACCGCTCCCGTGTAGCGATCGAGCCACTCCCGCGGAACGACGCCGCAATAGAATTCTTCTGCCCCGCTCGCCGCGAGCATCTCCAATTCATCGTATGAGCTGATTGGCGCAAGAACTTTCATGACTTCAAGCTCGCTCCCACGTCATAGGCAACTGTGGTTGAAAAACGATTCGGTCGATGAGGCCGGCACGAGCTTGCTCGAACAGGCCGCGCAGCATCGCTTCCGTGTGAACGTAGAAATAACTGTTGCCCTTGAGGTAGAACTTCTGATCCCGGTTCTCGAACGGCGTGTTCGTGTAAGCATATTCGAGCAGATGAGTCTGACACTCGTGATGACAAGGCGCTCCCGGTTGGAACTTGTCGCGCTTATCGTAGTGAATACCGGCCGCCATGCAGATGCGGCTCGTGCTGATGAACCCAAAGGGCACGTACGCGCTAGCCTTCACGCCGTTTTCCGCGAAGCTCAGATCGACGCCTTGCGGCAGATTGTCCACCTCAACCGACTCGACTCCTAATCCCGACAAGAATCCGGTGTAGCTGGCGCAGTCCAGATTCGAGCGGCGCAGCGATACGAGCGCCGGCGCCGGCGCGTCGCTTGCAGCATAGACGCCGGTAACGCGCGGATCGCGCAAGGACTTGTTCATCAACCGCCCTTGAACGGGCTTCAAGCCGGAAAACTCACGGCGAAGCAGATTCAAAACGCCCCAATCGTTGAACACGACTTCGCTTTCGCCGTTCGCGCTAAGCACCTCGAACAGAGGCCTGAGCAAATCTATCCCGGCATCGGTCACATAAGGCGTCAGTAAGGTGAGGCCGATTTCACGGTCGCGCGCCGCGGTAACAACAGCTTCGAGCTGGTCGGGCGAGGGAATCAAGTGCTCGCAGAACTCATTCCCGTAAGCGCAACGGCTGAAGGCAATCGGACCAAACAGTTCGTAAATGAGCCTCTGCGTCAGTTGAACGACAGGCGCGAGTTTCGACCCGCTGTCGAAGCTCGCGGGCTCAAGTGCGCTCAGGCCGCTCCTGACTTCCGCTGCGTTGCTGACGTGAATGCTCCAGTCCATAGGGTTCAAGGAAGACTCGGATCAAGAGTGTGTTTACGCCGACCTGTACGGGCGTCCCTCCGCGGGCGCCCCTTCGTTGTGAGACGCTCTTAGGAGGAAGGAGGGCGCCACGCGGAGGGACGCCCGTACAGGTATCTTCAACTCGGCTGACCTCTAAGATTGAGGACGAAGAACCAGCAATTGCGTGATCGCGTCGCCGTCGAGCGTTATTGTCTTCTCCAGCGTCAACGTATCGGCATCGTAAATCTCGATCGTCGGCCCCGCGCCGTAGATGTAAAGCTTGCGCCCGTCGCCGCTTACTGCGAAATTAAATCGCGCACGGCTCTCGAACTCGAGCTTCTTGATCACCTTTCGAGCGGTGACGTCGAACACCCAAAACTCAGTCCGCCGGTTTCCACCCTGCCCGCTGAACGTAACCGTGTAGCCCTTCTTCCGATCCGGCGTCAGATAGAACCTGTTCATAGGCGCTGCAGGACCTATCGGGGTGAAATCCACATTCTTCGTTAACAGGTTTATCCTGGCGATGCCAAATATCGCGCGCCGCACGACTGGATCGGTGGCATTGAACACCGATGTGACGTAGCCCGGTTCCTCATTTGGATCGTCGTCGCCCCGCACGTTTATCGGAAACAGCCCGGGGTAGAGCGGCTTTGAAAGCTCGATCTTGTCGACCTGCTTGAAATTGGTCAGATCGAAGATCAGGATATCTTCCTTGAACACGTACAACAGCTTTCCGTCGGGCGAGACTTTGTAGCCGGCGAAGAACCCGAAGCCCTGATCGAACTCCTTTGGGAAATCGAAAGTCTTGGTGATCTTCTTTTGCTCCAGATCGATCACCACAAACTTGGGCTTCTCAATCTTGTAGCGGTCAATCTCCTTGATAGAGGTCCGCAATGTGGCGTAGATGTATTTGCCCAGAGGGTCGGGCGCCGCGCCTAACGGATATACTCGGCGATTGCCTTCGTTGAGGTCGAAATGGCTGGTGACTTTTCGCGTAGCGAGGTCGACCACTTCGATTCCCATCTTGGTTGTAAGAATGAACAGCTTCTTCTTGTCTTGAGCGAGCACGACCTGGAGAGGCGCGCCGGTCTCGAGTTTGATCTCGTCGATCACCTGTTGCTTGGCTTCATCAATAACCAGGATCTTATTGGGCCAGGTGCCGAGGTACATCAGAGCACCGGTGGGTTGGCTTGGTTGCTGCGCGTAGGCCGGCGCGACAACAAGAAGCAAAACCGCTATGAGAGAAAGTTTGATTCGCATTCGGGACCTCCGATAGTGGCAAAGCGCAAAGGGCAAAGCGCAAAGGGCGAAGCGCGAAGGGCACAGCGTTCTCTTAGCTCTTTGCCCTTTGCTCTTTGCCTTCTTCACGGAAAGACCAGATCGATGTTCCGCCAATCCTTCGTCGCGCTCGCGCACTTGCTGGTCCAATCCGGATAGTTGTTGAAATGGTCGGGCACCTGAGCCGGCCAGAAGCAAGTGATGTAGCAATCGTACAGATCGCGCTCAACCGGCTGGCACAATCCAGCGGTTCCTCCCGCCGAGTCCGTTTCCCATCCCGGCGAAAAAACCAGCGAACAGCCGAGCGGATAATGAGGCCGCTGCGGGGGAGGCTGTTGAAGCGCGTGAACGTCGCCGTACTCCGAGGCGATAAACTCCTCCACTCGCCGGGCCTTCCGGTTGATGGCTTTCAGGTGTTTCATATGGCTTTCCTTTCATCGAACCGCTCGAGATACTTCGGATTGCGCGCGGCGATCTCGCCGTAGATTCGCAAACACACATCAGTCCATCCGCGAATCCAATCGCAATAGTGCAAATTCGCATGTGAGGTGTCACCGTAGCGGACGTAAGCTTCGTGATAACAGCCGCCCGAACAAACCGGCCGCGCCCAGCAAGTATGACAGTCGTACTTGGTATTGATGTGAGCGCGATTGAGGTGTTCGGCCTGCGCTTCGCGATCAATGCCCGTATCGATGTGCCCAAGCTTCCCCGCCGGCGAATCAACAAACCGATGGCAAAGTCCGATATCGCCCGACGGCGCAACTCCCAGCAGCCCAAGCCCCGCGCCACACGGATAAGCCTTGCTCACTCCCTGGTGCAGTTCTTGAAGCGTGTCGTTGACGTTAGAAAATCCGTGATGCTTGTTTTCAAGCGCATAGTCGAGATACTCGCCGGCAAGCTCCGTGAACTGATCGAGCACGTGATCGAGTCCCGTGTTGCCGATTGCGTACAGCCGCACGGGCGACGTGGTTACGGGCGCGAACCCGACCTCGTCGAATCCCATCTCTTCCGTCAGGTGACGAAATATCTTTTTCACGTCGATCACCTGAGCCGTCAGCGTCACCCGCGCGCCGATCGGCCGCGAGCGGTGAACTTTCACCAGCTCTTTGATCTTCGGGGCGATCACGTCATAGCTTCCCTTCCCGTTGTGAAAGACGCGAAAGCGATCGTTCGATTCTTTCGGGCCGTCTATGCTGACCGTCACGCCCACGTTGTTCTCGGCGAGAAAGCTTATAATCTCCGAAGTCAACATCGTCGCGTTGGTGGTCATGCTGAAGTCGATGTACTTGCCCATCTCAGCCGCTTTGGTGCGCGCGTATTCAATCGTGGACTTCACGACTTTGAAGTTGAGCAAGGTCTCGCCGCCGAAAAAGGTTAGATGGACCATGCGGCGTCCGGGCGATTGATTCAGCAGGAAGTCCACCGTCCCGCGAGCGGTCTCCTCGCTCATGAACTTCGTCTTGCCTTCGGGCGTTGCGATGCGGTCTTCGCCGTACTCGTAGCAATACGAACAACTCAGATTGCACTGATTGGTCACGTTCATGACAACCGTCTGAAGCGGGAACGGTTGCTGCGGCGCTTCCAGTCTCGGCTCGACGAACCCTTCGCCCAGCGCAATCGCATGCGCCTGATGAAGTTCTTCGAGAGTTTCCTCGATATTCGCGCGCGCATATCCGGCGCCCATAAGTTCGTCAACAATCTGGTCCCTGGTCAGCTCGCGGTCCTTGAGCAGATCGAGCACCGCGCCAGACAGGTCTTCAAGCGCAAAAATCGCAGCGCTTGGAACCAGGTAAAGATAGCTCTGTCCTCCGCCTTCAAATGCGTGAAACTCGCCTTGTCGATAAGCGCTCATCGAGACACCTCCGGTTGGTCCCACTTCACGTAGAGCGGGACGGTTACAACAAGATAAGACCGCGCCTTCAAGGGCTGGGCATCTTTCGCGGCATCTCTTGGTTTATAGGTGGCGACAACCCACACGTCGCCGTAGTTGTTAACACCTTTTTTCCGCTTGGGATTTGGCCCGTCCACCGCGGGGGTGAACAACCCATTGCCGGAAAGCGCGCCTACGAAGTCCTTGTCGTCATCATCGAACGTCGCGGGGAACTCGTCTATCGACCATTCGACGTCGGCGATTCCCAGACTGACATCGTCGGGAGTCTGGGGCTTTCCGTCGGGACCGCGATTGTAAGCGACGGCGCCGAATTGCTGAAACTGCTTCGGGAAGGCCACGCCGCCCACCCGGGCCATTCCAGCGTCAGGGTTGACCTTGATGTAGTCGACCTTATCGAAAACGGCGACCGCGCGCGGCGCGAAATATCTGCGAAGCGAAATATCGCGGTAGCCGTTCGCCGAGCCTTCGACAACGTCAACTTCAACCGTCACGTCGTCGCTCTTCGCGCTGACGACTCGCTTGATCTTCACGCCTGGGCCGAAGTCGATTTCGTCGGCTTTGATGTCGCTTGGGAGGTTGGCTCCATAGACGTGTACCTGAACACCGGTCGAGGGCGACTTGAGCCCCACGCGATCAACTCCGGCGATCAACGGTTCGGCGGTGATTCTTCGTAGAGTCACGTCGATGCCGAACTCATCGTACGCGCCCCAAAACCAGCGACCTTCCATTGTCGTCCAGTCGCGCGACACGAGCATCGCTTCGCGATTCTCGCCCGGCTCCTTGCCGTCGCTCGAGGTCGCGCGCCCGCGCCAGCTATAGCCCGAGTACACGATCCCGCGACCGGCCCGGGTCACGGTCGAACCGTCTTTGACATAGCGCAGCTTGAGCTTGGTAGTGAACTCGTCTTCAACCTGAGCCGGCTCAACTATCATCTCTCCGTAGATCTGACCGCTGCCGACTTGATAGGCGCTGACCAGCCAGCGTCCCTGGAGTCTGGGCGCTCGCATATTCGCGCGCCACGCGCCCCACTCGGGCGTGGTGAGCGGATAGTTCTTGGCCAGGTAGTCGAGCGACTTATCCAGCGGATGTCGCTGATCGGGGTCGGTCGGAGGCGGCGCGCCAGCAGGCTGCGGGAAACGATAGAAACCCTGAAACTGCACAACCGGAAAGAGCCCAACGTGCATGTTCCCCAACAGCTCCCACTCTTCTTTCGAGCGACGCTGCGAGAGGACCCTCCCAAGACTGTGACATATCACGCACGTAGCTCGCAGGCTCTCGTCAGGCAACTTCTCGTCGATGACCCGTTTTTCAGCTTCGTAGAACGCAGGCTTGGCTTCTTCAGGCGCAAGCCCGTGATTGTTGCTCAAGTACTTGACGATCTGCCTGGCCTCCTCCGGACTGAGCGTGAGGCCGTTGAGCCGAATCATCCGCTTGATGACCTGTTGCCATCCCTCCGGAGTCGTGCGCTCAAAGGAGATTCGAGTGAGGCGGCCCTTCTCATCCTTCTTGTGACACGACGAGCAGCGGTCGATTACTAGCTGGTTCGTGACAGGGATACCTTCTTCGGCGGCCTCTTTCGATTTGTCGTCGGTTGCCGGGGGCTGCGCCGGTTGAGTCTGAGACTGTGACCGCGCGGTGAACGTGAGAAGCAGCGGCGAGAGCAGGAACGCCGCAACAACGAATCGCTTTAATGCATTCATCGGGACCTCGACAAACGCTCAGGTTCAAGAAAGGCGCTTCGCCTTCGGATTCAATACAACCCGATCGGGAGAGGTGTTTCGTCTATAGCGATGGGCACACAAGTGAAGTGAGGAAGTCTCTCGAGCCTCAACCCTTGGGACTCGCTCGGCAGCATGATGTTTATGGGAGCGCTCGAAGTCAAACTGATTTTGGTGCTGAGACATTCTCGCAACGGGAGAGGCGGACTGCTTTTCGTGTAGGCTGGATTTGAACGATCCACCACGCTGTGGGTGGTCTTCCGATTTCACACAGTCAGATGGCGCTTTAACTCCTCAAGCGCGCGCTGCACAAACGGACGGGCCATCTGTTTGCGCCAACCCATTACGAAGTCGGTGTTGTCGAGCGGGCGAGCCTTCAAGTAGCACGCTTCCGCAGCCGCGTTGATTCTCTCCTGATCGAAGCGTTCTCCTATGAGTGCTTGTTGAGCTTCGGTCACTTCAATCGGAGATGGCGCAACGCCGCCGAGGATAAGCTTCGCTGCGCGCACGGTTCCGTCGTCGGCAACGTCAAGAGCCGCTGCCACTCCAAGAACCGGAAAGTCAAAGGCGCCGCGACGACGCAGCTTCTTGTAGACGGCCCGCATTCCGTTGCGCGGCGGCAGATGGATCTCGGTCAGCAGCTCATCCGGCCGCTTGCGTAGATAGTCAATCCCGTCGTCTTTGTAAAGATCGGCCGCGTCAAGCATGCGCTCGCCGCTCTCGGATACGAGTTTCACCTTCGCGCCGATCGCGACCATCACCGGCGCAAGATCAGACGACTGAACGGCCCAGCATTTCGGACTCGAAGGCGCGACCCAGCAAATCTCTCCGTCTTTTTTCATGCAAAAGTTGATGCCCTTGCGCCACTCGTAATTCTGATCGTAATAATTGCAGCGGGTGTCGAGAAGAAGATTGCCGCCGATTGTTCCCATGTTTCGAAGAATCGGCGTCGATATCAGCCGCGCGGCATCCGCGACAAATCCAAAGTCCCGATTGACAGTCGGGTGGTCACATAACTCGGTCAATGAAACCGAGGAGCCGATCACCATTCCCGTAATTGCGTCGCCCTGAATTTGATGAAGCTCGCCGAGACGGGTCACTGAGATGACCGTCTTCGGCGTCTGCTGGCGGCGTTTCATATTCGGATAGAGGTCGGTCCCGCCGGCAACAAACATCGCGTCAGCGCCGGCGTCACCAACCATCTTCACCGCGTCCGAAACCGTCCTCGGCACGCGGTAGGTGAATTTGGGTAGTCGCATCATCGTATGTTGAGCTCGCTCCCGCGCTTAACAGCCCGAACTAGAACGGCAACGTATCAGCGCCGCTCGCGCCATTTTAGAAAATCATCCCTTGTTACGTCAGTGTCCTTGAGAATCTTCTCCGTCAATCCTCTTCCAAGATCCTCACCTTTGTGAAACGGAACGGTCGCCGTACGTCCATCAGAATGCCTGAAGAACTTATGACTGCCCTTCTGTCTGGATTGCTTGAAGCAGGCTCTTCAAGAACCCAATCATCAGTGCGGATGTAACGGTCGGCATTCTGGGCATACGAGGCGTTCCGTGTTTAATTGCTAAACTGGAGTTGCTGTACTCCGATGAATTTCATAGGAATGGGATCTTCCTCTTCCAAGCAAAGCGCTATCACCTCTCTGATCCGCGGATAAAGAGCTTCGACTGTCTTCGCTTGCGCGTAGCAACTCTTTAGTGCGGGCACTGTTGCGACATAATAACCATCTTCATCTTGTTCAATCAGTACAGTGAAGGTTCGGTTCTCTCGTTTGTGCTTCCTAACGACCTTCTTCGTTTGCATGCTCGGCCTCCCATCAACCAATCTACGTTAGTCTCTCACATGCACAGCTACCTGCGGCAATTCCCTTCCATCTCCGCCTTCAGCAGGAGTCGGCACTCACTCTTGACTAGCGAGCTTGTGATGTTTGACCCCGACTCTTCGGCGAACTTCTTCGGTTGCGAGAAAGCTGGCTCTTCGCCGCCTTTGCGATCACTCGCAAAGCTTCGTTGACAGATTCATCATCGGGAAACGCTTTCCTGACATCAGGGTCCAACAGCACGAGGTTGGTGCCCGAGCGATATCGCTCGGCATAGATTCCACGGCCGATAAACTTCAGCTTCCGGAGGTCGTACTCCGGTCTCAGCTCATCCAAATCTTCATCTGTCTTCTTCTTCATACAGCTAGTATTAGCTACTCTCAAGTATCGCCTCACGAATGCACCGCCACGCGCGGCAGTTCCTTTCCATCTCCGCCTTCAGCCGGCGTCGGCACTCTGATCGGCTCGGGCCACTCGACTTCAGGAACTGACTTCGGGCCGAAGCGACCCTCCTTCCCTTGAGCCTTCGCGCGAATTGCCGCCAGAACTTTTTCAGGCGTCGCGGGCACTTCGTCGATTCTCACGCCGACAGCGTCGTAGATCGCGTTCACAACCGCGGGCGGAACCGGCAGGAGGGGGCCTTGCCCGACTTCCTTAGCGCCGAAGGGTCCGTTGGGATCAGGGTCTTCAATCAAGATAGTCTTCACGTCGCACATCTCCAGCGTCGTCGGGCTCTTGTACTCGAGCATCGAAGGAAACTTATGCACGACGTTTCGGTTCCCGCGATAAGCCATCTCTTCCATCAATGCTTCGCCCAGACCCATGTAGACGCTGCCCTCGACCTGACCCATCACCAATGCAGGGTTGATCGATTGCCCGACGTCGTGAGCGATCCAGACCCGCTCGACCACGACGATTCCAGTCTCCGGATCGACGTCCACCTCTGCCACCGCTGCCGAATAGCTGTATGCCGGCGAAGGCCCGACGCCCGCGCCTTTGTATTTGCCCGGCGAGCGCGGCGGGGTGTAAGAACCGACGGTGCCTATCACGCCGAACTTCGATTCCGCAAGCTGCACGGCTTCGGCAAAGGTCATCCCTCGCTCGGCGTCTTCAACATCGAAGACGCGGCGATCAGCGAAGGTGATGTATTCAGTAGGAACGTCCAGCTTTTCGGCAACGGCCTTAGCCAACAACTCGCGCGCGCGTTCGGCGGCTTGCAGCGCCGCGTGCCCGGTCATCAGCGTGACGCGGCTCGAGTAGCTGCCCAGATCAACGGGTGTGAGATCGGTGTCGGCAGTGAGGACGCGAATGTCGAACGGGTCGATGCCCAGCACTTCAGCCACGATGTAGGCAAGAATGGAATCAGAACCCTGGCCTATGTCGATCGAGCCGCACATCACGCACACGCCGCCTTGACGATCCAGCCGAAGCTGAACACCGGAATGCGGCATGTTGTTCCAGTAGATGGGCAAGCCTGCGCCGCAGATGTAAGAGCTGCACGCGAAGCCGACGCCCTTGCCATAAGGCAGCTTTTGAAACCTGGCCTTCCAGTCCGATGCGCCGGCAACTTTGTCGATGCAATCGCCCAGCCCGACGCTCCCAACGCGAAGATAGTTCGCGGTAACGGTATTGGGCTTCACCAGGTGCCGCCTGCGCATCTCGACCGGATCAAGCTGAAGCTCTTCAGCTATCTTGTCGATCTGAACTTCCAGCGCGAATCTAGGCTGAGGGGTACCGTGTCCCCGCTTCGGCCCGCAAGGAGGCTTGTTGGTGAAGACTCGAAGGCCTTCAAACTTGTAGCGCGGGACTTCGTAGGTCACGGTCTGAAGCGCGCCGGTGTAAAAAGTGCTCGCGACGCCGTAGCTGCCGTATGCCCCGCCGTCGAGCAGCGAGCGGAAGTGCATCGCCGTGATCGCGCCGTCATTCTTTACTCCGGTCTTCACCCACATCAACACCGGATGCCGGCCGCGATGACAATAGAAGACTTCTTCGCGCGTCAGCGTGATCTTAACCGGGCGGCCGGTCATCATCGCGAGCTTCGCGACGACAATCTCGTGATTGAACGGATCGCTCTTGCCGCCGAAGCCTCCGCCGTTCGGAGTAGCAATCACTCGAATGTGACTGGCCGGCATCTCCAGCACCTTGGCAAGCGCGCGATGCACGTAGTGGGGAGTCTGAGTCGCGCTCCACAGCGTCAGCTTTTCGTCCGGATCTAAGACAGCAACTGCCGCGTGCTGCTCCAGTGGCAAATGGGTGTTGCCTTCATAGAAGAAAACGTCTTCTCGAATAAGATCGGCTTCAGCAAATCCCTCTTCAACGTCGCCGAACTCGAGCGACACTTTCTTGTGTACGTTGCCGCCGTCGCCGTACTCGTGAATGCGCGGCTCGGGCGTATTCAATGCGCCTTCTATTGACGCGATTGACGTGAGCGATTCGTACTCGACCTCGATAAGATCCATCGCATCGAAGGCGGTGTCTTCGTCGAGTGCGGCGATCGCGGCGACGGGGTCGCCGATGAAGCGGACTTTATTGATGCACAGCGCGTGCTCGTCCTCGCTGACTGGCAGGATGCCGTAAGGGATTGGCAGTTCTTTGCCGGTGAGGACTGCGACTACGCCGGGAAGCTCGAGGGCTTTTGAAACGTCAATGTGCTTGATCAAAGCGTGAGGGACGGGCGAGCGGAGCAGCTTGGCGAACAGCATTCGCGGAAGAATGATGTCATCGGCGAATCGAGTTTGCCCCGTGCACTTCGCGCGAGCATCGACTTTGCGGAGAGGTTTTCCGACTACTCTCAACTGATCTTCACCGCGGTTGTTAGTTGGCATGGATAGACCGAATAATAACGAATAATAACGGCTTTCGGAGCGACCGCCCGGCTCGTCTAACTCTTACCCCTGAGCTGCTCAACTTCCCGTCGAAGACGATCGGCCTCTTCCGCGAGTTCCGAAGGCGTGAGCAAGAATTGACCCGTCACGAGATTCCGGAGACGCAGAGTCTCTCCAGTATTGACCAGTTCCAGGTCCAACACTTCGCTCTTGACGGCTCCCTCGACGACCTCCACCGCTTCGTAGCGGCCCGATTCCAGCCTCCAGGCAATGAGCGGCTCAACAAGATAGTCGTATTCCGGATCGAAGATGAAGTACTCCTTCACCCCGAGGTCTTCGTACAATCGCCACTTTGTGTTGAGGTCCTCCCTCCACGTCTGTCGCGAAGAGACTTCAAACACGACATCCGGAGCCCGTCCCTCCTCCCAGAGCTTGTATACGCGGCGCTCGCCTCTTCGGACGCCGCGCGCGACGAGCACATCGGGAGCGACACGTTTCTTCGGATTGCCCTCGACGTAGTAAAGCAAGATGTTTCCCGAAACGTAGACATCCTCGTCGTCACGAAAGAACTGTTCGAGTTCGAACCGCAGATCAGTCATCAGACGATAGTGCACGTCGGTCTCAGCCATGGGTTCACCGTCCGACTCCGGGTATTCGATCGTAAAAAGCTGATCTTCTTTTCGTAGGCTCATAGGTCACCACCCAGGCACTTCGCTGCTAAAGAGCATCATCGTTTCTCGATTGCCGCGCCGTCAATGCCGTAGAGAATCTCCCTTGCGGGTTCGACCTCCTCGCCGCGCATTCTCGCAGCAGCCAGTTCCACTGCTTCGTAGATTTTTATGTAGCCGGTACACCGGCATAGGTTCCCCGCCAGCGCGTCTTGAATCTCCCCTCGCGTCGGAGCCGAATTCTTTTCAAGCAGTTCTTTGGCAACCAGCAGAAAGGCCGGCGTACAGTAGCCGCACTGGGCGGCGCCAAGATCGGCGAATGTCTCTTGCAACGGATGAAGCTGCCCCCCCGCAGCCATGCCCTCTATGCTAGTCACCTCGCGGCCTTCTGCATCGAGACCGAGAAAGAGACACGAGAGCATCGGCTGGCCATCGATCAACACCGTACACACGCCGCACTCGCCAAGCTCGCATCCGTGCTTGGTTCCGGTAAGCGCCAGATCTTCTCGCAGAACTTCAAGCAGTGTCTTGTGCGGTGCAAAAGCGACTTCGGTCTGCTCGCCGTTGAGAGTGAGTTTGATGAGTGACTTTTGAATCGTTTGTGCTGGCATAACGTCTTATCAGGTAGCTGACTCTGCACTCTGGAGCGCGCGCTTCCGGCGCAGGGACTCACCCTCTCAACGTTACCGGCGAGCCGGGTAACTATTAAGCCTTCGACGCACGGCTCGAGCGCGGACGTTGTTGCTCTATAAGCCGAGTGATTTTCGGAACGAGTTTCTTGGGGACGACCATCACGGTCTGATCTTTCAGCTCAAAGGCCGCTTCGTCTTCTGCGATGGCCTCGTCCTCAGTCTGCGACTCGTAGTGCTTTAGCACCTTGCGAACCTTACGCTCATTCCAACCGGTTGGATACTTGTTCGGTTTCATCTATGTTTCTTTCTTTGTCTTCGCCGATACGCTGAGAGTGCTTTTACTCCAAGTTCATAAGCCGTGATGACGAAGACGCTATCGGGTTCAGGATCGCGCACGTAGATCACGCGCAGATATCGGCCAGCCGAGGTCTGCCCGATCGCAACTCGCGAACCCTCGCGGCCCGGGCGGTCCTCACCGGGACTTGTCAGAATACCTTCGATTTCGCCCTCGTCTATGCCGTGTTGATAAATGTGCGGCAGTCCCGTAGCTGTGTCGAGGTAGAAGCGAATCTTCACCCGAATCAGGATAGGGAAGAACTACGTCAGTGCGCAACCAAAATGGTTTCGCATCGGATTCGGTTTCAACGGATACCAAGAAAGGGACGCGACGATCTAACCAGTCTCCTGAGTTAGGCAATCGGTACGACGAGAATCTAGGCTACAACCGCTATTGAGCGAACTGTTTATTCGTTTCAGTCAGATGTCTCTTGATTAGCCTTCGACCGCCGGAACCATCGATCTCGCTATTGCTGCTTCTTCGCCTCCGGCAGTTTCCTCGGCTCGTAGTAAGGCTTCCCATTCAGCTTCTGTACTTCCTTCATGAAACTCGTGCCGTAGTCCCGTTCGGCATCCGACAACGCCCACGCCTGCCGTTTGTAGTTCCAATTGTCAGGTGACAGCCGCTGAGCTTCCTTGAAGTGCGGAATCGCATCCGGACCCTTGCCGTTCTTGTATAGATACTCGCCAAGCGCGAACTCTACGTCGGCCATCGCGCGATCGGGACTTGGCGGTTTCATTCGTTCTCTCAGCTCCGCCTCGCTCATCAAGAACGCGCTGCGCTCTCCATTCGCCGCCCAATCCCGTATTGCGTCCAGGTACGGCCCGGCATCGATGCCGTGCATGGCCTTGTACCGATTATCGACGTAGCCCACTTCGTTGGGCCGGACGATCCGCCCCCGCTCGTTGATCCAAACCGCAGTCGGGACGTTTACCATGTTGTAGAGCTGCGTCACGATGTGTTTGTCGTCGATCAACGCGGTGAATTCGGCCTTCGCCGCGGTGATCCACGGTCCCGCATCCTTCACGCCGCCTGTGTCCTGAGCTATCGAGATGATCTCAAAGTTCTTGCCCTTCAGTTCGTGATATAGCGATTGCCATCCTGGCAGATCGAAGCGGCACCCTCACCACGAAGCCCAGGTCACCAGCAATACCTTCTTGCCGCGAAAGTCCGACAACGAATGCGTGCGCCCGGACATGTCGGGCAGCGTAAAGTCTGGCGCTTCGAGCGACGCCAGATAGGTTCCGCGCTCATCCTCACGCTTGCCGAAATACCACACGGCATTCTTCTCATCGGGCGCGACCGGCTGCTTAACAAGCCGCGCGAACTCGCTCAAGTTGAACCAAGTGACCGATCCTTTCTTGGATAGGAACCCGGTCTTCTTGCCTTTTGGAATCGGGAAGCAAAGCTCATCGCGGCAAATGCCTTGAGGCTTAACCACGAACCGCGTAGCCCGTTTCAGGTCTTTAATGGTTACCCAAAGGTCCTTCGACCCTTCGGCTGCGGCGGTCACTTCGGTGGCGACACCGTCGTAGATCACAACCTTGCGACCCTGTTCCGCCGCATAGGACGTTACCGCAGTCAAAAGACTCGCGATCGCAACGCACACTAAACTTTTCAACATAGAAGCAGCTCCTCGAAAATCGACAAGAAAGTTAGCGAATCAGTTTGTGCCATTCGCCTGGTTGGCTCGTCGGTGATGTCGGGATCATAGCAATGTCGCCCAAATCCGACAACTGGAACGTCTGGGGTTCCGGGTTCAGAGTTCCGGGTTCAGAGTTCGGCGCAAACATACGGAGTAAGACTGAAATCGGAAGTTGGGCTGTCGCGCGAAGGGTTAGTGAGCCATCGTAAGCCAGCCTCGAGTCATGTAATCGCTCAACGTCAGCGCCACCATGATGGCCAGCCAGAAGAAACCGGCGCACGCGAAAACCCACGTCAATCGAGAACCGTAACGCACATGCATGAAGTAGAGCACCACGAGCGTGGCTTTCAAGACCGCGATTGTCAGCGCTAGGACCGCATTCCACCGGCCGAGATCGTATCGGGCGACGATGACCGTGGCTACCGTGAACACCATCAGGGCGCCGAAAATCACGAAGTACGTTTTCTTTGGAACGATGTGCTCTGTCATGAATCCGTCCTTCAATGACCCTGATGCGCGCCGAGCAGATAGAGCAACGGGAATAGAAAAATCCAAACGATATCCACGAAGTGCCAGTAGAGACCCGACAGCACAACCGGCGAATTGTACTCGGGAGTGAAGCGGCCGCGCCGAGCCATTAGAATCAGGACGGTCAACACGCCGATGCCGATTATCATGTGCAGCGCATGCACGCCTGTCATCGCAAAATATAACCAGTAGAACATCTCGACGTTTCCAGGGTCTCCGTCTCCGGTCCATTCAAACGGGCGAAGCCCCGGCACCAAATGATGTACCCACTTGTCGTGATACTCGTAAGCCTTCACGGCAAGAAACGTCAAACCGAGGATTTCAGTGAGTATCAGAAAAGCGATCAATTTCCGGCGGCTTCCAGTCTGGGCGTAAAAAACCGCAAGCGCCATCGTCAGGCTGCTGCAAATCAGAACGATTGTATTAAACCCACCAAGCTTCCAATCGAGGTGCGCGCTGGCGGCTTCAAATGAAACCGAATACTTCGATCGATACAGGATGTAGGCCAGGAACAGGCCACCGAAGAACATCACCTCGGTGACCAGGAAAGCCCACATCCCGAGCGTCCCGGCCTCTCGCTGCTGCTCGAGATCGTCGAAGTGGTGCGCCAGCCCGGCATGTGTTGCTGTGTGAGTATCTGACAAGTCAATTCTCCATCCGAGAGTGAGGATAGATCGAGGATAGAAGATCGAGGATAGAAGATCGAGGATCGAGGATAGAAAATTGAAAATTTGAAATTTTCAATTTGTAATTTTCAATTTCAATTCTGTTCCAAACTTCTATCATCTATCCTCCATCTTCTATCTTCTATCCTCGATCTTCAATCTTCTATCTTCTATCCTCCATCGTCCCTCACTCCGCCCGGTCGAAGCGTCTGGTCCAGTACATCTCTCACGCTGACGACATCCATCTCCTCACGAGGTCTGAATTCGTAGGCCTCCCACGTCACCACCGGAGTCTTCTCGAAATTCTGTGTCGGAGGCGGCGACGCGGTGGTCCACTCAAGCCCAAACGCCCCCCACGGGTTCGGCGGCGCGTGCCGGCCGTACCTCATCGACCAGATGAGATAGATCATCGGGATCAGGTACCCCATCCCGAGAATCGACGCACCCGCTGAAGACATCACGTTCAATACTTGAAACTCCGAAGAATACGCGTAGTACCTGCGCGGCATACCCATGTAGCCGAGCAAGAACTGAGGGAAGAACGTCAGGTTGAACCCGACGAAGATTACCAGCGCCGCGAACCGCGCCCAGGCTTCCGGGTACATGCGGCCGGTGATCTTGGGCCACCAGTAGTGCAACCCGCCCATATAAGCCATGATGGTTCCGCCGACCATGATGTAATGAAAGTGCGCGACCACGAAATAAGTATCGTGAACGTGAATATCGATGCCCAGCGCCGCCAGAAACAGACCGGTCATTCCGCCAATGATGAAAAACCCGATAAAGCCAAAAGCATAAAGCATCGGCGTGTCGTAAGAGATCGATCCCTTGTAGAGCGTCGCTGTCCAGTTGAACACCTTCACCGCCGAGGGTATCCCGACCGCGTAGCTCAACACAGAGAAGACCATCCCCGCATAAACTGACTGGGTGCTGACGAACAGATGATGACCCCATACAAGAAAGCCGAATACCGCGATGGCTATACTGGCCATGGCAACGAACTTGTAGCCGAAGATATTCTTCCTGGCCATGTTCGCTATCAGCTCGCTGATCACCCCCATCGCCGGCAACACCATTATGTAGACCGCCGGGTGCGAGTAGAACCAGAACAGATGCTGGAACAAGACCGGGTCGCCCCCCAATGCCGGATCGAAGATGCCGATGTGAACCAATCGCTCGAGGGCCAGCAACAACACGGTCACTGCGATGACCGGAGTCCCCAGGATCATGATCAAGCTGGTCGCGTAGTGCGACCAGATGAACAGCGGCAGCCTGAACCATGTCAGCCCGGGCGCCCGCATCGTATGAATCGTGACAATAAAGTTCAGCCCGGTCAGGATCGAGGAGAAACCGGTTATGAAAATTCCGATGCCGCTCAGAATCACGTTGCCGTTCGAATAGGTCGAGCTGTACGGCGTATAAAACGTCCAACCCGTATCGACGCCCCCCAGAACTATGGCAAGGACCGTGAACGAGGCTCCGGCGATGTAGATGTACCAGCTAAGAAGGTTTAGCTTCGGGAAGGCGAGGTCCTTCGCGCCGATCATCAGCGGGACAAGAAAGTTTCCCAGCACCGCCGGTATCGCCGGTATCAGAAAGAAGAACACCATCACCACGCCGTGCATCGTGAACAGCCGGTTGTAAGTTTCGGCTTGAACCAGATCGCCTTGCGGCGTGAGCAGCTCGAGACGAATCAACACGGCAAACAAGCCGCCAAGGAAGAAGAAAAATGTCACCGACGCCAGATAGAGAAGCGCGATGCGCTTGTGATCCGTCGTGAGCAGCCACGACTTCACGCCGTACGTCGCGTTGACGTAATGAGTGCGAGGTGGCACGACAACTTCGACTACGCTTTCCATAATCCTTTGCCTATTGCTGAGGCGGCTTCACTCCGGAGCCGCCCAAGGGCTGAGCGGCGCCCGCTTCCCTGCCCGGTGGTTTAGATCCTATCGACTTGATATATGCGATCAGTTGTAACAACTGTTCTTCGCTGACCTGTCCCTGGAAGGTCGGCATGATCGTCTGAAATCCCGCGACGACCTTCGCTCGCGGATTCAGTATCGACTCGCGAATATAGGCTTCATCGACGGTCACTTTAGCGCCGTCTTGCAACTGAACTTGTTTGCCGAACAATCCCTCGAGCACCGGGCCTCGTCCCTGAGCATCGCTGCGGTGACACGTAATGCAAGCGAGTTGCTGAAACATCTTCTCACCCGTCGAGGCGAGCGACCCATCGACAGCGCCCCCGGCGAGCCACGCTTGATACTCGGACGCTTCCATCACATTGACCCACCCGATCATTCCCGAATGGCTGGTGCCGCAGTACTCGGCGCAAAAAAGATGATAACGGCCCGGCTTGGTCGCCTCGAACCATATTGTGCTGTACTTGCCGGGCACGACGTCCAGCTTGATGCGAAATGCCGGGACGAAGAAGCTATGAATAACGTCTTCGGTGGTCATTGTGACTTTGACTTTGCGTCCGACCGGAACGTGCAGCTCATTGATTTCGCGCTGACCGTCCAGGTGCTGAAACTTCCACATCCACTGCTTGGCGACGACGTAGATTTCCAGCGCTTCCTTGGGAGCCCGGTACATCGTGTAGTAGATGCTCGCGCCCCAAACGAATATACCCATCGAGATGATGAAAGGAATCACCATCCAAACCGTTTCGAGCTTCATCGACCCTTCGATGGGCCGCGGTATCTCGTCGTCTTTCCTCCGGCGGTACTTGACCGCGAAGTAGATGAGCACAAGCGTGATGAGTCCGCCGATCAGGATCGTCAGCACGCAAAGAAAGGCAAAAAGCGAATCGACTCGCCCCGCCTGGGTCGAGGCCTGCTCCGGTGAAAAGGGCACGCTCACCTGCATGACCTAGATCATTCCTCCTACGCTCGCGGGTTGCTCGACCGGGCGGCGCCGCCTTAACAGCCACAGCATCGCGACGACGCCGGCCAGAGTGACAACCCCCGCGAGCCTGAGAATGTTCATCACAACCGCCCCGTATTTACCCGCCGCCGGGTCGTAGTGGAAGCAGTACAGAAGCAGGCGATCGACGGGATTCCCGATCCTGTTGTCGGACGCTTCAACCAACCCGAGGCGCAGATCTTTCGGCGCGTATTCGATACCGTAGAAGTAGCGAGCAAGTTTTCCCTCGGGCGTCGCGATCATGATGCCGCTCGCGTGAACGAACTGATCCGTCGACTGGTCAAACCTGTAGTGAAACCCAACGGCTTCGGTAAGCTTGTCGATCGACGCCTTATCGCCAGTCAAAAAGTGCCAGCCTTCAGCCGCGCCCGGACGCTCATACCAGTCGATGTAGGTTTGCTTTTTGTTTCGCGCCATCTCTGACGTTTCGCGCGGATCAAAGCTTACCGTGACGACTTCGAATTCCTTGCCGATATCGAAAGAGACAACACCGAGCGCGCTCGTGAGTCCGTTCAGAACCTGGTTGCAGAGCATCGGACAGTTGTAATAGACGAGCGCCAGCACCACCGGCTTCTCTCCGAAACAATCTCCGAGCCGGATCGGCGATCCGCTCTCATCCCGAAAAATCAGATCGAGCGGGAGCTGCTCGCCGAGCCGCTGGTCTATGCCGACGTCTTCGAGCAGACGTATCTTGCCCTCGGACGGATCCGCGCTGGTTAGAGGCGGCGGTTTGGTAGCCCAGCCCTGAGCGAAGACGGGAAGGCAAGAGAGAAGGCAAAAGGCAAAAGGAAAAAGGAAAAAGTTCAGAGCTGGCGTGACGAATGCTCGCGGCCAAGCGAATCCAAAGCGGCACACCTCTGTTTGCGCAACCGTTCTGTTTTCCACTTTTTCCTTTTGCCTTTTTCCTTTTGCCTTTTTCACTTCTGCCTCGTCGGAAGCCCCTTCTCAAGGATCAGCTTCTTCGCTTCTTCAATCGGAATCCGGACGACTCCTCCCTTTTCGTCGACCCAACCGTAGCTGCTCAGTTTCTTATTCTCTTCAGCGCGGACCCGTTTCATCTCTTGAAGCGGGTGGTCTTCTTTGAGATTCGGCTGCTTGCCCTCCAACTGTTCGCCCGTCGAAGGAGCGAGTTGCAGCCGCGGCTCAGGCGGAAGCTTCTGGCGCTCGCTCGCCAGCGGCGATGGCTTCCCTTCCGCGTCGTTTGCAAGATCCCCAAAGGCGTCGAACAGACCGGCCATAAGCAAGCAGATGACGACCGTCCCAAAGCTGAGCCCAATCAAGAACCACACGACCGGAGTGATTCTCAGATCGCTGGCTTCGTGGCCAACGCCGATGCCGTGCGAGTCGCTCGCTACAACCTTGTCTGTGCGATCTTCCGCCATTCGCCTCCCGTTTGATCGATCGTGAGAAATCGGTGCGAATCCGTCAAATCCGCGTCATCCGTGGTCTATGAGTTCGTGAATCGCAGTGCCCATAGACCACGGATGACACTGATTCGGTCGGATTTGCGCGGATACTCTTAGCCCTCTAGTGCCCTCCGCTATGCGCGAGCACGTGTTCCAACTCAGGATCTCCAATCGGCAGCAGCGGTCTTGTCTTCAGTTGATAAGCGAAATACGCCAGCCACAGTCCGCCCAACCCGATCGGCATCACCACGTCCATCCAGTGAATCCAGAACGCGCCCTCGTGAAACTCGGGGCCGGTCATCCAGATCAAATCGACAAACCTCATAACGATTATTGCTATCGCAACCACCGCGAGCGTCCGGCCATTGCGCTTCAAGTCTCGCGACAAAAGCAACACAAACGGCAGCGCGAACTGAAGCACCACCAGGGAGAGACCGACCCACTTCCACGACGACTGAAGTCGTCGCACGTACCACGGAATCTCTTCAGGCAGGTTGCCTGACCAGATGATCAAGAACTGAGAGAAGCTGAAGTAAGCCCACAGCATCAGGAACGCAAGCATCAGTTTTCCGAGGTCGTGCAGGTGCGAGGGCTTGATCACCTCCGACATCGGCTTGTAGCGCGCCAGCAGAACCACCGCCGCAATGATGAACGCCATCGCCGATAAGCCCTGGCCGCCCATCACCAGTATTCCGTACATCGTCGAGAACCATTGCGGCTCGAGCGACATCAGCCAATCGACTGACGCGAAGGTCACCGTGAACCCGTACAGCAAAAGTCCCGGCGCGCTCAGCCCCTGAAGCTTCGTGGTGACCGGGCGATGCCCTGTGCGGTCCTGCTCAAGCGACCACTTGCTCAAGAAGTAAGCCATCACATTCCACGCCGCAAAGTAGAAAACCGCTCTCGCCAGAAAGAACGGCACGTTCAAATAAGGGGCCTTGTGCGCCAGAGCATGCTTTAGTGCTTCGCTCGCCCCGGAATGATCCGGCTGCGCCCAGGTGAAAATAGATCGAACGCCGAACGCGACCGGCAAGAATAACAACGCAAGCAGCGGGAACGTTCGCGTCGAAGCCTCGAGCAAGCGCCTTGTCACCAGCCCCCATGCTCCTCCCGACATATGTTGAAGCATCAAGATCGCCAGACAGCCAAGCGCGATGCCGATCCAGAAGACATACCCGAGCAAGTATGAGCGAAAGAACTGCTCCGGATTGAACACCGCGCCGCCGACACATACCGCGCCGCCGATCACGCCGACTATCAGCGCGCGGCGCTGGAATTGATCTAACTCGGGCGGAGTCTTTTCGATCATCTCGATCACTAGCGGTGTTCCTCTTGCTTTTCGGTTCCCGGCTGCGGCGCTCCGGCGCTTAGCTTTTCACGCTCGCTCGGCGGCACATCGGCGAGGGTCCCGCGCTGACTCAATTGCAGCGCACGAATATAAGCGATGATGCGCCACCGATCCTCGGGAGGCACTTGAGAGGCGTAATCGGGCATCGCTCCAAAGCCGTTGGTCTCCACATCGAAGAAGTATCCGACAGGCGCGTTGCGCAATCGCTCGTCATGAAAAGAAGGCGGCTTGCGGAACCCTCGCTTAACGATCATTCCCAACCCGTCTCCCATTCGGCCATGACAGACCGCGCAAAAGATATTGAAACGCTCCTCCCCGCGATCGAGGTCTGAGGCGGTGATCGGCATTGGAAACTCGGTGACGAATCCTTGATAGGTCTGCGGCGATGCTTGCTCCGCTTGCGGGCTCGCAGCTCCGGGCTGTGGGGCAGCGCTTGCCGAGCCAGACTGCGCAGCTTGTCTAAGCCTGCCGGTGTAAAACTCGACGTCGTCTTTCAACTGACCGCGGGCGACGACGCCCTCTACCAGGGGCCGCGCCGAACGCCCGTCGTTGATTGATCCGATCTGATCGACCGGTCTCAGAACCCGGTACTTCGGCTGATCATGCATGTCCTGGCGGCAGCCAGTCAAAAAAGCTGAAAAGCCAACCACAAAGGCACAAAGACACAAAGGCCGTACGAAGCTCCTTCGTGTCTTTGCGTCTTTGGGTTTAGCAATCTTAAAACTCAACGTCACTAACCTCCGTCGGGCCAAGCTCCATCAAAAACTCACGGGTCACCTGCTCCTGGAAGATCGGATCGCTCGCCTCAATGCATAGAAAAAAGCGATTGCGAGTCGCCTGCTCGAAGCTCGGCACGTTGAACACCGGATGATAAGGCTGCGGCAGACCATTCAAAGCCAGCATCCCAAACACCGCCGACAGCGCCGCCAGCAGGATCGTGCATTCGAACGTCACCGGTATGAACGAGGGCCAACTGTTGAGCGGCCGCCCTCCGATGTTTAGCGGATAGGCAATCGTCGACACCCAGTAACACAACAGGAACCCGCCGAGACACCCGGCTATCCCGCCGATCAGCACGATGAGCGGAAGTCTGGTGTGACGAATCCCGATCGCCTCGGTCAGTTCTTCAATCGGGAAGGGCGTGTACGCATCCATCTTGCGATAGCCCTCCTCGTGCGCGCGCCGGGCCGCGACCACTACGCTGGTCGGTTCTTCAAACTCGGCCATCAAGCCATAAAGCCGCGGAACCGAGGATCGAGGATCGAGGATTGAGGATCGCATCACAGTCTCCTTACTGAATGGCTATTTCTGCGATTTACAAAACTGTTCAGCGCTCTGGATCATTCGGTTGAGCATCGCACCTATGTGCTGCCAAGCGTCATCAAGTTCGCGATGCAGTGCTTCGCTTATGTAATCGCACTCAAGTGCGTGATCCAGCCACGCCTGCGTCTCCATCGCCTCACCTAGCGATTCATTGACCTTGTTCCTAAATGCGGCGAGATACCTTCGCCTCGCCCAGCTCTCCGCTAGCAGCGCATTGACGGCGCGAGAAGAGCGACGAATCTGGTCAGTGAGTGAATATCTCTCTTCTGCGGGAAACCTCCGCGTCATCATGAATATTCGCTTGGCTTCAGTCAGGGCGAGTCTGTATACATCCAAGTCTCTGAAGCTTCTTATCACGGCCATTTGCAACCTCCTATCTTCTATCCTCTATCCTCGATCTTCTATCCTCTATCCTCGATCTTCTATCCTCGATACTCTATCCTCGATCTTCCCTCAGTCCGCCGCTTCATTGACCTCGGCTTGCGGCAAGATCGTCCTTATCTCGAAGATCGAAATCATCGGCAGGAAGCGGATGAACAAAAACAGCAAGCTCAAGAAGAGCCCGATCGTGCCGATGAACATCGAGAAGTCCCAGATCGTCGGGCTGTACATGGCCCACGACGAAGGCAAGAAATCCCGATGCAAGCTGGTCACGATGATGACGAATCGCTCGAGCCACATGCCTACGTTGACGATCAGCGAGATCACAAACAGCAGCGGCACATTCCAACGGACCTTCCTGGACCACAGAAGTTGCGGGATCACGATGTTACACACGATCAGCGCCCAATACAGCGGCGCATACGGGCCGGTCATCCGGTTCCTGATCATGAATTCTTCGAATGAATTGGCGCTGTACCACGCCATGAACGTCTCCATCATGTAGCCATACCCGACGATCAATCCGGTCGCGAGCATTATCTTCGCCATGTTCCGCAGATGCCGCATCGTGATGAAATCTTCGAGGCCGTAGAATTTTCTCAGCGGAATCGCCAGCGTCATCACCATCGCGAACCCTGAATAGATCGCGCCCGCGACGAAGTAAGGTGGAAAAATCGTCGCGTGCCAGCCGGGAATGATTCCCACAGCGAAGTCAAAGCTCACAACCGTGTGCACCGATACAACAAGCGGCGTCGCCAGTCCGGCCAGCAACAGATAAGCCGTCTCGTACCGATGCCAGTGCCGAGCCGAGCCTCGCCAGCCCATCGCCAGAATCCCGTAGATGATTTTTGCCGCCCGCGGCTTCGCTCGGTCGCGAAGCGTGGCCAGATCGGGAATCAATCCGATGAACCAGAACAGCGCAGAGACGGTTGCGTAGGTCGAAACCGCGAACACGTCCCAGATCAACGGGCTGCGGAACTGCGGCCACACACCCATCGTGTTCGGAACCGGGAACAGCCAGTGAGCCAGCCACGGACGCCCGGTGTGAAGCAGCGGAAAAAGTCCCGCCGATGCGACCGCGAACAGCGTCATCGCTTCCGCGAAGCGATTGATCGACGTTCGCCACTGCTGCCTCAACAACAACAGAATCGCCGAGATCAACGTGCCGGCGTGCCCGATCCCGATCCACCAGACGAAGTTGATGATGTCGAACGCCCATCCAACCGGAATGTTGTTGCCCCAAATCCCGATGCCCGTCAGCACAAGATAGCCGATCGTGTAGAACAACATCATCGCGAGCATGAACGCTATTCCCGCGCCAATGAACCAGCCGGTCGGAGTACGTTTCCTCAGCGCAATCGAGCTGATCTTGTCGGTGACCGACGCGAACGTCTGCCCCGCTCCAATCACCGCCGGAGGCGAGTCACTCACCGGATCTTGCGTGTGATCCTGCATCGCTACTCGTTCTCCAACTCGGGGTTCGGGTTTCGCACCGCCGCCAAATAAGTCGTGCGCGGCTTCGTATTCAACTCGCCGAGCAAGCTGTAGCTGCGCTGTTCGCCTTTCAGCTTCGCGACGCGGCTTTCGTGATCGTTGATGTTGCCGAACACGATGGCTTCGGTTGGGCAAGCCTGCGCGCACGCCGGCACGATCTCGCCATCGCGCACTTTTCGGTCTTCCTTCTCCGAGTCGATCTTCGCTTTCTGAATTCGCTGCACGCAGTAGGTGCACTTTTCCATCACGCCCCGGCTGCGCACGCTCACGTCTGGGTTGCGCATCATCTTCAGGCTCGCGGTGTAGAAATCCTGATACAGAAGAAAATTGAATCGCCTGACTTTATACGGACAGTTGTTCGAGCAATATCGCGTTCCGACGCACCGGTTGTACGTCATTTCGTTGAGGCCCTCGGCGCTGTGCGCAGTAGCCGCAACCGGACATACGACTTCGCACGGAGCGTCCTCGCAATGTTGGCACGCGACCGGTTGGAAGTAGGTTTCCGGGTTTGCGTGCCCGCCTTTGTAGTAGGCGTCAATTCGCAGCCAATGCATCTCGCGGCTGCGCGCCACCTGTTCCTTGCCGACGACGGGAATGTTGTTCTCAGCTACGCAGGCAACAACGCAGGCACTGCAGCCAACGCACGAGCTTAGGTCAATCGCCATCCCCCAGGCGTAGTCTTTGTACTCGAACGGCGGATACAGCGAGGCATGCTCACCCGACTCGTGCGCGCCTTCGGGCGCGAGTGCCGGGTGCTTCTTGTACTCTTCAAGCGAGCCCGACCGAACGATGTCCCGCTCGCCTATTTCCTCCGCGTCAAGCATGTGATGCGCCTGCGTGGTAGCGAGCGAATAACTTCCACCGGTCTTCTCGACTCGAAGGCCTGAGCCAAACCACGGCGCGTCGGAGGTTCGAATAGCGTAAGCACTGAAGCCCGCGTTTGAGCCGACTCTCCCGGCGATTGTCCTGCCGTAACCCAGGTGCACCGTGACGACGTTGTCGGGATGGCCCGGCTGAATCAAGACCGGCGCAATGACTTTGCGGCCGCGGTACTGAAGCTCGATCTGATCGGCGAGAATCTCACGGCCAATATTGCTCATTCGATTCGTTGCAAAGCCATTCACTCGCTTTCCCAGACCCAGCCCATCAGCGGTCGCCGGGCTGATAATCGCCGCATTGTCCCACGTGAGCTTGCTGAGCGGTTTGGGCAATTCCTGGAGCCAGCCGTTGTTGGCAAAGCGCCCGTCATGAATCGTCGGATCAGGCCGGAACACGATCTCCAGCTCGGGGTTGGGGGATGAGGGATGGGGTATGGAAGTCTGGCTCGACCAGTCCGATTTCAATGCCACGGTTTTCGGTTGCAGCGCCGTGTTTGCGACTACGCCATCGTGAAGCGATTTGCGCCAGAACTGTTCGAAACCGGTTGATGCCGTTTGCGAGGGTGCGGCCGTCGCCATCGGCTGGGCGGCGGTGGGCGCCGCGGGACTCGCCGTCGGCGCCTGCGAAGCGGTTACCTTGATCGGGGGCTCCTGACCTCCAGCCGCGAAGCGCCGCTTCCAATAATCACGAACGGTGTCATAGCTCGAACGCTCCGGTTCATTCATGAAAGCGGCGAGCACCTCGTGCGCGGACTTGCCTGAATACAGCGGCGCGATCAACGGTTGAATCATCGAGACCGTGCCGTCATACGCGCGCGCGTCGCCCCACGACTCGAGATAGTGAGCTTCCGGAATGTGCCACTGACACAACTCTGACGTCTCGTCTTTATAGAGGCTCAGGTGAGCGCGAAGCGGAACTTTCCGGATCGCCTCTGCGAAGTCCAGATCAGCGGGGGCGTCGTACACTGGATTGCCGCCGAGCATCAAAAGCAGATCGACCTGACCGGAGTTCATGTCCGCGACCAGCTCACGCAGCGACGCCATCCCATCGACCGGGTTAGCTTCAACTGGATCGGTATGGATCACCGTGCTGCCCACGTTGCCGAGGGCCTGATTCAGCGCGTGAGCCAGCGCATGTACGACCGGCGGCTGTGAGTCTCCAGCGATCACGATGCTCGATCCGCGATGTTCGCGGAGGTCGTTCCAGATCGCGGTCAGCCACTTTGCGCGCTTCCCATCCGTCAGGAAGTCGGATTGTCCCGTCTGAACGCCTGCGGCGGTTGCCAGTGCACGCACAAAACTTTCGATCTCGCTCGGACGCATCGGCAATCGATGATCGGCAACCGAGCCGGTGTTGGTCACGGTGCTTTCGACGACGTACAACCGGTTCATCTCGCGCTTGCCTTCCGTCAGTCGCCGCTTTGCCGCAAAGTCCCGCGCATATCGCAGACTCGCCGGACCGCAGCCAAGAAAATCCGAATCGAGCGACAGGATCACCTCGGCCTTATCGAATCGATAAACCGTGTTCGCGTACTGGCCGAACGAGAGTCGCGAGCCCTCGCGCGCACTGTCGCGGCCTGCCGGGTCATACTGGTGCCACCTGGCGGTCGGCAGCGTGGCAAGCAAAGTCTTTATCTGATGCGCCAGCGTCGGAGATGTAACCGTCCCGCTGAGTATTCGCAGGCCGCCCTTGGATGTCTTCTGCGCGCCAATCGCGCGTTGCGCTTCGACTGCCGGGCGCACGGCTCCAAGAAAAGCCGGCCACGTCACGATGTCGCCGAGGTAAGTCAAAGTCTGAGAGCGGTCCGGATCGTATAAACCCAACACCGATGCTTGTGAGAAGACGTCGGTGGCGCCAAGGCTTGCCGGATGATCTTTATTGCCTTCGATCTTGGTAGGCCGTCCCTCGTGGCTCTCAACGATCAGTCCCGTCGCAATCCCGTCGAGCGCCATTGCGGTAGCGAAGAACGCTGGTTGGCCCGGAACCAGTTCTTCCGGTTGACGAACATATGGCGCGATGTACTCGGTCGGTTGGCGTGTGCAGGCAGTCAGTCCGGCGAGGGCGAACGACGCGCCCATCAGCTTAAGAAATCTGCGGCGGCCAACCGGATCGCTCCACTCGGTCGCATTCTCGGGAAATTCGCGATGAAGCAGTTCCTGAAACTCATCGGTCTCGGCCAACTCTTCGAGGCTGCGCCAGTACTGCTTGCCTGAAGATCGAGGATCGAGGATCGACGATCGAGGATGGACGATCGAGGATTGAGGATCG